>DAHVRW010000100.1 GCA_027322215.1 Marinimicrobium sp.
TAAAGTCGTGTCTCACGCACTCCTGCGCCCCGAATTGCTGGAATGCACCGATCACGTCGGTGCATTCCGAGTCGAGACAATTTTTTCTGTGGTGTTAATGGCCCGCGTATTCCTGGTACCACTGCTCAATATCAGCGGCGGACGCCGGCACGTCATAAATGCGCAGCTCGTCGATAAGCCCGTGGTAAGGATCGTCCCAGTAGTTCACCCCCAGGCCGAAACGACTCGACTCTGATAGGGTAAAGACGTCGGGAAAGCCCGAGCCACGGAAGGCCTCTTCGCCATTTAGATACAGGGTCAACTCGCCGTTGTTGTTCACCGCCACAAAATGCGTCCAGGTACCCACGGGTATCTGCCGACCGGCGTCACCGTCATACCAGGCGGTACCGGACCAGAGCATGGTGTTACCGTCACCGGGGCCGTGAGGCACAACACTGATCCAGCTATCCAGATTAACTTCACCGAAAAAGGCGCTGGCATGCTGACTGTGGCGCGTTGGCTTTAGCCATACAGAAATGGTGTAGGTAGCGTCGGTAAGCAAATCATCGGGCAGGCGCACGCCCGAGTGACCATCCAGCTCCAGGGCGCTACCAGCAACGCCGGGGGCAAAACTGATAACACCACCGCTGTCATCCAACCGCTCGCCCGTGGGGCTGCCGTCCGCAAAGTTACCGGTGGAGTCCCGCAGATCGGCTTCAAAGCTGAATGCGGCCACCGGCTCCGGCGCCCCGGAAGAGCGGACCCGGACATTGAAATCCTGCGTGCGAGTTTCGCCATTGAGTGTTACTCGCGCCGTTAACGTCAGATCAATATCGGAAGCGCTTGCCGGCGGTTGTGTCACCACGGCGCGGCCCGGCTTTACCAAGAGAGTGGATGGATCGGATGAGGTCCACTCAATAGCGGCGGCGTAGGCGCCGGTTGAGGGCAGTGGAATATCGCTGCGCACCGAACTCAAGTCACCCAGATTGAGCAGGTTGACCGCTGAGTCCAACAGGTCCTCCACGGGCCAGTTTTCCACATCCAGGGCCAAGACTTCTTCGGCCGTTAGTGCGGCATCGTAGACTTTCAGCTCATCAATCAGCGCTTGCAGTGGCGTGTCCCAGTAGTTGACGCCCAGGGCAAAGCGCCCTTCCCCTTCGGTGAAAAAGTCCGGCACTTGTCCGCCGGAGTATTTCTCGATGCCGTTCAGAAATACGCTGACCCGTCCGTTATCGACGCTTACCGCCATGTGCGACCAGGTATCGCGTGGGATGCGCTCGCCTGCAGTGGCATCTACCCAGGTTTCACTTCCGCTCCAGAGCATCGTGTTACCGTCCCAGCCTTCCGGCAGGAAGCTGATCCAGCGATCGGAGCTGGGGACGGATTCACCCTCCGGTATATGCTCGTCAACGGCGCCAAAGAAGGCGGGCGCAAAGGCCGTGTGTGCTGTGGGGTTGATCCAGAAGGAAACGGTGTACTCGTAGTTGGTAATCAGGTTGTCCGGCAGACGCACTCCGCTGCTGCCTTCCAGCACCAGCGCCTGCCCGTTCTGGCCGGTGCCGTAGCTGATGCTGCCCGCACCCACATCGTAAATACGAGCTCCGGTGACCGTGCCGTCTTCGAGATTCCCGAGCGTGTCGGTTAGATCGCCGTCGAAATCAAACTGCGCGACGCGGTTAAACGGCTGCCGGGCAGGCACGGCAATGTGAAAACTTTTCGCGTCTTCGGCATCACCGAACGTCGCCGTAGCGGTCAGGGTGACTAGCGCATCGGCCTCGCCCACATTGGGGCGCAGTACCCGCCCGTCCACTTGAATGACGTCGGGGTTGTCGCTGGTCCAGCTAATCTGTGCGCCGCGAGCACCTGTGGTGGGCAGATGCAGCTGGGTGCCCGTGAAGGTTTCCGGGTAATCCAGGGCATCCACTACGGCTTCCACCACGTCATAGGGCCCGAGCGGCGGTTGCTGCACGCCCCAGATAGACGCGCCGTCGCTGCCTAAAGCGGTGAACACCGGTGTCACCCGCTCCGCCGCCGCATCCCATTGCCAGCGTGCCACACCCTCAAACCTGCCCAGGCCATCCAGTTCCAGAGTGATTCGGTTGGGTTGGTCGCCGTACAGGGTATAAGTGCCGGTGTGGGCACCGGTGATCTGACCATCCTCCGTCAGGCTAATGGCCACGGATGGTTTAGCTTGGCGATTGATATCTTTGCCGTGGTTGACGAATTTATAATCGCCAACCACGTCGTCTGCACCGATCAGGTTTTCTCCTTCAAGCGGGGCGTACCGTTGGGGCGAGGCGACCAGCCAGTCATCGGCGGTGATGAACAGCTCGTGCACGCGAATAGCATGCTCCTCTCCGCGATTGGGAAAGCGGGTGTGGGTGATCAGGAAATGCTGACCGGTCTGTTCATCGTAATAGGCGGAGTTGTGGCCGGGCGACAAGTAGCCGTATTCAGGCGCTGGATCGCCGGGATGAGAGACAAAATTAAAGCCGCCCATCAGCTTCACGCCGTAGGAGGCAATGCTGTCCTAGTTACCGCGTGCTTGCGCCATATCCTGGCCTTCAGCATCGACGAACGGCCCATCTGGGTTGCGCGAGCGGGAGATGCGCAGGTTATACCCATCGGTGGACTCATAGCCCCCAAATGAGGTGAACAAATAGTAGTAGTCGCTCTCGGGGCTGTACAGCATATAGGGCCCTTCGATCGAGCTGTGGTTACCCCCTACCAGGTGTTTCCCGTAGCCCTGGCCCGGTAGCGGCTTACCGGTGGCCTCGTCCATTTCGAGAATAAAAATGCCCCCCGAATAGGAGCCGTACACCATCCACAGCTTGCCGTTTTTATCGAAAAAGGTGTGAGGGTCGATCGTGTTGGGGTGAATATTGGCGTTGTAGCTGGTGATATCGCCCACGCCGTAGCCTTCGGCAATTTCGTCCGCGGTTTGGCCGGACCTCAGGAAAATACCCAGATTTTTGTAGGGCCCCATGATGTCGTCCGCCACGGCCACACCCAGGTAGGAGCGGGGCGCGTCGCACACGCCGGAAACTGGGTTGGCGCAGTGGTTATAGTAAAAGTAGTAACGCCCATCGTTGAACAGCGTGATGTCCGAGGCCCAGGAGCCCCCATAGCCACCGGTCCAGTCAATGCCTTCGGCTATCTCAATATCGTAATTGCTGAACAGGGGGTTAGCCGCAAAGTCCGGCTCTTCCAGGTCAATACCAGGGGCGGTTTGCTCCCAGGTGATTAAATCCGGGCTGCTGGCCATGGCCAGGTGCGAGCCCACCACATGGAACATGCCATCGTCCGTACGAATCACCGACGGGTCATGCACTGGTATATCGTTGTAGTTAATTTGATCTGGATCGACGGTAGGTGCTTGCCCGCTATGAACAGGCGGGGGTGTCGGTTGTGTGCCGTTATCGGCGGGCGGTGTTTTGCCCGAACCACTGCTGCCGCCACACGCGGCCAGCGCCGCGATGGCGCTTGCTAACAGGATGAGTTTCGCCTGTTTCATCGGTGCCTCCCTAGCTTTTTTAGCTGTTATGGTGTTATTTGATCGGGTGCCGCTTTCCTTTATACTTTTGTCTGATAATAAGATCAAGTGGTTTTATAAATGCCGGGATCATGGCAAGCAGGGGCGCAGAGAAAACCCAGGGGGGCCGATGACTAAAACGGTCTGAGCGCCTTATATGTGTCGTGTCTCGGGAAAGCACGCACGAAACTGGCCAGCCGACCTAAGAGCGAAGAGCCAATAAAAGGAAATGCAATTTAACGGTAGGGGAGTCGTATTATAAGATTATTAAGAAAGGGATATGGCGTTGGGGGAAGCGCTTAACGCGCTCGGAGCTCGCTCAGCGGGTCTGGGGCTTCGTAAGGTCACCCCCAACCCGCACTGGATAAGTGTTCGGCCCAGTGATCCCGAGCGACGGGATTCGTACGGGCCGTTAGCAATAAGAATGGCGTGTTGACTACGGCAAAAGCGCAAACAGGTTTACTTGCTCTCAAGCACACTCACATAGTTTTCCAGGTCATCGGGGTTAACCCGGGGCCAGCCATCATCGGTCCAGCTCATTTCCAGAACTTTCAATTTTTGCAGACCGTTATCCGCCGTTTCATAGGCGTGGAAAACCAGGTAATCCTTACCGTCAAAGGTGTAGGCGCTGTTGTGGCCCAGGCCGGCCCAATTGTCATTGCCCTGCAGAACCAAGGTGCCGCCCCCTTCCGCCATATTTTTTCCGCTCTCGTCCAGGTAGGGACCGCGAACGTCTTTCGACCGGCCCACCACAATCCGGTACGTGCTTTCAGCACCTCGGCAGCATTTACCCCAGGAGACAAACAGATAGTAGTAATCGTCTTTCTTAAAAATAAACGGTGCTTCAATCTCCGCCGGGCCTGCCAGAGCGTCGTCGATCAGCATCGGGCGGTCCAGCTTGGCGATGGTATGCCACTCTTGCGGCTCCGCCGGCTCGATCATGTTGGGCGCCAATTTAAAGAGTTTCATACCGCCCCAGAAAGAGCCAAAACTCATCCAGGGTGTGCCTTCATCATCAAAAACAACGTTGGGGTCGATCGCATTCCATAGGTCGCGATGGGGCACCGATTGAATGACGATCCCCTGATCTTCCCATTGGTAGTCGGGCGATTGGGGGTCCAGGGTTTTATTGGTGGTTACCCCGATGGCCGAGGTATTCCGGCCAAACGCGGAAACCGAGTAATACAGATAATAGGTGCCGTCGTGGTAAGCGATATCCGGCGCCCAAATGTGGCCATTAAAAGTGCTGGCCACAGATTTCGCCCAGGTGGGCTCGCCCGCAAAAACACGGCCACCCAGCTTCCAGTTTGTTAGATCCTCGGAGCTATAAAAGGTGATCCCCGGGCCGGTGCTATAAAGGTAGTAAGTGTCGCCGTCGCGAGCCATCACCGGGTCATGAATACTGACCTGGGGCTTAGCGTCAGCGACCGCGGCGGCGGTGAGAAACATAGCTCCTAAAAAGACAGCGAGAACACGTATGGACAGATACTTCATAGGGAATCCCTTTATATCGCTATTACAGTTGACCCGATCTTTTTCGACCCAGCCTTCAATGCGGTTGTTTTGGAGTACATGTGGTAAAGTTTGCCCCCAAGAGATTATCATATAATAGTATTGACTGCGTCACCCCAGATCAACGGCGACGCCGCGCAGGATGACATCGGCAAGTACGTCGACACACGCAGCTCCGCTCGTTCATGTGTCCAGCAGTAGCCGATCATGGAGGAGCCTTGGGTTGCGGTGTTGAGGTATCGTTTTCATACGATTTCTCGCACAATAAGGTGTTCTCAATGTAAGGAATCCTAACGTATGCCCGCCCAAACCAACGCCTATCCATCATACAAATAGAAGGCTCCCGGTTGTGTTCGGTGCACAGACAAGCTAAATTCACGCGACAACGATAAGTCATGGAACGGTTAACCTGAATGGCCATTTTCGATAAAGGTAATAATCTATCCCAGCGCATGACGCAGGCGCTCGGACGAGCCATTGTTTGCGGCGAGTACGATCGCAATGAAAGTCTGCCCACAGAGGCGGAGCTGTGCACACAGTTTGGCGTTAGTCGTAGCGCCGTGCGCGAGGCGGTTAAGATGCTCTCGGCCAAGGGGCTTATTTCAAGCCGGCCCAGGCAAGGAATCCGTATTTTGCCGGAGGAAGATTGGAATATCTTGGATCCGGATCTGTTGCAGTGGTCCCTGGAGAGCAAGCCGACACTCAAAGTGCTGCATGAGTTTCTGCAACTGCGTATCGCCATCGAGCCCGAGGCTGCGGCCCTGGCCGCCAAATACGCCAGCCCAACCGAGATCGCCGCCATAGCGAAATCCTTGGAGCGTATGCGTACCGCCACGACACCTGAGGAGGCGCTGGAAGCGGATATCGCCTTTCACGTCAGCGTTCTCTATGCCAGCAACAACCGTTTCTATATCCGGCTGCGGGACTTTATTCAAACCGCCCTGCGCGTGAGCATCAACTACACCAACCCCATAAAAGCGGACCACGAAGTCGTTGTGGAGGAGCACGGAAAGGTTCTGCTGGCCGTTCAAAATCGCAACCCTGAACGAGCCAAGCGCGCGATGCTGTTTTTAATTGATGAGGCGCTGTCATTCATCGAAGCAGCGCTCGCCAAGGAAAGCCAGCCGCAGGAAAATTCGTTGGCGTAACGCGCAGTACTCTAATGAATTGACAAGCCTTACGAGCCAAGTCTATCGTAACGCCTCGCCAACAGGAGCATTGTTGTCTCTAATTGCCTGTGTTGTAGGTATCTTTACATGGTCTCGGATTCCCCAGCGATTTACCCCAGTCTAAAGGGACGCACGGCCTTTATCACCGGTGGCGGCAGCGGTATTGGTGCCAGCCTCGTGGAGGCGTTTTGCCAACAGGGAGCGCAAGTCTGTTTTGTCGACGTACTCGCGAAAGAAGCGTTGGCGCTGTGCGATAAAATCGAGGGTGAAACCAACGCTCGGCCCATGTTCATCGAATGCGACCTGCGAGACATTACGGCATTGCAGGCGGCAATAGAGTCGGCCCGCCAGACATTGGGCAGTATCAGCATATTGATTAACAACGCCGCGGATGACTCGCGCATCAATGTGGACGATGTGACCCCCGAAAGCTGGGATGATCAAATGGCGGTGAATTTGCGTCCGGCGTTTTTCGCCGCCCAAGCGGTTCATCAGCAAATGCGCGAGCTCGGTTACGGCTCCATCATCAACTTCGGCTCGGTATGCTGGGCCATGAAGCAGGGCCAGATGCAGGCCTACGCCGCCAGCAAAGCCGCAATGGTCGGCTTAACCCGCAGCCTGGCCAAAGACCTGGGCGCGGATGGCATTCGCGTCAATACTCTGGTACCCGGCTGGGTAATGACGGATCGACAATTGCAAAGCTATGTTGATAAAGAAACTGAGCAGTGGGTCGCCCAATCCCAATGCATAAAGCAACGGTTGCTGCCGGAGCATGTGGCTGAACTCGCCCTATTCCTCGCCTCAGATAACAGCCGCATGATCACCGCCCAGGATTTTGTGGTGGATGGTGGGTTGATTTAATCACCTACCCCCCCCGAGGAACCCGCTCGGCACCTCTCCAGCTATTCTAGGCATCCCTCAAGCGGAAAGAGCTCTGTTCAGTAAGGGATTAAGTTATGGAAAACAACAATATCAACTTTTTCTTCATTAGCGATCTGGAAGGCGGCCGACGCACCAAAGGCTACGTCCCTGTGGCGCGTCTTAGTCAAAGTGGCGTAACCCTTGCTACCGGCGTTGATCTGGGCCAGAGAAATGTTCAGGACCTTAAAAACCTCGGACTAAGCGAACTGCTGATTGAGCAACTCGAGCCTTACCTCGGCGTGAAGGCTCACGAGGCTGCGAAGTTGGTCGCGAAAAAACCGTTAATAATCAACGGTTCACAAGCATCGCAAATCGATGAAGCCGTAAAAAAGGAAGCAACAAACAGAATAATTCGTCGCTACAATCGCCACAGCGAAACCAAGTTTAACAAACTTGCCCCCGAAGCACAGACCGTGATCGCATCGTTAGCCTACCAGTATGGCGATAATCTACCCGTTAGAACTCCCGCTTTTTGGTCGGCAATCATCGTTCAAGACTGGGAGAAAACCATCGAAATACTCAGAGATTTTGGCGACATTTACCCTACCCGTAGAAATGCTGAAGCCGATTACCTGGAAAAAAGTTTATGAAACTGATTCTATACAGTGCTTTGTTATGCTTTGCAGCGTGTAATGTTAAAAACGATACGGAAGTGCCGCAAACAGCACTGATCGTTGACCAAAACCTTGCTGAAGCCTATCAGGATGTGCAGGCGGCAATGACGAAAAAAAGAACTCCCATTGAATTTCAGGGTGGAGAGATTGCAACGGATTGTGCCCGCTACATGACTCTAAGAAGCGACCGTAATCTGGTGGAAGGGGTCAACAACAAAATCATCAAAAGTGAATACGTGATCTGTGAAGCCCTGAGCATACTTGAAGCCGCAGAACCAGCAGAGGTAACACCGCCAACATCGCTCGAAGGGCTCTATTCACAACTGGACCTGACTAGCTTCCCATCAGCGCTTCGGCCACAGCTCCACGGCGAGATAAAAACCCTGAAACAGCTCTCGGGGTTAATTCTGGAATCTACACCCACGCGCCTGAGCGTAGATATCCATGGAATACACAACACGTTTACGCTGGCTGCCATTGCAGACGTGAGTGGAGATGGTGAGGGCGACTGGATAGTGTGGCTAGGGCAGACGCTATCAGATGGGAATTATCATCACTACCAAACGCTGGTCATAGCGGCACCAAACACTAGCGGTGAGCTCACGGGCGCCTACTAAACAATGCGTGATCGACATGTTACACGAGCGGGCGGCGCTGCTTGTGCGATTCAGCTTTTTCTGGTCGAGCGTACTGTTATGACCTTACCAAACTACGCCACCTCCCCCGCCAGTTCCGCCAAGCGCGGGGTAAACCCCGGTTCTCACCACTGCTCGTTACCAGCAACTGCCGCCGCGCGCGGGTCATGCCCACATAAAGTAAGCGGGCCTCACTCGCGAGCCGGTCCTCATTATCTTTAGGTGCGCGCAAACCACTGAGCGCCACTGTATCGATCTCGAAGTCTTTGCTGTTTTAACAGTAGGTCAGACCACCGTGACATACAAGTTATGCACGAGGGGCGCTAGGTGAATGATTCCAGGCGGGGACAACAGAACCGGATCAAAGCAGCCGTAATCGCTCCACGACGGGAAGCGATTACGGCCTTCCTGAGGCGTTAGTCCTCTTTGTCTGACAGTATGTCACCCGTGTGCGGATCAACCTCCAGGTCTCTCTTCTGCTCGCCTTTGTAGGCATCAACCTCCCATTTTCCGTCATCAAATGAGAC
>DAHVRW010000101.1 GCA_027322215.1 Marinimicrobium sp.
AGCGGCACGGCTCGCACCCGGGCGCCGAGGCGCAGTCGCACGCTGCGTCCGGCCAGCAGGCGGCTGGCGCCGATCTCGCGGCCGTCCCACACGAGCGCGACCACGAACAACGGCGCGACCATGCCAAAGACGTAGGCCACTCCCACCACGAAGGCCGCCAGATAACTAAGGGGGTCGCCGGTGTTGAGACCGATCTGTACAAATACTGCCAATACCAAAAGCAGCAGCAGTGAACGACGAAACAATTGCCGATCGGTGCCGTTGATTAACCACGCGTGGATTTTTTTAAATAAATCATTCATAGCAAAATTATACTATCGTAACGGGCGTCAAGGGTACCTTACAGGGGTGTAAAGCAACCAATAACACTGTGGCTTAGTAAAGGTCTACCACGACGCGTATACCGATATAATCCTCCCGGCTGCTGGCATTGTGGCCTTTCCGGGCATGATTCGCGATGCGGGCTACGCTGCTGTTCTTGGAGCCGCCGCGGACGGTTCGCTCGCGACAGTCTTCGGTCTCCACCGCCCGGCCATCGGTACGTGCGTCCAGATGATGATTTTGGTAACAGTCCTGCACCCATTCTGAAACGTTACCCGCGGTGTCGTGCAGCCGGAAATTGTTCTCGGGGTACGAGCCCACCGGCGCCGTTCGACTGGTAAAAACCCCCGCATACTCACTTTGACACCCGCGCCGGCAGTTGGCACGGCCGTGGGCGTCATCGGGTTCTTCGCCCCACCAAAAGACATTGGGCGCACCGCCGCGCGCGGCGTACTCCCATTCCGCTTCCGTGGGCAAACGGTAGCGGGCGCCCGTTTGTTCGCTCAGCCATTGCACATAGGCCTGAGCGTCATACCAGCTGACGTTAATCACTGGCTGATTATCCCGTCCCCAAGACTTGTCATCGGGAAGGCGGCGGTTAGTGGCCCGGGCGAAGCGATCATAATCCGCAAAGGTAATTTCGTATCGACTGATCCCGAAAGGCTGGCGGATCCGAACCTGTTGCTCGGGCATGGTGTTACTGTCGAGTCGGCTCCCTAAGGTAAAGCGTCCGGCGGGCACAATCACCATTTCCGGCCCCTGACCGCCGTTGGCTAGATTGTTGCGAAACGTCGCGCCGGGAACGGGGGTTCGCAGCAGGCGAACATCGACGCTTAAAGGCTCATCATCAATCTCAACCCATTGGCTTTGGCTGTCATAGCCGGGATGAGTGATCTCCAGGTGGTAGCGGCCGGGTAGCAGCTCGATACCCGGAAAATAGCGCTCAGTAATGTTAAGGATGCGTACCCGGGCGTTTTCGGGCACAGGGTTGACTCTCAGCGCATGTCTGGGTGGGGGCGCCGCCACCGGTACCTCATCATCCGCGGACACGGATGGACCATTGCGCCGTGTGATTTCGGGCAGGGCACTGATCAGGGTCGGGATGGGTTCAGAGCTGGGTGCGGGCCGTGGGGCTGAGTCGGCACCGAGCAGAATCTGCAGGCCATCTTGAAGACTCTCTGCGGTGACCATCTGGCCCAAAGGCTGGGATGCGGATGAGTTCACCGCTGCCTCAGGGGCCGTGTCCGATTCATTAGCCGTCAGTAAAACCGCTGTAGCCAACGCTCCGCGAAGTACGGCATCAGGTAAAAACCGCTCACCGGGGATATCGAAGCGCTCGACGCTCAGGGCAAAGGCGCCCCAGATGATGCCCAGAAACACCGCCAGTGTGAACCCCTGGGCCAGGCGGCGGGTTTTGGGGAACAGGGGTTGAAAGTGGGCCGCCTGTTGAATGCGGGTTGAAATTACGGTGGCCTGTTCACTGAGCCGGGCGTTAGGAACACTTCGGATTTCCGTAACGCTGGTATCCGGATGGCGATACAGTCCGCGCCGGGGCGTCCAGCGCAGGGATTTTAACCAATTAAGGTATTGTCGGCCGAGCGCAGCGGCCGCCTGGTAGGTGGTGCTGAGCAGGGCTTTGAGCAGAGACAGAATCTGCACCCGGCTGGAGTCTGTGCTGGTAAGTAGATCAGCGGGTAAGCCCGCCGAGCCTTCCAGGGCATCGATGGCGCGCACCAGGTCTCGGCCTCGCTGAAAGCGATCTTCCGGCTCCTTGGCCAACAGCTTATCGATGATCTTTTGGTAGGGCTGATATTGGCTGGGCAGGCGTGGAATGGGTGCGGTTAAATGTTTCACCGCCACGGCTACCGCTTCTTCGGCCTGAAACGGCACTTGGCCGGTGAGCATTTCGTAAAACACCACCCCCAGGCTGTAAATATCAGCGCGACCGTCTACGGGCTTGCCACGGGTCTGTTCCGGGCTCATGTAGTGGGGCGTGCCCACCACGGTGCCGGCATTGGTCATACGCGAGGCGCTGCGTACGGTTTTAGCGACTCCAAAATCCGTCACCACGGCGGAGCCGTCTTCGCGAAACAGGATGTTCTCGGGCTTTATGTCCCGATGGATATAGCCTTTTTGATGGGCATGATCCAGCGCTTTGGCCACTTCGCCGGTAATACGCAGCGCTTCCTGGGCGCTGATGCCACTGGCCATACGATCGTGTATCGAGCCGCCGGCCAGGTAATCCATGGCGATGTAATTGTAATTTTCATGGCGACCGATGTCGTATATCGACACGATGTGTGGGTGCGATAGCTGGCCAACAATATTGGCCTCGCGCTGGAAACGCTCACTGAATACCGGATCGCAATTCAACGCCGGCGACATGACTTTCAGCGCCACCTCGCGGCCAACACTCAGCTGGATCGCCAGGTAGACACTGGACATGCCGCCTTGGTTGATTTTACGAATAATGCGGTAACCGGGTATCTGCATCAGCTGAGAGTCCAGTAAAGCACCAGTATCAATGAAATTAACGCCGCGCCATATAAACAGGCATCCCAGGTGCGCCGGCCGGTGACACTGGGAATCCACTGCCAGAGGCCGCTCCAGCGGGAGCGGGGCGTCAGCGGCGACTGCACCAGCTGAGCGGTAATGTTGTCACGCCCACCGCTGGCGAGAGCGGCGCGCATTAACGCGCGCAAGGCCCGTCGGTGATTGCGTCGGCTGTCACATAGAATTCGGGCGATGGTCTGATCGTCCAGTTCGTCACTCAAGCCGTCGCTGCACAGCAGAATCCACTGTTCCGGCAGCCATTGACCCTGCACAGAGTCCACCTGTACTTCGGTCAGCTCAAGAGAGCCCAGGCATTGCGTAATAATGTTTTTTTCCGGGTGGTTATCGACTTCCTCAGCGCCGATGGCGCCAGAAGCCAGAAGCGCCTGCACATAGGAATGGTCGGTGGTTAAACGCTCCAGGCGGCCGCCGTCGCGTGTTTGAGTCCACAAATAGGCGCGGCTGTCGCCCACCCAGGACACTTCGTATTGGTGGCCTTCAGCGCGCAGAGCCACGACGGTCGAGCCCATGCCGGGGGCACCTTGGCCCTGAGACACGGCATCCACCACCGCTCTGTGAGCGCTTTGGATGGCCGCCGATAGGCTTCTGTCGCTCTGTTTGGATAAGGTATCCCGCACGATGGCGCTGGCCACTTCGCCCGCTGCATGCCCACCCATACCGTCGGCCACCACCCACAACCCCTGCTCGGGCAAGCTTAGGTAGGTATCCTCATTGTTGTCGCGCTTGTGACCTACATTGGTGGCGGCGCTGTATTCAAGTATGCGTTGGGACATGTTCAGAAAGCATCACCTTGGTGTTCGGGCTTCGCGATGCTAAAACACTTTGTGGCGGAAAACCACGCGCCGCGACGCTGGACGTCGCTGCGCTGTGGTGTTAGGTGCCACCAATCGTTATTTGTCGCCATCTCAAAGTGCCTGAATGTTAAGCCCCAGCTCTTGTGCTGTGGCTTCGTGTCCCCGATGGGTCACTATGGCTATGCTGGCTTGCTCGGGTTTTAAATACTGCTCGGCAACGCGCTGCAAATCATCCAACGTGACCGCGAGGACCTGATTGCGGAAGTTTTCTCGCTTCTCCCGGGTACGTCCAAAAAGCTCGGCTTGATAGGTCTGCTTGGCCTCGCCAGCGGGCGAGGCGGGCTTATCAATGCTGCTGATCACGCCGAGGATGGCTTCTTCCACCGCCTGCCAACTGTGATCGCCTGTGCGTAGCCACTCCAGCGCCCGGTCAAAATCATCCAGCGTTTCGGTTAAGCGGGGATCCCGGTAGGAGAAAAACCGAAATGCCGCGCTGTTGCTGTCCTGGTTCGCACCGCCGCCATAGGCGCCCCCTTGTTCACGGATGGCTCGGTGCAGGTAGCCGTTGCGTAGAAAACCGCCCAGGACTGTCAACGCGGCGGCATCGGGATGCTCGCTGGGCACAGTGGCATAGGCCTTGGCGCAAAAGTTAACCTGGGTGTTGGTAATCCAGGCCTCGCGTACCTGTTCGGACACGGGAGGCAGGGTGAAGGAGACAAAGTTTTCTGCTCCAGCGGCCGTGGGCCAATGGGACAGCAACTCGTCCCGGTAGCGATCCAACTGTTCGGTCTCGCCCACCAGCAAAAACTGCTTCGGTGCCTGCAGCACCAACTGGTGGATTTCCAGCAGTTGCTGTGCGAACTGTTTCAGGGCCTCGGCGTCGTCCAATTGCTGGTCGAGGGTTTTCAGTCGGGCAATGCCCGCCAGACCACCCAGCTCGTGACTCAGTTTGGCCGCCGGTGCCATTCCTGCGGAAGCAGCCGCCATCGCGAGGCTGTGACCATTGCCAGTGATGGATTGTTCCCGGCGCGCCCGGATTTGAGCGATCAGTTCCCGCAGGCGCGGCAGTTCGTCAAAGCGTACTTGCTCCACAGTGGCTTTGATCAATTCACTCATGGCGTTGTGATTACGGGCCAGCGCTTTGGCCGATACGGTCAGATAGCCATCAATACGCTGCACATCGTCGGTGGCTCCGCGCACATTGCTGAACGCGCTGATGGAACCTACGGCTCTGGCTTGCCAGCGTTGGGTTTGCAGGTAATCCTGGTCGCCAATCCCCAGCTCGGTCAGGCAGTGGCAGTAATAGGGCAGCAATGCTTGCTGCGCCTCGGTAAGCGCTGGCAATTTACAGGTGAGCTGCTGGTACACCAGGCCATTGGTACCCGCGCTATAGCGGCGTAACCGGTAGCTGCTGGGGTCATTGGGGTCCAGCGTCTCTTCACTGCCTTGGGTATAAGCCATGGCGTGAGGAATGTCCTCCAGACCGACCTTGGGCAGGATGCTGTCGTCCATCTGAGCATTTTGGCGCTCTTCCAAGGCGCGAGCCTGGGCAATGATGTGTTCTCGCTCGGTGTCACTTAGCGTCGCGCGTATGGCTTCAAGGGTTTTGGCTTCGTGTTCCTGGGCGTTGCGGGTGTAGTTGGTATCCGGGCGCAGGCTCAGGCGCAACCGATGGGGGTTGTCCAACAACAGTTTACGCACCAGACCGGGTACAAAGTCCGGCTGGTGGATCTTTTCTCGCAAGCCGGTGAGGGCGGCTTCCTGGTCCAACAAGGCGATGGGGTCGCCCCGGTGGGTGGCGGCGCTCAAGCCGGTCATGATGAGATGCAGCCCGTAAGGCATACCGTCGCCGGTGACTTCGCGCTGCTCTAATTCCAGTTGGTGCAGGGCGGATTCGACCAACTCCTGGTCAACCCCTTCATCGGCTACCCGTCGCAGAGTTTCCAGAATCAGTTGCTCTACCTGAGGTGCATTTTCACTGGCACAGCCTTCCAGGCCGCAGGCAAAGGCCATTTCGTATTGGGAGTCATCGAGGCCACACAAAGGCGAGGGCGCCTGACCTAAATCCGTCGTCTCCAATGCTTGGCGCAGGGGTGATGCACTGTTATCCAACAAAATGGCGGTCAGCAGTTCCGCTTCCAGAGCGTCTTGCAGGTGGGTGCTTTTGCCCAATAGCCAACCAACGACCACGTGGGTTTTATTGGTTGGGTCTTCGCCTTCTTCCAGCGGGTAGGCTTGTTCTACGGCAATGGGTGCGTGGTAGCGTTTCTCTTCACCGACCGCAATGATCGTATCCAGCGGTTCAAAGCGATTCAGCGCACGCTCTTCAAACGCCGCCTGATGCTCGACGGCGGGAATGTCGCCGTAGGTCATGAAAATGGCGTTGCTGGGATGGTAGTGGGTGCGATAGAACGCTTTCAGCTCTTCATACGTCAGATCGGGAATGTGTTCCGGATCGCCGCCACTGTTGTGGTGGTAGGTGGTGGTGGGGTAAAGATAGCGACCCAGGGCTTGCCACAATTGTGCAGGAACCGAGCTCATGGCGCCTTTCATCTCGTTGTAGACCACCCCCTTATGGACCAGCTTCGAGGCCGGATTGTCGGGCTCGGCGAACTCAAGCCGGTGGCCCTCTTGGGCAAAATCCAGCTCATCCAGTTTGGAAAAGAACACCGCATCCAGGTACACATCCAGCAAGTTATCAAAATCCTTGCGGTTCTGGCTGGCAAACGGATAGGCGGTCCAGTCCGAGCTGGTAAAGGCGTTCATAAAGGTATTCAGGGAGCGCCGGATCATCATAAAGAACGGGTCGCGCACGGGGTATTTTTCGCTACCGCACAGTGCTGTGTGCTCCAGAATATGGGCGACGCCGGTGGAGTCTTGCGGGACGGTGCGCAGCGCCACCAAAAACACGTTTTCGGGGTTGTCCGCCGCCAAATGGATGTGTTGCGCGCCGGTCTTTTTGTGCCGGTATTCTTCCACACGCAGTTTCAAAGCGTCGATGGTCTGGCTGCGCAGGTGTTCAAAAGCGGGGTGGCTATCCGAAGTCATGGGGTCTCTCTTCTCGTCGTTGAGCGATTGGTAAATGGTCGTTCCGTCGCTCGGTTTTGGCTATGGGTTTTTGGCCGCGCGGGTGCGCGTCCGGTTTGCCAGTGCCGGATGTTGCTCAATATACCGGTTAAAACTTGCCAGTAGGGGGCGATAGTTGTCAGGGGCATTTTCCAGTAATGCCAAAGCGTAACAACTTGCCTCCAAGGTGGAAAGCTGACCCGGCGCTTGCGCCGCCCGAATCCGGTACGCGGATGGTGGCGGGTTTATCAATGCCAGGCGTGGCAGTTGTTGCAGCATCGGGTTCAGGTAGAGCATTTTACGGCTCTTTCTCCAGGTGGCATCAAGCACGACCAGGCGCAGGTTGTTCATGCCTGGGTCTGAGTTTGGGTCTAGGACAGGCTCGAACGCCCGCGCCTCAGGCAGGGCTGGGTCAGCGCTGTTGGGGTAGAGCAGCACGTTGCTTTTGCCGTCGCCCAGCAGCTCCATTAAGCGTGGCGCACAAAACGTTTCGTCCACGTGAAGCGCACTGTTACTTAGGCTGAGATGCAGCAAACCGGCGGTATTTTTCGCCGACCCGGCCTCCTTTGGGTGCTGCAAAATAAGCACCGGCACGCGGTTTTTCACCGGCTGAACCCAAGGGCAAATACACCGCACTTGGGGCTGGGCACATTGGGAGCAGGTTGGACGGCTCATAGTTCTTCAACGGCGGGGCGGGGTGATGCGGCGATTAGCTTCAGTTTCTCGGTCCGGCTCAGGCGTTTGATGGCGATTTCCCGTCGCGTGGCACTGCTGCGGTCGGGGTGCGTTTCAAGAAGGCACAGCTGTTTGGGTGTGCGGCCCCGAAAATAACGCGCGCCAGCACGGCCCCGGTCGTGCTCTTGCCAGCGGCGCTGAATGTCGGTGGTAATGCCGGTGTACAACTGATCGTCGTCCGTGCGGATGATGTATACGTACCAGGTCGGGGTCACCGTGAAGCTCGCAGGTTGTAATAGGGGCGGGCCAGCATACTATCGAACGGCGTGCGAAGGATAGTCTGCGGCCCGCGCCGGTACTTTTACAAGACGCCTAGCCGTCGTTAAGCGAATCTCGATAAAGCGGTGGCAGTGTGTTGGTGTCTTTGTTTTGTTTGCGTCGGCGCACACGCAGAGCATCCGCCTCCTGAATCAGCGCTTGACGGTCTAGTTCCACACTTTCGGTGTCGCTGAACAGGCTGCGATCCAACGCTTGCAGTTGTTTTTTCAATCCGGGGCTATGGCTGAGTTCGGCAACGGCGCTCAGGCTGTTCAGGGTGTCGTCCTTCCAGTGACTACGAGCCCAGCCGAGGAATGCGTCGCGCACCTGGCTCAAGGTGCCGATGTTCGCCTGTCGCTTAAGGTGCGCCCAGGCGGATTTTTCCTGCTTGCGATCCCGGTGCTGTTTCTGCTGGTGATGTTCCATGAGTCCAGACAACTGCTGGCGCAGGCGCAGGTAGGCGACGCTCAGCCAGAGCACAATAATCAGTAATAGACCGCTGGCGCCCAGCAAGCCCCAGTGCAGGGCATTAAGACCCGTTTGCGTGGCTCGGGGGAGCGATAATTCAGTCATGGACAGGCCCGGGTCGGAGAGGTTGGCGTTACCGGCCGGAGAAGGCTGGCCCGCGACAGGGCTTACCCGCAGTTCCCGCGCGGGCAGGGTAGCTTGGCGGACTTGTCCCGTTGCGGTATCCCACCATGACAAGGATATCTCCGGCAGGCTCAGGCGGCCGGTTTGGTTGGGCACCAGGGCCAGGGTTTGGGTCACAGAGGCGGTGACACCGTCAGCGCTGATTTCTTCGTCCGTTTGCGGTTGATCCGGATACTGGTTTACGCCCGCCACCTCGCCGTAGGGAATGGCGGGTAGCTGTGCGGCGGTGAGACCATCGGCATACAGCGTAATGCGACGGGTGACCGGCTCGCCCTGGGTCAAATTATCCGGGTCGGTGCTCCAGTGCTCGCTGAAGCGCACCTCGGTGGCGGGCAGCCATACATCGCCGGTAAATTCACTGGCGATGGGTTTCACCGGCACACGCACTT
>DAHVRW010000102.1 GCA_027322215.1 Marinimicrobium sp.
CTTGTCCGACGTGACTCCCGCCGAGGACTGGCCCAACCTGAAGCCGTGTATAGAAGCCGCTCAGCACACCCACCCCGAGGGCCGACTGCCGCTTCTGGAGCTTGCGCTTCCCGCATTGAAGCAGCTTTCCAAGACCCAGCACCAAGCCTTTAGGCAAACCGTGGAGTATCTGATTGCCGCCGACGGGCGCGTCAGCCTTATGGAGTGGGCGCTGTCACGAATTGTATTCAATCAGCTTGAGCCCCGTACGCCCTATCGAAAATCCCTCAAGCTGCGGGACTGCCACGCTGAATGCGCGTTGGTGCTCTCTTTAATTGTTCACGCGGGCGCACGCGATGCGGATGAAGCCCGCGGTGCGTTTCAAGCCGGTATCGCCGAGCTACCTTTTGACGATCTGCCGTGGATTCCCCGCCGGGACATCCAATTATCACAACTGGATCAAGCCGTGGAGCGGCTCGGCAACCTCAAACCGCTGCATAAACCCGCGTTGCTCAAAGCCATTAGTCGCAGTATTTTCTCCAACCAACATGTCAGCGCCATTGAGGCGGAGCTGTTCCGGGCCCTGGCGGACAGTCTCGACTGCCCAGTGCCGCCAATACTGGCAGGCCAACGAGCTTAACCGTACCCTCGGCCGAGCCATGTTTTGACGCCCATGACTCGGCCACGCTCAAGTACCCAAGCCCACCGGTTAAATATCGTCAAGCAAACCGCTATAATAGCTCCCTAATATCCACGCAACATCTGACAACCATTGAGGTACCACCTTGCAACTGGATCATGCGACCCCGGAACAACTGCGCCAATGGGAAAGCGAACTAACCGCCGAATATAAGACCATCGTGGCACAAAATCTGAGCCTCGATCTCACCCGCGGCAAACCCTCGCCGGAACAGCTGAGCCTGTCCGACGCGCTGGACGGCATTTTAAAGGGTAACTATCAGGCCGAGGACGGCACCGACAGCCGCAACTACGGTGGCTTGGACGGGCTGCCGGAAGGGAAAAGGCTCGGCGCCGACATTATGGGCGTCGACCCCGACAGTATTTTAGTCGGCGGTAACAGCAGCCTGACGCTGATGTTTCAAACTATGCTCACCGCGCACCACTTTGGCCTAACCGGCCCGGAAAGCGCCTGGAAGCACAGCGGCACCGTTAAGTTCATCTGCCCTGTGCCCGGCTACGACCGCCACTACACGGTGTGCGAACAACTGGGCATCGATATGGTCACGGTGCCCATGCTGGACGACGGTCCAGACATGGACGCCGTGGAAGAGTTAATTAAACAGGACCCATCCATTCGGGGCCTTTGGTGCGTGCCCAAATACTCCAACCCCACCGGCGTCGTGTATAGCGATGAAACCGTAGAGCGAATCGCCGCCCTGGGTAAAATCGCCCATGGGACGTTCCGTGTGTTTTGGGACAACGCTTACGCCGTGCATGACCTAACCGATACCGCACCCGCGCTAAGCAGTATTGCCGAAGCCTGCGCGCGCCTCGGCACCGAGGATTCCGTGGTGCAGTTTGCCTCTACCTCAAAAATCACCCATGCCGGCGCTGGCGTGGCTTTTGTTAGCGCCAGCCCAGCTAATCTCAAAGGCCTGAAAGCGTTTTTGAGCACCTGCACGATCGGCCCCGATAAAATCAACCAGATTCGTCACGCTCGTTTCTTGCCGAACCAACAGGCGTTGCATACGCATATGCGCAAACATGCACAGCTTCTTCAGCCGCGTTTCGAGGCGGTTTTGCAAGCGCTGGAGAGCGAGTTTAAAGGCACCGATCTGGGTACGTGGGAAACACCGATCGGGGGCTATTTTGTCTCGTTCGATACCCGCCCTAACTGTGCCCGTGAAACGGTCCGTCTGGCGGCCGAAGCCGGTGTTAAACTAACCCCCGCCGGTGCTACCTTTCCCTATGGCAAAGACCCCCAGGACCGCAATATCCGCATCGCGCCCTCGGTACCGAGCGTAGCGGAAGTGGTCTCGGCCATGAAAGTCTTTGTCGTTTGCGTCAAGCTGGCATCGGTGCGAACAAAACTGGCCTGACACGCTGTTAACGAACCGCACGGACAAACCGCAGACACAAAAAAACCACCGTGGGCAACCGCGGTGGTTTTTTTGTGTCCGGCGCTCGGGCTTATCACACCCGATAGACCGGTCGATCAGTTTTCGACGGGCATCAATACTACCGCCGGCGCATTAGCCTCACGGGCCGCATCGGCCACCGCAACATAGGTGCCGGCGTGAGCATTGCCATGGGTTCGTACGATGACGGTAGCCTCAGGCAGCTCAGCGCGCATACGCTCGATGTTGGAACGCACCGCGTACTCTTCCACCCGGCGGTTCTCCATCCAAATCTGGTTATCAGCGGTAATATTCACCACGATGTTCGGGTCAGCATCGGGCGGCGGGGGTTGATCCGATCCCTCTGGCACGTGGGTATCAATACCGACTTCCCGCACAAAGGACGCGGTCACAATAAAGAAAATCAGCATGATGAACACCACATCAAGCATGGGTGTCAGGTCAATCTCATTACTCTCTTCTGGGCTACGGCCTTTTTTACGTCGTCTCACCGCGCTTACTCCCCGATTGTTATCTGTCAACTGAAAAAGGGCTGTTCAGCGGGCTTGCAGGCCCACCGGCTTTGCTGGCGATAAAGCCAACCCCGGATACTACCAGTTTTCAGCGGCTGCTGACCACCCATTTTTGCGCCACCGACGGCGGCGCCCTTAATACAAACGCTCACAGGCTTAATTAAGGGCCCGCTGCCACGGGCTCCGCCAGTCGTTCCACCCGGGTCTGGGCAAACAGGTCCAGCTGGTGAAACGCCTGGTCCTCTCGCAAATCCACAAAACGTACCCCCACCCCCAGCAGCCGGACCGGTCGCCGATAACGGGCGTACGCCTGTGCACACAGCGCTTGATAAGTTTCCCGGTCAAGGTCGCTACCGGTGCGCTCCAGAGTCGTAAGCGTAAAATCGTCAAACTTCAGCTTCACAAACGCCTTCACCACCAGGTAATCATCCGGTAACCGACGCAAGCGCCGGTGCATGTCTTGCAACAGCGCCGGTAGCTGATTCAGGCAACTGGCTAAGTCGGGCAAATCACTGGGGTAAGTGTGCTCGACGCTCAGGGATTTTCGTCGCCGTCCCATAGTCACAGGCCGATCATCCTGCCCACGACATAATTTATACAACCGTTCACCAAAGGCCCCAAAGTGCTCGCTCAGTTCAAACACACTGAACTTCTGTAAGTCGCTGCACAGGGTAACGCCCAGCTGCGAAAGCCGGGCGGCGGTCGCCTTGCCCACGCCCGGGAGCAACCGTACCGGCAGCTGCCGAACGAACTCCCCTGCCTGATCGGGAGGGATCACAAACAAACCGTCTGGTTTGCGCCAATCGCTGGCGATTTTCGCCAAAAATTTATTGCCCGCCACACCGGCCGATACGCTGATGCCCAGCTCCGCTTTTACCTTGCTACGCACCTCTTGGGCAATGCGCGTCGCACTGCCCTCACAATGCTCGCTATCGCTGACATCGAGAAAAGCTTCGTCCAATGACAAGGGTTCAACTCTCTCAGTGTACTGAAAGAAAATCTGGCGCAGCGCCTGGGATGCTTCGCGGTAGGCGTCCATGCGATGAGGCACAATCAGCAGATCGGGGCAAAGACGCTGAGCGTGGGCCGAAGCCATCGCTGAGCGTACACCATAGCGACGCGCCTCATAGTTACATGTGGAAATAACGCCCCGGCTCTGTGGGGAACCGCCCACCGCCATGGGGCGATTTCGCAAACTCGGGTCATCGCGCATTTCTATGGCGGCAAAAAAACAATCTGCATCGCAATGGATAATTTTACGCATGACCTTTAGACACCCATTCTATACAACCAATCTATACATCAAAGTACAGCATCAATACATCAGAGTACGGCGCCAATGTCACGCACAATATTTGCTGATGAACACCGCTCAACATGAACTTAACTCGACCCTCGGTGCAAGAGAAAGCCACACCGGAAAACTGTAATTATATACAGCCATTACATAAGTTGCGATCCACACTTTAACGTAAGCAACAGCGTCCATTTAAACAAAAATCTTTCGCTTTGTTTCAGCCGCGCCTTAGTCAAATTATTTTAGCTCGATGGGGCACAAGTGCGGCGAAAGGTAACAAATCGTTCTCGATTTAAATAAAAGCACGGCAAAACCGCATTTTTTTACCTACTTTGCGTTAAAAAACTTGAAATTTCGCCACAAAGTTTTACCTTAGGGGCCGTTTTACCCAATAGCTCTTTTAAGTAACTTTCAAAAACAAAATAAAGGACACTCACCATGGCTGCACGCAAACAAAAAGCGGTTGATGAAGTCGCTCAGTTAGAGCA
The DNA here is from genome assembly GCA_027322215.1 of Marinimicrobium sp. Lineage (GTDB taxonomy): Bacteria > Pseudomonadota > Gammaproteobacteria > Pseudomonadales > Cellvibrionaceae > JAVDDU01. The sequence goes on from DAHVRW010000102.1 coordinate 4,376, forward strand.
ACAGTTGACCCGATTGCAGACACAACTTGCTAAGGCTCGTACCAAGCAAGAGGCAGATGCCCAGAAGGCAGTGACCGCTGCCACTAAAGAGGTAAACAAAGCGAGCACCAAGCTCAAGGCAGCGCGAACCAAACTCGCGGCGGCCAGAAAGAAAACAACCCCCAGTGCAGCCAAGCAAGTTGCCACAGCTAAAAAAGCTCTAGAGGTGGCAAGAGAGGCATCTGAAGTCAGCAAGGCGAACTTGGCCAATGCCAAACAGGAGCTGGCCGCTGTTAAGGCCGCTAACAAAATTGCTAACGAACACGAAAAAGCCTTAGCGAAAGCAAACGCAGCGGTTGTTAAGAAGCAGAAAGAAGACGCACGTAAAGAAGCGGCCAAAGCCAAAGCAGCAGCCAAAAAAGCGGCGGCTAAAGCCAAGGTGCAGGCTAAAAAAGCCGCTGCCAAAGCGAAGGCCAAGGCCAAAGCAGCCGCAGCTCGGGCTAAAATAGCGGCCAAAAAGGCAGCAGCACGTCAAAAAGCCGCCGAGAAAAAAGCCGCCCAAAAAGCGGCGGCCAAGAAGGCGACAACCAAGAAAAAGGCCACCAGCAAAACCAAAGCCACCGCAAAGAAAAAAGCGACCGGCAAAACCACCGCCCGTAAAGCAACAGCCAAAAAAGCACCAGCCAAACGGGTTGCGAAAAAAGCCACGGCCAAGCGCGCACGGAAGACCCAGGCAAAAGCCAAAACCGCTTGATGGCAGCCTTGAGCTAACTGGACAGCCTTGAGCTAACTAGACAGCCCTGAGCTAACTAGACAGCCCTGAGCGGACTGGACAGCCCTGAGCGGACCTGGCGAAACGGAGCTGGCCTAATTCCACCGATGGATGAACGGCTACTAGCGAGCTCAGCCAGCCAAACCAATAAAAAGGGCGCCTCAAACGAGGCGCCCTTTTTATTGTGCCGTGGTACCCTGCCTTCACCTCATTGGCGTGACGGCTCCGTACGCCTCGGCTTGATATCCAGCTGATATTCATCAGCATTTCTCACCGTGCAGTGCGCCCTGTACTGCAATGCCTGGCCGGCGATATCCCGGGCATTAAAATCGATCACAAAAACCATCGGTGGCCGTTCGTCGACTCCTGAATCATCAATATCGTGCGTATCCGCGTAGCCAGGCGCGGGCATCGTGTCCGTCAACCACTCCAGATCAGCCATACGCCCTACGCGCTCCTGCAACGGTTCCCAGCAAACGGGCCACAGTCGTTCAGCGCGCTTTTGCTCCTGACGTTCGTACTCCCGTTGAAGGCGCTTTTGTGCCAGTTCTTCCCTGTACTGCTGTCGCTCTTCGGCAAGAGCCTGTTCACGTTGATATTCAAGCTCCAGATCATCGAAGGTGATAAACCCTTCAGGACGGGTATCGTCAATTTTGTGGAGCGTTAAGCCGTCCACGAGAAGGCTATAGGTTTGACGGTGATGATCGCGGCAGGTAAACGTAAACACCGGGTGATCAAGGTGGCTTCGGTCCACGGCAACGGTGCCGGTGATAAACTCAGCGCAGCGTGAGGACGCATCCACCAGTTGCGCGGCATCGTACAATCGGGGCAGGTAGCGCAAGTAGCTTTGGGGCAGCCACAGCTGATCCAAATCCACCGTCTGCGCTTGCCCGGCGCTGGCCAGGCAGAATAATAAAACGGCGCTAAGGCGTCGGCGTGTAATCATCGGCAATCTGACTAAATACATAGGCGTATAACAGCAGGCGGCGTTCCTCATCAGCGTCGGTAAACTCAATGCCATAAACCACCGGCATTGCATGCGTGCGCTCCTGGGTACTGCGCTCCACCCGGGAACGCAGAATGGCTTCAATGGTTAACTCGCGCTTGAGGCCGGCTACATTCACTTGGGTCTGAAGACGCACCCGATCGCCAATCTCGCCCAGTACCTGATCCATTTCTAAACGCGCACCGGTCACACTGATATCGGCCAGTTTACCCCGCACTTGCGGCTGACTAAGCACACTGGAATTGGTAGCAACCACGGGCTGATCCACGGTTACCCGAGTCGCACCACGCACGCCCTTAAAGCTAATTTCGTCCGGGTATTTTAAGTAGACCAACGGGTAAGGTTCAGCGGTTTGCACCTCCACTCGAGTAGCAAAACCGCCCACACCGTTGGCCACGACCATGCGCACCAGAACCTCCTGCCCCGGCCGTAAACGCAGCAGCCGGCCCTGAGCACGCGGGACGGAGATGAGCAAACTGCGCTTAGCTACCGTGCCCACAAAGCGGCACGGCCAGCGCTCGGGCTGTCCCGTCGAGCTGGAGATCTGAATTTGCAGGGGATATCCCGGTTGCAGCTTGAATTCTTCAAATTTCATGGATGTAGTCAGTGACAATGGGTAAATTCCGGCCCGCCTTTTGGCTTGCTCGTAAACAGAGCTATCAACAGCATAGCAGACGAAACCCGATCAGCCTGTGGGCAATCCGCTGTCGTCCAGCGGAGCCAGGGCGACGCTGGCGAGGCGCCTTAATGCATCGCGCCGCTGCCAAACTCGCCATTCCACTCGAGAAGCAGCCGAGCCAATGCCTGAGCCTGCGCATGCAACGCATGCAGTTCCTCGGGTGTGTCCTTGGGGCCGGTGTATAGTTTCACCTGCCGGTGCTTATTGGCGAAGCTGTGCTGAGGGTTCTGCGAGCGGTACACCTCAAGCTTCCAGCGCAGGTGATGCACGGTGTTGCGATAGTAGGTAAGTTTGGTCTGTAGGCTGATGGGCCGGGTGGCTTCCAGATCGCCAAACACGCGAAAGTCCGATGCGAACACCATCACGTCGCGGCCCGCGGGGTCGGCGACCAGCGTTGCGGTTCGCGCGCTGCCCACCAACATCGACAGATCGCCAAACACCTCTCCCGGCGTGATGACATTTAGCGGCTCCCCCTGACACTGTTCGTCGGGATAGACCAATAACTGGCCTTTGAGCAAAAAGTACAGCCAGGGGTCGCTCTCACCGCGCTGTAGAACGATTTCTCCAGGGCTAAAGCAGGCGATATGCGAATGCTGTAAAAGCACTTCAAACTGCCAATTATCCTGCTGTTTGACGGCTTTGTAGAAAGGCACGGTGAGCAAGAGCCGCTCCAACTGATCGCGCGGAAATTTTCTAAGAGGTCTGATTTCCATTACTCTTCCTGGCCGGCCTGAGGCCGCACAGGCCCTTATTATTAGAACGCGCAGCCACTGTTGGGCCACCGTGTTATTGTTCGGCAAACATCATAGCGCTGCACCGCTACCACTGACAACTGTGATCCAAACGAGGCTGCCCAAGCGCAGACGAATAGCGGGAGCGCATTCGAAAACAACATGATTTGCGCAAATATCGCTATTTTTCTTCAAAATTGTGGACTTTGATGTACTATTAGAAGAGTGAACCAGTAATAAAAGGTGGGGCCAGGACGCAAGTCCAGCAATTTCCCCCCAACTACGGGAAACCTGGTTAATCCCTTTAACGAAAACAGGACCGAAAATGCTGTTTGGCCGTCATGTATCCGGCCGAAGCCACACCGCCGGGCTGCGCCCACAGTCCGGACGCAACATAAATACCCCGGGAAACAAACTATGCGTAAATCATTTACCTATGCTCCTCTAGTCGGCCTGCTATTCGCACTTTTGGCCGGAAATCTCTGGGCAGCCACCCAACTGAACGGCTTGGCGGTACACAACGAGTTGGGCAACGAGCAGTTCATCGGTGGCTTGTACCTGGAATATTACAGCAGCGATCGCAATCAAATTCTCGCCTCGGACGGGGCTAAGCGGATGGAGCTGCGCATCACGGCCGATGACGGTATTACCGCACGCCGTTTTAGTCGGATGTGGATTGAAGGCGTAGCCATCAACAACAGTGCCGCCGCGCTCAATGAGCAGGCAGACAATATGGTGGCCTTCTCCAACCTGTTCAAAGATCGCCTGGAAAAGAACGACGTCATCGCATTTAGCCTGGAGCCGGGCGAAGGCGTCACCATCGCGGTTAACGATGTGGTACTGGAAACCATTGATAGCGATGAGTTCTTTAACGTGCTGCTCAGAACGTGGATTGGCAACGTGCCCTTATCCTCCGCCTATCGCACTAGCCTTTTGCAAGCCGGCGACATCTCCCCTGACCAGCGCCGACGCTTTGAAAACATTAAAGCGTCCGCCGACCGCCGTGAGGAAATACTTGCCTGGACCCAGCCAGCCGAGCCCGCCACACCGCCAGCCGACAGCGCCCCCGCGCCCCAGGTGAGCCCGCCGCAAGTCGCACTGAACATTCCGCGCCCCGAGCTGAGCGAACCGGAGCCGGAGCCAGAACCGGAGCCAGAACCCGCACCGGCGCCGCCTCCTCCGCCCCGGCCCGCCCCTCAGC
>DAHVRW010000103.1 GCA_027322215.1 Marinimicrobium sp.
CCACACGTCCCGGTATCTCAAAGCGAAGAGGCCGCCCCGATTGCGATCGGGACGCCAAACACATCCTTTGGTGAGCTGATGAGAGAAGAGCGGGACACTCATCAAGGGTAACAAGGTCCGCGATTGAGGAGCTTTATCATGACACTGAAAAGATGGGAGCCGCTGCGTGAAATTGACGATATGTTTGATCGCTATGCAAGGGCCTTCGGGTGGCCGTCGGCCCGGGATAAATCGTTGAGCACCAACGGTGACTGGTCCCCAAGCGTCGACATTAGCGAAACGGATCATGAGTTTGTAGTGGACGCCGAGTTACCGGATGTTAATAAAGACGGCGTTAAGGTCAGCCTGGACAACGGCATCCTGAGTATTCAGGGAGAGAGGAAACAGGAGAAGGAAGAAAAGGGGAGGAAATTTCATCGCGTTGAACGGTACTACGGCAGTTTCTCACGCAGCTTTACTCTGCCTGACAACGTTGATGAATCCAAGGTCAAGGCCAGATTCAAAGACGGTGTATTAAATATTCAAATTCCGAAAACCTCCGAAAAGAAAAACAACGCCATCGAAGTGAAAGTTGAATAGATACGCCAGCCAACCAGAGGGGCTGCGCGAAAGCGCATCCCCTCCCAGCGCAAAGAGTACCACCTTAGCAAGCCTTAAGCCGCTGTTGCTCAAGAGGCCAGTGAATTACGTTAAATGCCCATACAAACGGCCCTTAACCGGGGCAATCCAGCGGCTGCGTGTCTATCGCGACGTCGTCAATATACATCACTCTGGCCTCGGCACTGCTGTGATATTGCTCTATGCCCAACCCAATGGCGCTGAAGCTTTCTGCACCCCACCAAACGCCGTCTTGTGTGTTGACATCCAAACAGCCATCACCAGTGTTTGTCACTGAGATGTGCCGAAGCGCCTCGCCATTTAACCAAAACCGCAGACTATTGGCGTTAGCATCGAAGTGCCATTGCACGCAGGCCCATTCGTCTTTTGGGATTAGATAGTCCTGCGGCGGTGGCGCCATGGACTCGGGATGGGACCAGCAGTCCGTGGACCACACGTTTTGGCCGGTGCCGTCGTCGTTCCATGTGTCGTAATTGGCCATTAGGTGGTCGTGCCGGCCGTCCACGCGAGCCCGATACATCACCGTGGTATTCACAGGTGCACCGGATGCTGGCCGCGCTTGGCCTTGTGCTTGAATAAACGTAAAGTCACCGCTGCGGGCATTCTCACTGCTAAGGCGAATCATCATCCGCCCATGCAGAGACGCACTCAGCTCGGGTATTTGTGTCAGGTCATAGATTAAAAAGTTTTGGTTGTAACCCCCGCCAGAACCGGTCACCTTGAGTGACTGTGAACCGCTATATGCCTGGTCGGTGGAAACGGCAACGGTGTCCGCATTCGAGGCCCGCCAGCCCTTAGGCAACTGGCTACCGCCGTCAAAGTTGGCGCAGAGCAAGGCATCGTTTGCACAACCGGTAGGGACCCCGGCGTTGGGTTGATACCCGCTACTGCTCGCGCTCATGGATGAGCGCTCGGGACCTAGCACAGTATCAGCGTCGGCGTGGGCCGGTGTTTCCGGTGTGTGCTCCCCACATGCGGCTAGAGCTACCGCGGCAATTAGAACGAAAACCTTGCGCATAGCGATTCCTTGTTATTGTATGTTTTCCCGCGAAATGGTTGATCAGACAAACCAGATCAACTCTCGGTATCCAAAACCTTGATAAAGTGTAACCGCTCTTTTTGCGGATCACCAAACCTATCGACCTGAGTGACCTGGTAACCGTTCTTAATCAGCAAGCGCAACATTGATGGAAACTTATTCATGGATTTGACAGCGATGCGCATGAATCCCGCCCGCCGAGCCCAGGCTTCCTGATGCTCTAACAAGCGCTGTGCAATGCCCCCTTGACGATAAGCCGGTAGCACCCCACCGAGCCAACTGTAGAATTCCTCGGACGTTTTCGGATACCCGAGTTTAAAACCCACCAGCTGTTGCCCACTCTGGGCGACCAATACCCTGTGACCATTGGCAAGCCGGCGCTTTACCTCTTCAATCGGGTAATAGTTCCCGAACTCTGGAATTTGAACGAAGACGCTGTAGGCTTCGTCGATTGTTGCCACTCTAATCATGGTAAAACCGGGATAGATCAGCCCCTTGGGCCCGCCTTGGTTAAGAACGAGAAACGTAAACAGTCGATGGTAGTCACGCAGGAGTAAAAAGACTACCACGGAAGCGACCGTGGCGGGTGTATTTCACACTGAGATCACTCTGGAGATGGGGCACCCGATGTGTGCCCCGTTGATATCCATGGTCCATCCCTGGCCCTATGTTTTCCGTTCGTGCCTACGCGGTATTCTCGGATACCAGGCACTCGGGAAAATCAGTTACATCCCGGTGGTTTCCTCACTCACGAACGCCGATGACCAGCTGGAGATAGGCGTCGACACTCGTTCTCGTACTGCGCGGGCTATCGAGTGTTCCAAGCACCATAATCCGCCCATCAGGACTGACAAAGCCTTGCGAGGCTCCATGATGAGAAGGAAGTGTCGAGTCGTCAAAGACGAAACTGCAGTCATCCGCCACGGTTAGCTGGTTCACTAAAAAGTTGTCACGTCCGGCCGAGCTTTTTACCAGCTCCAGCGTAGGAGACCCTGCGTTAAGCTCCAGATCGGCCCGATTAGTATGCACAGAGGCCATCGACAGTAATCCATTGGTTAGCTGCTGCGAATAGCGAGAAGTGGCGGCCGACACCATCGTATCGTTGCCCACGACGTCGGAGCTCTCCTCACCCTGCATGAATAACGTTTGTGACAGACTATGGTATGTGCCGTTTAGCGTAGCGTTACTGCACTCGGTGCCTTTGGGAATCCCGATAAGCCAGCCGTGCATCCTTACGCGCTCTTGGTTCTCAGCTGGACTTTCGTGTATGACCAACAGCCCGGGCATCTTTCCGCTGCTGTCGGGACCGACAAATCCCATCAAGTCTCCTAGGGCGTCATCTTCCGCAATGGCGGACAAGCGACCGGTTTTACCCATTTGGAGCACGACTGGCCCCGCCGTCGTCCCAGCCATAGGCGGAACCTCTTCCGCGATAAGATCACCTAGGGGCCCCATACCTACTATCATTCGGCTAGGATCAGGGTCTACAACATCTAGCTTTAAGGTGCACGCCCCTTGAGCGCAATCCAATACCGCATTGCCACGCGTTACCATCGCCACCCCGACACCCGACTCGTGCCTATGCGCCTCGGCGAAACCCGAGATAAACAAAACGTTGTACTCTTGCGCAGTGATATCTTGGGGCGCCTCCCACTGAAGGCTGCCCAGCCCCAGATTCTGTTGCACACCCTCTGCGTGGCGGCTTTGATGGATGATTGCAAACAACTGGCCGTCATCTGACACAACGCCCTCGTCGTGATTGCCGAACAACAATCGCCCGTCACTACCTACAGCCAACTCGACTGATCGCGTCGGGTTTTCCTCCGGGTGGTCAGAAATCAGCTCAAAGTCATCCAGAACATTGTCACGAAAACTCCAACGCTGCCCAATTCTAATCATGGCCCCATTATTACTGCCAAAGTCTATGCGAGTGACACCTGTACCCTTAGGCGTGATCACAGGCTCGTCAAGCTGATGCCACCACTGCACTGATGCATTATGGTCGCCCGCTGATACACCCAACCCAATCAGTGCTAAATTCGCAGGTCCCGAGAAATTAACGTCGCGCCCGTTCTCGCTCGTCCTCTGGCTCGTCCGAACCAGATTATCCACTTCTGTACCAAGCCGCGCTGTCAGCTCGAAGACACTTGCCTCAGGGTCGACGTACGGAGAGAATCTGAAATCTTGTGCGTCCAACTCACGAGCAAGAAACTCCTGTACATAGCTGAGCTTGGCCGACGAGAAGCTGCCCCACTCAGCGCCTTCGAGGCTCACCGCATGCGCCGTCCGCCGAAATACCGCTTCGCTTATCGGATTGATATGGATATCCTGGCCCGATGGATTGATGGCACTGCGCAGCAGGGTGGCTGAACCGCTACCTACCTGAACCACGGTATTTGCGCTTGCCCTGATCGCCGGTTCAGAGAATTCGGTATCAACCGGAAAAAACATATCTCCAGGAATAAACATATCGCCGGGAATGAACATACCTCCTGGGAAAAACGTTCCAGCGGGAAAAAACGCATCACCTGGCTGTAACTCACTTCCGGACTTAAACCCCTCATCGGAAGCGCTCAGGCCTTTTTCCAGATCAAACCCTTGTTTCGCATCAAAAGATCCCGCCGGAAAAAACATATCGCCGGGAATGAAGGTATCCGACGGAAAATGGGTACCACCTGGGATCAGCGCGCCTTTGGCCAAGAAGGTATCTGAAGGAAAAAAGGTGCCCTGGGGGAAAAACATATCACCGGGAATAAACATATCGCCCGGGATAAACAGCGTAGAGGGGACGTCTAGCTGCCACGTACCGTTGGCACCCACCTCAGAGGACGCGACAACCTCGGTTACATGACCATCCGCATCAACTCGAACCAGCTCTACAATGGTGCCTTTTTTTACAGGGGTAAGTCCCAGATCTTTAAGATTGTTTTGGCGTTCCTGTTGGTTAGCCAGCGGTTTCGTCGCTTCTGACCATGCATTATTTGGCTCACTGGATGAGCCCGCTAACATTGCGGTTCCGCTAAGCGTCATCAGCGGTGTAGCGCTATCGTTGTCCGCTGAACCATCGTCGTCATCTTTTTCTCCGGGTTCTGGGCTCACCGGCGGCGGAGCTAGGTCGTCACCTCCACCGCCTCCACCTCCGCCACAACCCAACAGTAAACTGCTCGCAAACAAACTTATAATAATGGCCAACCCAAGACGCGGTACACGTATCGGTTTTATAGTCATTTCAGCGTTCCCTTTTTGAGCTTTCACCTGTAGCGCACTGCACAAGCAGTTCCTAACGCTTTGCCATTATTCATGTGCCACGATCAAAACGATATTGACCAACCGATCTAAGCAGGCGCTCAAAAGGACTAATCCAAAAGGCTAGAATGGCGCCACCGAAAGCATTACCATATAAATCAAATAACAACCCAGGAGCTTAAATGGTCGACACTGTATTGATCGCCGACGATCACTCACTTTTCCGGACCGGTTTGAAACATCTTGTGACGCAACTGTTTCCAAACCCGAAAATCATGGAAGCCACCAACTATGATGAAGCCATGGAGGCCATTGAGAGGGAAACACAGCTCAGCTTGATTCTATTGGATTTGCGTATGCCGCAAATGGACGGTTTCACCACTTTAGGCCGTTTGGTTCAGGCGGCCGAGGGAGTACCCATAGTCGTGCTGTCCGGATCGACAGACACCCATGATATGAAGCAGTGCTTTGAGCGGGGAGCGATGGGTTATATACCCAAAAACGAACCTTCAAAAGTAATTTTACGGGCACTGCAACTGGTGCTATCGGGCGGAATCTATGTACCGCCAGCCCTGCTGAAACCCACAACAGAAATTGAGAACTCAGAGGAAAATGCGCTTTCGAAGCTGACCGATCGGCAGCGCCAAGTGCTTGATTTACTCGCCGAGGGCGACTCCAACAAGGAGATTGCGCGGAAACTGAATTTAGCCGAAGCCACGGTAAAAGCCCACCTGGCAAGCATTCTCCGTGCTCTAAACGCCCGCAACCGTACCGAGGCGGTGATCCATCTCCAGCGATATTTGGAAATTTAACAAGCAGACTCTGAACTACGCGCTCGCTGGCGAGAATACGACTTTTGATACGCCCTGTACTACACCTCGGCCGCTTTTAACTGAAAATTAACCAACATGGCCCGGAGCTTGCTCGGCGCCACCGGTTTATGCAGCACTTTATAGCCACTGCGCTGTGCATCCAGCATGCACTGCTGAGAGGTATCACCCGTCAGGATGACCGCCTCAAACGGACTGTCCAGTTGTGCTTTTAACGCCGCCAATACATCCGTGCCAGTTACGCCGTCGTCCAATTGATAGTCCACAAGAACAACATCTGGCGACTGCTCCGCCCGTGACAAGGCGCGCAGTGCCGTGCGCTCACTGTCCGCTATGATCGCGGTGTAATTCCAGCTCTCCAACAGCTCTTTCATTCCCACACGCACATCCGCATGGTTATCAATAACAAGCACGACTACGCCTGTGCCGTCGTGGATCGGCGGCGTTTCAAGCCGGCTCTTCTGTTTGATCAACGCACGCTCGCCGGGGGGTATAGATAGGGTAAACTCTGAGCCTAAACCCAGTGCAGAGGTGACGTGCACATCGATCCGTAACAGCTTCGCCAGACGATCAACGATGGCCAGCCCGAGCCCCACCCCGTCGGCACTGTCTCGGCTTGGACCCGGTATTTGGTAGAACTCCTGAAATATGGCCTGTTGCCGACTTGCAGGAATGCCTATGCCAGTGTCCGCGATCTTTATTGAGGCTTTACCGTGCTGATACTCACCGGTCACTCGCACCTCTCCCTTTGTCGTGTAACGAATCGCGTTACTGATCAGGTTTCGTAAAATTGTATCCAGCAGACCGGGATCACTGTAGACCACCAGATCTGCAACATTCAGTTTCCACGAAAGGTTTTTGGCCCACGCTTGGGGCTCATATTCGGCGCCCAGACTCTCGAGAGCCGAGCGTAAGTCCAGATGATCCAGCTCGGGGGACACCACGCCCGCATCGAGCTGTGAAATATCCAGCAACGCGTTAAGCAAGGTATCCAGCGAAGCCACGGCGTTGTCGATATTGTCAATCAGTTCGGTTTCTTCCGCACCCGCGGAGCGGTTGGCCAGCGCCGCTGAAAACAACCCGATCGAATGCAGAGGCTGGCGCAAATCGTGGCTGGCAGCGGCTAAGAATCTTGACTTGGAAAGGTTCGCCTCAACGGCGCTTTCCTTTTCCAGCTTCAGCTCGTCCAGCAATTCCGCCTGCTTAAAACGTAGTTCAAGGGAGCCGAGGGCCAGGCGCTTTTGATTGCGTGCGACCTGGATAACAAGCCCAGCGTACACCAAGGTCAGGATTGCAAACGCGTAGTACTCCTGAGAACCTTCACTAACCAAGCTGATGAACACACCGAGCAGACTGGGAATCGCAAACACGTAGTACGCCGAAATCCAGTAGGCGTACAGGATCATCGTCATGGATGTCATGGCGAAAACGGCTAAGTAGATGTATAGCTGCACGCCCAGCGCATCGGGAACAAAAAATAAGATGGCCGCCAAGCCCCAAAGGCAACCGGAGGCGAATGACGACAACGTGGCCTGCCTGCCCCAATATGAACCATCCAACAGTTCCATGGGTATGGCCCGAACACTGGCGATCAACCAATGGCGAAACAGCGCCAGCGCGAGAGCCGCCACAGTCCATGAGACCGAATACACTATTGGCACATGGCCCCACACTACATACAGTGTCACTAAAGGCAACAGGATCATGCCAATCAAATATCGCCGGCCACCTTCAGCAATGTGCTTGATGGAATAGGCCCGAACTCTCTCGTTAATGTCGTTCATCTTCCGTATTTTTTATCGTTTTGTAGACAATTGAGCGGACGCTTTAATCGTCTCATAGTTTCGTTTAACGCGCCATTTGTGCGATTTCGTCAGGGCCCTTAATGACCCCACTCGACGCGGCGTGCTGATCCGCCGCTGGTGGGATATCAAACAGCCCGGCTTCTTTGGCGAGCAGCTCCTCTGGCACTGATCATGCGGGTCGAGCTTACCTGTCCTGATCTTTATGAGCCCGCGTGTGCTCTAATGAAGATGGTCGCCAATCTCAAAGCAGCCAGACGTATTGTGGTAACGGCGACTATAAGCCAAACTGAGTATTCAGTTCAGACTCAAACTCCACGAATAAAACTAATCAGGAGAATATTGTGGGTATCAATAAACGCACCTCATGGGCGGCCGGGCTGGCCCTTGCGTCCGCCCTCTTGATCGCCGCTTGTAGCGGCAGTGGGAACGGCAACGGGAACGACACTCCAACCGAGCCCACCCTGGTCGTTGCGGTCAACGTTGGCAGCCGCCAGAGCGTCTCTTGGGAAGGTGTAGAATATAGCCCTGATCGCTTCTCAACAGGGGGTACCGCCAGCAGCACAACCGCTGACATTGGCGGGGTTGACGAGCAAGGCCAAACGCTGTTTCAAACCGAGCGCTACGGCACCTATACATACGACATTCCGGTAACCGACGCGACCTACGACATCGAGCTGCATTTTGTTGAGATGTTTCACAATGCGGCGGGGAGTCGCTCGTTCACGGTAACCGTTGAGGACGAAGCGGCGGTTACCGAACTGGATTTATTTGCCAGCGCGGGTCTCAATAACGCCTACAGTGCAGTGGTGAATAACATCCGTGTGAACGATGGTTATCTAACTATCAGTCTGGAAAC
>DAHVRW010000104.1 GCA_027322215.1 Marinimicrobium sp.
CGACAAGCCGTTATCGCCGCATACACTGCGCCATGCATTCGCAACCCACCTGCTGAATCACGGTGCGGATTTGCGTGTGGTACAGTTGCTGCTTGGCCATAGCGACTTGTCCACCACGCAGATTTATACCCATGTGGCTCGGGCACGAATGAAGGAGCAGCACGCACAGCATCATCCGCGGGGCTGACGTTCAATGAAACCAAAAGGCCGGGCGATGGTCGTCAGATCCGGTAATAACAAGTCAGCGCGCGCCACGCTACCGCGGGTCGCGCCCAACCGTCCAAACGAACTAGTTGGTGAACGTATGTTAAACAAATGGATTATTGCACTCTTGGGGCTATTTCTGCTGAGCTCAGCCTGCGCTGACGAAAGCGCCAATGCGCAGTCGCGGGCGTCAAACACTGGGCCGGAGGTCATTCGCGAACGGCTCACTCAGGCGCGTCCGGACTTGCCGGTGGGCGAGATACGCGAGTCTCCCATTGAGGGTTTATATCAGGTGCAACTGACGGGCGGCCCGGTACTTTATGTCACGCCGGCGGGCGACATGATGATTGCCAATGGCGAGTTACTCGCGATCGGTCCGGGCGGCTTCAGTCGTGTGGAAGATCCGCACTTGGTGGAAAAGCGCCGACAGACACTGGCCGAGTTGGACCCCGCTGAGGCCATAACCTTTAAACCCGAGGGCGAAACCAAAGCGGTGGTTTATGTATTCACCGATGTGGATTGCGGCTTCTGCCGACGCCTGCACCAGCAGATGGACACTTACGAAGATAATCGCCAGCAGCTGCCGGGCTATCGGGATCTGGGCATCGAAATTCGTTACCTCGCGTACGCGCGTGCCGGCATGGGTACCGCCTCCGCCAACAAATTGATCACGGCCTGGTGTTCTGAAGACCAACAAAGCGCTATGGATGAGTTGAAGCACTTGCGGTCCGTCGCCTCACAAAGTTGCGACGATCATCCGGTCGCTGAGCATTTGGCGCTAGGAGTAGAGTTGGGTGTTTCCGGTACTCCCGCGTTACTGCTGCCCGATGGGCGTATGGTGGCGGGCTATGTACCACCCACGGACTTGGCAGCGATACTTGAACTGAACTGATTGTGGCGTTTGTTGACACTCCAAGACGGCCTCAGTAATGTTGCCGTCTTTTTACGTCAGGGCTTTGATTGATGGGCTCAAGGCTGAAACCGGTCCAAGGCTGTCATTAACGTAAAGCAGCCTGATACAAAGTGACGGGGCGACCACGAACAATACTCAAAAGAATGCGTTTGATAGGGGAGAATAACGTTTGAAACCGGTAAAGATTGGCATATGCGGTCTCGGTACCGTCGGTAGCGGGACTGTCAATGTGTTGACCCGCAACAGCCGGGTGATCAACGCCCGTGCCGGTTGCGATTTAACCATCGCCCAGGTGGCCACAAGACGTATGGACGTCAACTGCCCGCTGGACGATTTAAATGTGACGGACGATATTTTTGCCGTGGCCGACAACCCCGAGGTGGATATCCTGGTGGAGTTGATCGGCGGCATTGATACCGCGCGCGAATTAATTCTGCGAGCCATCGCCAACGGCAAACACGTGGTCACCGCCAACAAGGCGCTGATTGCCGAGCACGGCAACGAACTGTTCGCCGCGGCGAATAAACAGGGCGTGACCGTAGCGTTTGAGGCGGCGGTCGCTGGTGGTATCCCGATTATTAAAGCCATTCGCGAAGGCCTGTCGTCCAACAACATCGAATGGTTGGCCGGCATCATCAACGGCACCGGCAACTTTATCCTGACAGAAATGCGCGATAAAGGCCGTGGTTTTTCCGAGGTGTTGGAGGAAGCGCAGGAGCTGGGTTATGCCGAGGCGGATCCCACCTTTGATATCGAAGGCATTGACGCGGCCCATAAATTGGTGATCCTGGCTTCGATTGCCTTTGGTATCCCGCTGCAATTCGACAAGGTATTTACCGAAGGCATCAGCCGTATTTCGCCCCAAGACGTTATCTATGCCCAGGAGCTGGGTTACGCCATTAAGCATTTAGGTATCGCCCGGCGCAGCCCCGACGGAATTGAGCTGCGGGTGCACCCCACGCTGATTCCCAAAAGCCGTTTGCTGGCCAACGTCGATGGTGTGATGAATGCCATTTTGGTGAAGGGCGATGCCGTTGGTCCCACGCTGTACTACGGAGCAGGTGCGGGCGCGGAACCGACCGCGTCGGCCGTGATCGCGGATATCGTTGACGCGGCCCGAACCTTGACGGCCAGCCCCGAGCACCGCGTTCCCTTCCTGGGCTTTCAGCAGGAAAATTTGCGCGACAAAACCATTCTCCCAATCGAGGAAGTGGAAACCGCGTACTATCTGCGTATGTCCGCTCTGGATAAGCCGGGGGTATTGTCGCAGGTGGCGCAAATTCTCAGCGAATCCGGGATCAGCATCGAGGCTCTGATCCAAAAGGAAGCCAAAGACGAACAAGAAATTGTGCCGCTGATTTTGTTAACGAACCGTGCGGTCGAAAAACAGTTGGTGGAAGCGATCATTAAGATCGAAGCACTCAGCTCCATCACCGGGCCGATTACCCGCATTCGTGTGGAACCACTTAAATAGCAACTTTTATAAACAGAAACAGGTAAACGCGTGAAATACATCAGCACCCGTGGACAAGCCCCAGCGCTGTCCTTTGAAGACGTGGTTCTTACCGGATTGGCGCCCGACGGCGGCCTATATGTTCCGGAAACTCTGCCGCATTTTAGCGCGGAGGAGATAGCCTCTTGGAGCGCGCTATCCTATGAGGAGCTAGCGTTCAAAATCATGGCTCCGTTTGTGGACGGCGCCGTGCCCGATGCGGAATTGAAAACCATTATTGACGAGTCTTATCGTCAGTTTCGTCATCAGGCGATTGCGCCTTTGGTACAAACCGGCCACAACGAATGGGTGCTGGAATTATTTCAAGGACCGACGCTGGCCTTTAAAGATTTTGCCTTGCAGTTTCTCGGTCATTTGTTGGACCACCTGTTGGCCAAGCGCAACCAAAAAGTGGTGGTGATGGGGGCGACCTCTGGCGATACCGGTTCGGCCGCCATCGAAGGCTGCCGTAACTGCGACAATATCGACACATTTATTCTGCACCCACACAACCGCGTATCGGATGTGCAGCGTCGGCAGATGACGACCGTGCTGGCGGACAACGTGCACAACATTGCCCTTGAAGGGAACTTTGATGATTGCCAGAGCTTTGTTAAAGCCAGCTTCGGCGATCAATCCTTCCTGCCTGAAGGTCGGCAGCTGGTGGCGGTTAACTCCATCAACTGGGCGCGCATTATGGCGCAGATCGTCTACTATTTTTATGCCGCCGTGGCTGTGGGCGCGCCGGCGCGGCCGGTGGCATTCTCGGTGCCGACCGGGAATTTTGGCGATATTTTTGCTGGGTATTTGGCCAAGCGTATGGGTCTGCCCATTGATCAGCTGGTTATTGCGACCAACAGCAACGACATTTTGCATCGCTGCCTGAGTGACAACGATCACAGCAAACATTCGTTAAAACATACCTTGTCGCCCAGCATGGATATTATGGTGTCCAGCAACTTCGAGCGTTTGTTATTTGATTTGTACGACCGGGACGGGGCCGCTATTCGGCGCCTGATGGATGAGTTCAAATCCGGCGCCATGACACTCGACGAGAGCGCTTTGAGTAAAGCTCGTGAGCTGTTTAGCAGCTACAAACTGGACGATAAAGAAACCCTCGCCACGATCAATGAATTGTTCGAAACGTGCGAGTATCTGGTGGACCCGCACACCGCCATTGGTATTCGTGCGGCCCGGGCCACGCGCCGTCGCCAGGATATTCCCATGATTTGCTTGGCTACGGCTCATCCGGCCAAGTTCCCCGAGGCGGTACGCCAAGCTGGTCAGGAAACCGACCCACAGTTGCCACACCATATGAACGATTTATTTGAGCGCGAGGAGCGCTTCGAGGTGTTGCCCCACGATCTCAAAGCCGTACAAGCGTTTATTGCCCAGCGCATCCGCGCCTAGCCGTACAGTGCCCGGTTGCCTTAGCGCGACCGGGCACCCTTCCGATTGATTCGTCACAGCAGCTCCTCTCATATGCAAAAAACCATTCGCCGTCGCGCTTACGTCACCGCTGAGCCACTCAGCGCGGACCTGCCCCCGTTGCTCAATCGGATCTATCGTAGCCGGGGGGTGCGCAGTGCCCAGGAGCTGGAGCATCGTTTGGCGCATTTGCACCACCCGCAGTTAAAGGGACTGGACCGCGCTGTTGAGCTGTTGGCCGATGCGGTGGAAGCCGACGCGAATATTGTCATCGTCGGCGATTTCGATGCAGACGGGGCCACCAGTTGCGCGTTGGCAGTGAGCGCACTGCGGGCTATGGGGCTGACATCGGTGGATTTTTTAGTACCCAATCGCTTCGAATACGGTTACGGGTTGACCCCGGAAATTGTGCAGGTCGCCGCGGCCATGGGACCGGATGTGATTGTTACAGTCGATAACGGCATTTCCAGTATTGAGGGCGTGAAAGCGGCACAGGAACTGGGTATTGCCGTGGTGGTGACCGACCATCACTTGCCGGGCGAACAGCTGCCCCAGGCCGATGCCATCGTGAACCCCAATCAGCCCGGTTGTGAGTTTCCCAGTAAGCATCTCGCGGGCGTGGGCGTAATTTTTTATGTTATGAACGGCCTGCGCGCGGAGTTGCGTGCGCGCAATTGGTTTGGCCCGCACCGGCCCGAACCCAAAATGGCCAATTTTTTGGATCTGGTGGCCCTGGGCACCGTGGCCGATGTGGTACCGCTGGATTACAACAACCGCATTCTTGTGGCGCAGGGGCTCAAACGCATCCGCGCCGGAATGGCCAGACCAGGCATTTTGGCCATGCTGGAAGTGGCTGGCCGCAAACCTTATCGTGTCGTCGCCTCGGACCTGGGCTTTGCCCTGGGGCCACGTTTGAATGCGGCGGGGCGCCTGGATGACATTTCACTGGGTATTCAATGCTTGCTATGTGAGAGTGAACCACTGGCGAGAGAAATGGCGCTGGCACTGGACGACCTCAATCGCGATCGACGATCCATTGAAAGCGGCATGCAACAGGAAGCACTGGCCATGCTGGATAAGCTGGACATGGGGGAAGGCGACGAATTGCCCTGGGGGCTGTGCCTGTATGACCCCGGCTGGCATCAGGGCGTAATCGGTATTCTGGCGTCGCGCATCAAGGATCGGTTGCATCGCCCGGTTATCGTTTTTGCTGACGCGGGCGATGGAACCCTTAAAGGCTCGGCGCGCTCCATCGCCGGTTTGCACATTCGCGACGCCTTGGATGCGGTTGCCGCGCGTCATCCGGACGTGTTGCAAAAGTTTGGCGGCCACGCCATGGCTGCAGGGATGAGTATCGAACCGGCGCGACTTGAGGACTTTAAGCACGCCTTTGATGCGGAAGTTCGCCGGCAGCTTAGCGTTGAGGATCTTCAAGCGGTGATCGTGACGGACGGCGGGCTTGAGCCAGATGAGGTATGCCTGCCTCTGGCGGAGCAATTGCGTGATGCCGGGCCATGGGGCCAGCACTTTCCCGAGCCCTTATTTGATGGTGAGTTTATCCTTGTGCAGCAACGGCTGGTGGGTGAAAAGCATCTCAAGATGACGCTGGCAAAAAGCGCCGATGATCAACAGTTGGTGGATGCCATTGCGTTCAATGTGGATTTAGAGCAATGGCCTAACCAACAGGCGCAGCGAGTGCATATCGTCTATCGGCTCGACGTGAACGAATACCGCGGGCGTGCGAGTGTGCAGCTGATCGTGGATCATCTTTACGCGCGTTGAACCTGCCGTTGGGGGCGCGTGATTCTCTTAGGCTCTCCTCAAAGGCCAGATGGATAGGGTACACTGCTTTATTAGGGATCACTTTCAGCCACCTTTTTGACGAAGCCAGACCTATGAGCAGGATCTTGTTAAGGCTTTGCCTGTGTACTGTATTTCTGTCAAACCAGGCTCTGGGGCAGACGCTCAGCACGACTCGAATCTCTCTCGGGCACCCTGCTAATGGCGACGTGGAGCGGATTGGTCATTACTTGGCCGTATCCGGATTCTCGGCCCAGAGCCGCTGGCTGTCGCTGATTGGCCTAGGTGACTTTGAGCACATGTCCGTCAGCATCCCGGCTGAAGCACAGTTTTTTGGACGCATGACTCTGGCTGGCCATGAGCAGGAGCAGCTGGTTTTCCTTACCCAGCACGGACTGAGCGTCTTTTCCCCTGAGCGTCAGCGGCACATGAATCTGGTCGAGGTCAGCTCACTCTATTCGGTGGCGGACGAGCAGCGACTGCGATTTAAGGACTTTGTGCAGGATGTCAACGGCTCTGGTCTCAGTGATTTCTTGATTCCTGATTTTCACCTCTACCATCTGCTCGTGCAGCAAAGTGATGGGACCTTTGACCGCTATCAGTTGCCTATCGATGCCCTTGTACGTACCCGGGATGATACCGTTCAGTACCGCCCGCGCCGTCCCTTCCTGATGGACATCAACCTGGATGGTAAGACGGACGTCGTATTTGTACGCGATGGAAAACTGTGGGCGTTTCTCCAACAAGAAGGGGGCAACTTTGCTGAGCGGGCGCAGATCATCGACCCAGGCGTCAGGCTATCGCCTGATCATGAGGCCAATGTTCGTACGGGCGACGGGCGTAGTTTTGAAGACTTGCGGATTTACCGAGTTCACGATTTTCAGGACCTGGACGGCGACGGCCTGACGGATTTGGTTGTCCGAGAGGAGGTGTTTGAATCGGCCATTGACCAAAATTCAACCTACCGCATTCATTACGGCCGCAAAGGATCGTCCGGGCTGGAGTTTCCGGCCGAACCTGATACCGGTATCGCTACATCCGGGTTTCAGTTTGAGCCGGTATTTGAAGACATAACGGGCAACGGACGTAAAGATTTTTATACTCCCAGTGCCCAATTTGGCGTGCGCGCCATAATTCGTGCCTTGCTGCGCGGCAATGCCCGGCTCGACATTGAGTTTTATGTGATGGACGAGTCGAGAAATTTCCCCTCTGAACCCAACTACCGTCATCGGGTTAGCGCGGACGTCAGCATTGGTGCAGCGCGTGTCGATCTGCCGTTGGTCAAAACCGCCTGTTTCGATGACACCGGCCGGAAAAGTCTTTTGATCGGTGAGAAGCGCGATGAGTTGGCCGTGTACGCACCGGCCCAAGGCAGGCTGTTTGAGCGCGAGCCCACACGTTTTTCCATGCCTCTGCCCAGAGACGGTGCCCGGGCACGGGTATTGGATTTGGATCACGGCCTAGCGCAAGAGCTGGTGCTGCCATTTGATGCCCAGGATGACGCCGCCCATCGCAATCAAGTGCTGCTTCTGCGTTTGGTGGAGGAGCACAGCGGTAACTCCTCCCGTTAGCGGTGTTAGGGCGCGCAGCCACCGTACGAGTTTTGTGCCAGCAAAGGCTGCAAATGTTGCCAGACATTATCCAAAATGCGTGGCTGCGCCTCTGCGGCTGGATGGATGCCGTCGCGCTGCATGAGGTTCAGGTCCCCGGCCACGCCGTCCAGCAAAAAGGGAATCAACGTAAGCGAGTATTGCTCGGCGAGTGCGGGGTAGATTTGCGCAAACTGGTCCGCATAGCGGCGCCCGTAACTCGGCGGGATCTGCATGCCCACCAACACCGGCTGAGCGCCCGCAGTTAGGCTCAGCTCGATCATCTCGCTGAGATTGTTTTGCAGTGTGCCGAGCTGCTGCCCGCGCAAACCATCGTTGCCACCCAGCTCTAAAATAACCAGACTGGNATTGTAACGCTCCAACAACGTGGGCAGCCGCGCCAGGCCGCCGCTGCTGGTCTCCCCACTGACGCTGGCGTTAATGACTCGAACTGAACAGTTCTGCGCATCGAGCCGGGTTTGCAAGAGGTGGACCCAGCCATCGTCCACATCGATGCCATAGGCAGCGCTTAAGCTGTCGCCCATCACCAATACGACCGGTTGGTCGGGCTCAACAGCCCGGGCGTTGAATCCCAGCAACAGGAAAAAATACAGCAACAAGCAGCGTTTGAAGGGCCTCACAACAGCATCTCCATCGAGACCATAACCTGATGACATCAGTGCGAAAAATGAAAGTAGGGAAAGTGTAGCACGGCGCTCTTTGTGTGAGACAGTGAACGGTATGAGTGAGACCGTACAAGAGTGATCATGGCGAGGGAAAGGCCCGCTGCGCAAGTCGCGAGCGGGCAGGGTGGTGCCCATAGGAGAAGAACGGGAGAGCCGGCGGCTCCCAAAGCTACCAGAGCGTTATTAAACCTCAGTCAACGCACCGGCTAACCATCATTGTTCCCTCATCAAGACTGTCTTCAATAGTGAG
>DAHVRW010000105.1 GCA_027322215.1 Marinimicrobium sp.
GTTCCAGAAAGGGTACACCCTCAATGGCCGTCTGGTACGGGCGGCCCGGGTCGTGGTTTCGAAAGCGCCTTAAAGGTGGTCAACCCGTGGCCCGCCATTGAAACCCGTGGCCCGCCCTTGAAAAAAGGGCCGAAGGGCCAATATAGACACTATACGACGCGCGGCACTACCGATACGCGCAGCAACACCGTTCATTGAGTCATTACATTACGTTCGGGTCGATGAATCGCATCGGAACGGGCAAAAACTTTTTGGGAGATTTGTTTCATGAGCAAAATCATTGGTATCGACCTGGGCACCACAAACTCTTGTGTGTCGGTCATGGAAGGGGGCAAGCCAAAAGTTATCGAAAGCGCTGAAGGGGACCGCACTACGCCGTCCATTGTAGCGTTTACGGAAGATGGCGAAATTCTGGTGGGCCAGAGCGCCAAGCGTCAGGCCGTTACCAACCCCCACAATACGCTGTATGCGGTAAAGCGCCTGATCGGCCGTAAATTTAAAGACGATGTGGTGCAAAAAGACATCAAAATGGTGCCCTATAAAATCGTTGCGGCCGACAACGGCGATGCATGGGTGGAAGTCAGTGGCGACAAAAAAGCACCGCCGCAGATCTCCGCTGAAGTGCTGAAGAAGATGAAGAAAACCGCCGAAGACTACCTGGGCGAGGCTGTCACCGAGGCGGTGGTTACCGTACCGGCGTACTTTAACGACTCGCAGCGTCAAGCAACTAAAGACGCTGGCCGCATTGCGGGCCTGGACGTCAAGCGGATTATCAACGAGCCGACCGCCGCCGCTTTGGCCTACGGTATGGATAAGGCCCGGGGCGATCGCACCATCGCCGTGTATGACCTCGGCGGTGGTACCTTCGATATCTCAATTATTGAAATTGCTGATGTCGATGGTGAACATCAGTTCGAAGTGCTGTCTACAAACGGGGACACCTTCCTGGGCGGTGAAGATTTCGACATGCGATTGATCGAATATCTTGCCGAGCAGTTCAAGAAAGAGCAGGGCATTGACCTGCATAACGACCCGCTGGCGTTGCAGCGCCTGAAGGAAGCCGCCGAAAAGGCCAAGATTGAGCTGTCCTCGACGCAGCAGACCGAGGTGAATCTGCCGTACATCACCGCCGATAACACCGGTCCGAAACACTTGGTGGTGAAGTTGACCCGCGCCAAGCTGGAATCGTTGGTGGAAGATTTGGTGGCCCGTTCCATCGAGCCGGTTAAAGTGGCCCTGCAGGACTCTGGCGTATCCGCCAGCGACATCAATGATGTGATTCTGGTGGGTGGACAGACCCGTATGCCTTTAGTGCAGAAAACCGTGGCCGACTACTTTGGTCAGGAGCCGCGTCGGGATGTGAACCCGGACGAGGCCGTCGCTATGGGTGCAGCAATCCAGGGTGCGGTGCTGGGCGGTGACGTAAAAGACGTATTGCTGCTGGATGTGACCCCGCTGACGCTGGGTATTGAAACCATGGGTGGCGTGGCCACACCGCTGATTGAAAAGAACACCACTGTGCCGACTAAAAAGTCCCAGGTGTTCTCCACCGCGGACGACAACCAGACCGCGGTGACCATTCATGTGGTCCAGGGTGAGCGCAAGCAAGCCGCTCAGAACAAGTCGCTCGGACGTTTTGACCTGGCGGATATTCCGCCGGCACCGCGCGGTCTGCCGCAAATTGAAGTGACCTTTGACATTGACGCCAACGGGATTCTAAACGTAAGCGCCAAAGACAAGGCCACAGGCAAAGAACAATCCATCGTGATCAAGGCCTCCTCCGGTCTGTCCGATGAGGAAATCGAAAAAATGGTCAAGGACGCTGAAGCGAACGCCGAAGCCGACCGCAAGTTCGAGGAAGTCGTCACGGCGCGCAATACCCTTGAGGGGCTGATTCACGCCACCCGCAAAACCCTGGAAGATGCCGGTGATAAGGCGACTGACGAGGAGAAGTCCGCCATTGAAGCTGCCCTTAAAGAAGCGGAAGAGGTGGTCAAGGGCGACGACAAGGATGCCATGGAAGCGGCAACCACCAAACTGACCGAAGCATCTGGCTCGCTGGCGCAGAAGTTGTACGCTGAGCAGCAAGAAGGCGCTTCCGGCGAACAGGCCGCTCAAGGTAGCCCAGAGTCCGACGACGATGGCGCCGTTGATGCCGAGTTCGAAGAAGTAAAGGACGACGACAAGAAGTAGTCTGATCCCGGCCCGGCATCTTGTCGGGCCGGAGCAAACCTACAGAGTGTTGGCAGGTGGGTAAAACGACCTGCCAAAACAAGCGAATGCGGGCCCGGCCCGCATTTGTCGTGTCAGATCCACAACAAGCGACTTAAGCATGGCTAAACGCGATTACTACGAAATACTGGGTGTCTCCAAAGACGTATCGGCGGCGGATTTAAAAAAGGCGTACCGCCGCGTAGCGATGAAATACCACCCCGACCGAAATCCCGACGACAAAACCGCCGAGGATAAATTCAAAGAGGCCAGCGAGGCCTACGAAGTTCTTTCCGACACCCAAAAACGCGCCGCCTACGATCAATTTGGCCACGCCGGTGTGGATCCGAGCAGTGGCATGGGTGGTGGCGCCGGCGGGTTTGGTAACTTCAGCGATATTTTCGGCGATGTATTCGGCGATATTTTCGGCGGTGGTCGCGGTCGTGGTCGCGGCGGCGCCACTCGCGGCTCAGACTTGCGCTATAACCTGGATTTGACTCTGGAAGACGCCGTGCGCGGCACCACGGTACAAATACGGGTGCCTACACTCACCGCCTGTGACGTGTGCGATGGCAGCGGCGCTAAAAAGGGCACCTCTGCCAAAACCTGTACCACCTGTGCCGGCATGGGTCAGGTGCGTATGACACAAGGCTTTTTCTCCGTCCAGCAAACCTGTCCGACCTGTCGAGGCCGCGGCACTGTAATTGCCGACCCGTGTGGCGCTTGTCAGGGGCAGGGGCGCAAAGAAGAGACCAAGACACTTTCCGTCAAAGTGCCGCCCGGAGTGGACACCGGGGACCGCATCCGCCTGTCCGGCGAAGGCGAAGCCGGATTGGAAGGTGGGCCGCCCGGCGATTTGTTTGTTCAGGTGAACGTGCTTCCCCACGAGATTTTCCAGCGGGACGGTACCGATCTTTATTGCGAAGTGCCCGTGGATTTTGTGGACGCCGCCCTGGGGGGCGAGCTGGAAGTGCCGACTCTCGATGGCCGGGTGAAACTCAAGGTCCCGGCGGAAACCCAAACCGGCAAGCTGTTTCGCTTGCGAGGTAAAGGTGTCACCCCAGTACGTGGCGGCAGCCCCGGCGATTTGATGTGCCGAGTGGTGGTGGAGACGCCGGTCAATCTCGGGAACAAACAAAAAGAGCTGTTGCGCCAATTTCAGGCCACTATGAAAAACGGCAAGAATTCACCCCGTCAGAGCAGTTGGTTTGACGGTATGAAGAACTTCTTCGGCGATATGAAAATCTAGCTCCCCGCCTGCTGGTGGCCTCAGGCCACCAGCAGATTTGTTTCCATACTGGCACTCCGCCTCTTCTCCCCTTCCCCCTGCAAACGACAAATTCACCCTTGATAGAGCGCCCTGTTGGACGTCCTTATGTCGGTGTCTGAGCCCTCTTTAGACCTCCTTCAGCGCCCACATCCATCTGTGCGCCTCTCCTGGCGTCAAAGGACTCATAAATAAATCATATAAATCTTTACATTCGTAAAGATGGAAAAGTTAGAGATATTGCGGCGGGGATGCCATAATCCCGATGCTTAGCTAACTGGGCCTGATACCGGCGCGAAGCCCCAGCGGGGTATACCGGTATCGGATTGTGAACCGCTGAACAGACTGGAGACTCTATGAAGACAATTAAAGGGCCCGCCCTATTTCTGGCCCAATTCTGCAGTGACGAAGCGCCCTTCAACACTTTGGAAAACATCGCCAAGTGGGCCGGTGGTTTAGGGTACAAAGGTGTGCAGATTCCCTCGTGGGACAAGCGTATCTTTGACCTTGAGCGCGCGGCGGAAAGCCTCGAATACTGTCAGGAAGTAACCGATACTCTCGCCCGCTATGGCCTGGAACTGACCGAACTGAGTACGCATTTACAAGGTCAGTTGGTGGCCGTGCACCCGGTTTACGACGAAATGTTTGACAGCTTCGCTCCGGAAGAAGTGCACAACAATCCAGACGCACGGCAAAAGTGGGCCGTTAACCAGTTGCTGCTGGCCGCTAAAGCCAGTAAGAACTTCGGCCTGACCGCTCACGCCACGTTCTCCGGCGCCCTGTTGTGGCCGTTCGTGTACCCGTGGCCCCAGCGCCCTGCTGGTCTGGTGGAAGCCGGCTTCGCTGAATTGGGCAAGCGCTGGAAACCGATTTTGGACGCCTTTGATGAGGCCGGCGTAGACGTATGTTATGAGCTTCATCCGGGCGAAGACCTTCACGACGGCGCCACATTCGAGCGCTTCCTGAAAGAGGTGGATTACCACCCCCGCGCCAATATCCTCTACGATCCCAGCCACTTCGTGCTGCAGCAGCTTGATTACCTAGGGTTTATTGACGAGTACTGGGAGCGCATCAAAATGTTCCACGTCAAAGACGCGGAGTTTAACCCCAGCGCCAAGCAAGGTGTCTACGGCGGTTATGAGGGTTGGGTCGAGCGCGCCGGCCGCTTCCGCTCGCTCGGTGATGGTCAAACCGACTTTAAACAAATCTTCTCCAAGCTCACTTCCAAAGGCTTTGACGGCTGGGCCGTGATTGAGTGGGAGTGTGCGCTGAAGCATCCGGAAGCCGGTGCGGAAGAAGGCGTGAAATTTGTTAACGATCATATTATTCGGGTTACGGAAAAAGCCTTCGACGATTTTGCTGGTGGCGCAACGGACGAAGCCCGCAACCGCCGGATTCTCGGCCTTTAAGGAGATAGATAATGACAGAACCTCGAATTCGATTGGGCATGGTCGGTGGCGGCCAGGGCGCATTTATTGGCGGCGTGCATCGCATCGCCGCCCGTCTGGATGACCGCTACGAGTTAGTGGCCGGCGCCTTGTCGTCCCGACCGGATGTGGCCAAGGCGTCTGCCGCCGAGTTGCACATAGCGCCGGATCGCTCCTATGAGTCCTACGAGGCCATGTTCAAAGCGGAAGCGGCGCGCGAAGATGGTATTGAGGCGGTGGCGATTGTTACGCCCAACCACATGCACTTCCCGGTGGCCAAGGCCGCTCTGGAAGCGGGCATTAATGTCATCTGCGACAAGCCGGTGACTCGCACGCTGGAAGAGGCGGAAGAGCTGGCCGGCATAGTGGCCAAAAGCGATGCCTTTTTTGCGTTGACGCACAACTACAGCGCTTACCCCCTTGTGCGCTACGCTCGCGAGTTGGTTGAGCGCGGCGAGCTGGGTAATCTCCGGCTGGTGCAGGTGGAATACCCACAAGAGTGGCTCACCGAACCTCAGGATTCCGACAACAAACAGGCGGCATGGCGCACTGACCCGGCACGTTCCGGTAAAGCCGGCTGCCTGGGCGACATCGGTACCCACGCTTTCCAACTGGCCACCTTCATCTCCCAGTTAGAGCTGGACGTTGTGAGCGCCGATTTGACGGCATTTGTTCCAGGGCGGGAAGTGGACGACAATGTGCACGCCATGATGCGCTTTAAGGGCGGTGCAAAAGGCATGCTGTGGACCAGCCAGGTAGCCCCTGGTGGTGAAAACGGCCTGCGCATTCGCCTGTATGGCGATAAAGCCGGCTTGGAGTGGGCACAGGAGCAGCCCAATGAGCTGTGGTTTACGCCGCTGGGCGGTAACCACCGGCGCATCACTCGTCGTGACGACAATTTGGATAGCGATGTAGCGGTACGCGGAATTCGTACCCCTTCCGGACACCCGGAAGGTTACTTGGAAGCTTTTGCTACGCTGTACACTGATGTGGCGGATGTGTTGGTGGCCAAACGTAAAGGCGAATCGCATCCGATAGAAGCCTGGATTCCCGGCATTGAGACGGGCTTGATGGGCATGCGTTTTATCGATGCGGTACTGAGCTCGTCAGAAAACAATGGCCAGTGGACACCGTTAAAATCATAATAATGTAAAGACAGGCAATCCCGTCCTTCGGGTCGGGATTGCGACAATAAAACCGAGGATCGCTTTATGAATACAGCCAAGCTGGATGCCAACGGCATCCACCGTACACGCTTATTTGCCGGGGCTTGCCTGGCGCTTTTCCCCACGGCTTTCTCGTTTGCTCTAGTGGGCGGGATCTTGGGGCAGCTGAAAACGGAATTTGTTCTAACCAACGCCAACGTTGGCATTATTGGTGGAGCTGTCCTCTGGGGCATGGCCTTGTCGTTAATTTTTGTGGCGCCTTTTCTGGAAAGAATCGGTTTGCGAGCCGCCGCAATCGGTGCGTTCTTTGGTCACCTGATCGGCGTCACGTTGCTGCTCTCCGCGGTTTTCTTTACCGGCGGCGGTGCGGCAGGTTTTTGGGTGCTGTTCTTGGGTGCACTCTGCCTGGGTACCGGTAACGGTTTGATCGAAGCGGCGGGTAACCCAATGGTTGCCGCGCTCTATCCCGAGCAGAGAACCGTCAAGCTCAACCACTTCCACGCCTTCTTTCCCGGCGGTATGGTGATTGGTTCGCTGCTGGGCTGGGCGATGTATCAGATCGGCTCCGTGGGCGGCCTGAATCTGGGGCACTGGACGACGCAAATCGCCATTATGTACATCCCCATCGTTATTTATGGCGCGATGATTTTGCCTTTGAAGTTCCCCAAAACCGAGACCGCTGAGGCAGGCGTTCCAGTAAGCGAAATCCTGCGCTACACCCTGACACATCCAGTGGTACTGGCGCTGATTGTGATCAAGATGCTTACCCTGTCCATGGAGCTTGGACCCATGCGCTGGATCCCAGACGTGTTGGATAACGCTGGCGTACCCGGTCTGCTGGTATTTGCCTGGGTTACCGGTCTGATGGCGGTACTGCGTCTGTTCGCCGCACCGGTTGTCGAGCGCTTGGCGCCCACGGGGATATTGATCATCGCTGCCCTCCTGACTGGCCTGGGGCTGACCTTGTTCTCCATTTTCGCTACTGGCTTGGTGCCGCTGATGTTCGCCGCCACTATTTTTGCCTTCGGCGTGGCGTTCTTCTTCCCCACCCTGGTGGGCCTGATGAGTGAGCGCTATCCCCGAACGGGTTCTGTGGGCATTGTGCTGATGATCGGTTTTGGCATGGGTGCATCCGGTACTCTGCAGGGGCAGATCGGCGTGATCGCCGACCACTATATGCCCAGTGCTTTGAATGAGCAGCAAACTGTGCACATTATGGAGCAGGTGGAAGACCGCTTCCCCGCCTACGTTGTACAGGCGGAAGCTGTTGCCAATGACGCGGACGCGCTGACCGCGTTAGGCTACCTGCCTCAGGACGTGCAAACCGTAGTGGACTACAACGAGAGCGCCCTGACGCATTACCGGCAAACGGGCAGCTTGGACGGTATTCTCACCGGTAACGCGCTGCGCGCACTGCTGGCTTCTGAGCTGGATCAGGAAAGCGAGTTGATCGCTGACGCCGGCGAAGTGTTGCGTCCGGCTGATAACTACGGTGGTCGTATGGCGTTCCGCTGGATTGCGCCTGTGGCCTTGATCGTGGCGATCTTCTTTGGCGTGATGTTTATGCGTGACCGCAAGCAAGGCGGCTACCGTCAGGTGAAGCTCGAGACCGCCGACCCCGGTCGCGGTGCCAGCTAAATACCTGTGTGGTAAAGCATAAAAAAACCCGGCTCAGGCCGGGTTTTTTTATGTGTGCGAAATATTTGTACCGATAGCAGGGGCTTAAGTTTTCGTTCAAGGCCCGGCCATCCCAGGGCGCGGGCGATCTCGGCTGGAACATCTCGGTCTGAACGTCTCGGGCTGAATATAGACGCCCCGCAGCCCGGGCTGTCAGAGCTCCAAGGCGGCCATACGGGCGCGAATGGCTTGCTCGATGCCAGCCGCGTCAAGCCCTAAGTTCGCCAACTGTTGTTCTTGGCTATCATGCTCGACAAAGCGGTCCGCAAAGCCCAGTTGCAGTATGGGCACCACCACACCCTGGCTGTTCAGGTATTCGCTGACGGCACTGCCAGCACCGCCTGCAACGGCATTCTCTTCTAGCGTCACGAGCAGCTGATGCTCGCTGGCCATACGTTGAATAAGTTCTTCGTCCAGCGGCTTAACAAAACGCATATCGCAGACACTGGCATTCAGCGTGTCCGCCACGCCCATGGCGGTATTCAGTGAGGCGCCAAAGTTGAGAATCGCCACCTTTGTACCGCTGCGCTT
>DAHVRW010000106.1 GCA_027322215.1 Marinimicrobium sp.
GTCAACGCGATCAAGCGCAACAGGTTGGTGACGGTGGTGCGAGATTTACCCACAGCCTGAGCCACTTCTTGGTGAGTAAGTTCAAACTCATCCTGCAGGCGTTTAAGCGCCAGTGCCTCTTCGATGGGGTTGAGGTCTTCGCGCTGGATGTTTTCAATCAGCGCCATGGCGATGGCGGCTTCATCGGGCACATCGCGAATAATCGCCGGAATTCTGTCTAACTCCGCCAGCTGCGCGGCGCGCCAGCGGCGCTCACCAGCGATAATTTCATATTTTTCGTCGCTGATGGGGCGGACGACGATCGGCTGCATGACGCCCTGCGAGCGAATGGACGCCGCCAGCTCTTCCAGAGCGTCCTGATGCATGTCCCGCCGGGGCTGGTAGCGACCACGCTGCACGAGCTCCACCGGTAAATGCGCCAGGCGTCCTTCCAGACCGGCGGCCCCGCTTTCCGACGAACCGGTGCCTGTGGCAGACGATTGGGTGCCGATACCCGCGCCCAGCAACGCATCCAGACCTTTACCCAAACCTTTACGCTTTCCCGCCATGCTTGTGAACCTATCAATTAAAACCGTTAGTGCGCGGCCGCATCCGCGGCGGCGTTATTGTGCGCCTCATTGCGACGGATAATTTCTCCCGCCAGGGCCAGGTAGGCAATGGCGCCCTTGGACTGGCGATCATAACTGAGTACCGGCTCACCGAAACTCGGGGCTTCAGCCAAGCGCACATTGCGCGGAATACAGGTGCGGTACACCCGATCACCGAAGTGCTGGGTCAACTGAGCCGATACTTCATTGGTCAGGCTGTTGCGCGGATCGTACATGGTGCGCAGCAGGCCTTCGATTCTGAGCTCCGGGTTCACCCGGACGCGGATGCCTTCGAGGGTATTCATCAACGCCGTCAAACCTTCCAGCGCGTAATATTCACACTGCATGGGAATAATGACTCCCGTGCAGGCCGCCAACGCATTGACTGTGAGCATATTCAGGGATGGGGGACAATCGATGATGATGTAATCGTAATCATCACGGACCTCAATCAGGGCCCTATGTAATCGCTTTTCTTTGCCATCCAGATGCAGCATTTCCACTTCGGCGGCGGTTAAGTCGCCGTTGGCGGGCAACAAATCGAACTTTCCGCTCTCGGAAACCGTCAAGCAGTCCCGTATACCCGCCCGGTTGGTGAGTACATCGTAAACCGTGCGCTCCAAGGCATTTTTATCCACGCCGCTGCCCATGGTGGCGTTGCCTTGCGGATCCAAATCCACCAACAGGACACGTTTTTTAGTGGCCACCAAAGAGGCAGCCAGATTGACACAGGTTGTGGTTTTGCCAACCCCGCCTTTCTGGTTGGCAACCGCGTAAATTCGGGTCAAAGTGATTATCCTTCTGCCGTCGCTGGTGGATTCAAGGGGCCCGCTATTGTGTGGCACTTAACCGGCCGCGACAAGCCCGAGCCGGTATTAAGCGCCTGAAGGGGCTTGCAGCACCACCAGATGGCGCTCGCCCTCTGTATCCGGCACAAAAAGTGAGTGCACACCAACAACATTGTAATGGGCCTCGATCTCCGTCAATTCGTCACTGGGGTATTGGCCCTTCATGGCCAGGAACACACCGCTGTGGGACAAAAGATGGGCGCAACTGGACGTCATATCCGCCAAACTGGCAAAAGCCCGGCTGAGTACGACTGGGTATAGGGTATCGGGCTGATACGTCTCCACTCGCCGGTTTTCCACCCGCACATTGTCCAGGCCCAAAGTGGTGGCCACGTGAAATAAAAAGCGGGTTTTTTTTCCAGCGCTATCGAGCAGTGTAAAACGGCATTCCGGGAAGGCAATGGCCAGAGGAATCCCCGGCAAGCCCGCGCCAGTGCCCACATCAATGGCCGTGGCCGGTTTGAACGTACGCAAATGGGGCAGCACGCTCAGGCTGTCCAGAATATGCCGGCTCACCATGGCATTCACATCCCGCACGGCCGAGAGGTTATAGGCGCGGTTCCACTTGTCCAATTCCATTAGGTAGCGCAAGAGCTGCTCAAACTGGGGCTCGCTGAGCGCCAACCCCATTTCCGCAACACCGGCTTCCAGAGCAGCGCCGAGCAATGGCAAGGTTTTATTCATGACGCACGGCGGTTTTGAGTCCGCAGCAAACCCCGTTTTTTCAAATATATCAACAGCAGTGACACCGCCGCTGGCGTTACGCCGGGCACTCGCGAGGCTCTCGCCAAGGTGGCGGGGCGGGTTTCGGTCAGTTTCTGTTTGACCTCATTCGACAGCCCTTGAACCTGGTTAAAGTCCAAATCCTCGGGAATGGCCGTTTCTTCGTAGGCCCGCAGGCGCTCGATTTCATCCAGTTGTCGATCGATATAACCCGAATATTTAGCGTCGATTTCAATTTGTTGCGCCACCCGTGGGTCCTCGACTGGGGTGCCTTTGAGGCCCGCCACGTCGGCGTAGCTCAGCTCCGGGCGTTTGAGCAGTTCAAACAGGTTGTATTCTCGGCTGAGTTTGGTGGCCAGCTTGGCCTCCAGTTGCTGAGCTTCTGGAGAGGCGGCTTGAATCCAGGTGCTTTGCAAACGCTGCTGCTCAAGGGCGATCCCTTCGCGCTGCTCACAAAAGCGCTGCCAATGATCATCCGCAATCAGCCCCAGAGCACGGCCCTGTTCGGTTAGGCGAAAATCGGCGTTGTCTTCACGCAGCAACAGCCGGTATTCGGCGCGGCTGGTGAACATGCGGTAAGGCTCGCGGGTGCCGTGGGAAATCAAATCGTCCACCAAAACCCCCAGGTACGCCTCATCCCGCCGGGGGCACCATGGGTCTTTTTCCTGAACTTGTAGCGCCGCATTGACGCCTGCCAGCAAACCCTGGGCGCCGGCTTCTTCATAACCCGTCGTGCCGTTGATTTGGCCTGCAAAAAACAGCCCTTGGATCAATTTGGTTTCCAGACTGTAGCGCAAGTCCTGAGGGTTAAAAAAATCATACTCAATGGCGTAGCCAGGACGGGTGATGTGAGCGTTTTCAAACCCTTTGATGGAGCGTACCAGCTCAATCTGCACATCAAACGGCAGACTCGTCGAAATGCCATTGGGGTAGAGCTCAGTGGTGCTCAAGCCCTCCGGTTCGATAAATACCTGGTGCGAGGGTTTGTCGGCAAAACGGTGAATTTTGTCTTCAATGGACGGGCAGTAACGAGGGCCAACCCCTTCGATGACACCGGAGTACATGGGCGAGCGGTCCAAACCGCCGCGGATAATGTCGTGGGTACGCTCGTTGGTGTGGCTGATCCAGCAGCACACTTGGCGTGGGTGTAAATCCTGACTGCCACGGACCGACATCACCGGGCGGGGCTCATCCCCCCACTGTTCCTCTAAGTCACTAAAATCCACGCTGTTGGCGTCGATTCGCGGTGGCGTGCCGGTTTTTAGCCGGTCAACCTGCAGCGGTAATTCCCGTAATCTCTGGGCTAACGCCTGCGCCGGCGGGTCACCTGCGCGGCCGCCAGCGTGGTTTTGCAGGCCGATATGGATCTGGCCACCCAAAAATGTTCCAGTGGTCAACACCACGGCGGGGGCGTGAAACTTCAGCCCCATTTGGGTGACCACTCCGGTCACTCGTTCGCCAGAAACGATCAAATCATCGACCGCCTGCTGGAAAATCCACAGATTAGGTTGGGATTGCAGCTGTTGGCGGATGGCCATTTTGTACAGCTCACGATCCGCTTGCGCCCGGGTGGCGCGCACCGCGGGGCCTTTGCGTGCGTTGAGTACCCGAAACTGAATGCCCGCATGATCCGTGGCCAGAGCCATGGCGCCACCCAATGCATCAATTTCTTTGACCAGGTGACTCTTGCCAATACCGCCAATGGCGGGGTTGCACGACATTTGCCCCAACGTGTCGAGGTTATGGGTCAACAGCAACGTTCGACAGCCCATACGCGCGGCCGCCATGCAGGCCTCTGTGCCCGCATGACCACCGCCAATGACAATGACGTCGAAGCGTTCAGGGTAGTTCATGCTGATGTCTCAAAAGTTCTGTGCGGCGCTGTCGGAGCTTTCATCGGTGGCATGCCTCGTGCTGCATGTTCTCGCGCTTCAGGGGCCAGGCTCAAAAAATTAGGAAGTCGACCAATTTTTAGTCAATCCCGAAAGGGCGTGCATTATAGGGTCTAGCAATCCATTTGTACAAAAGGTGTGCAAACGGATTTTCGTGTTATCCATTAACAAATAATCAAATTATAAATAAATCATTTAATGTTTAAGAGAGATTAATACTGTTGTTATATATAGTGAACGGGATTTAGGTGCATAACTGGAAATATTGTCGTGATATCAGTCACTTATGGCAAGGATAAAACGCCGTGTGAGGGGACTTGAAGCTGCCTGCAAGCTGAGGACAAGCTGCGTATGAAAGCGCCAGTTATACAGAGAATTTCAAAACCGGGACTTATTCACAAATTCATCCCCCGTTTATACCGAATTCATACAGAAGGTTAGTCACAAAAATATAAATTTTCGTGTAAAAACAGGGATTTGCGGGATAAACCTGTGAACAAGTGTGGATAACTTTCGTAAATGGCGTAGTTTGACATCTGGCCGCTGTGGATAAGTTTGTACACAGAGCACATTAAAGCGCTCTGTTTCGCGATAAAACGAGGAGTCTCTTATGTGGGAAAGTGTGCTGAATTTTTGGTTTACCGAGCTTAAACCGGCCCAATGGTTTGAAAAAGACCCGAATGTAGACCGGCTGATCAGGAGGCGTTTTGGCGATTTGCACCGGGAAGTGGCCGCATGTGAGCACTACGGATGGAGAAAGCGGCCGCGGGGTCGGCTGGCGGAAATCATTGTGTTGGATCAGTTCTCCCGCAATATGTTTCGGGATTCAGCCCAAGCGTTTGCATATGATTCGCTGGCTCTGGGACTGGCTCAGGAGGCCATTGCCGTTGGGGCCGATAAGGCTCTTCAGGGCGCGCCACTGAGCTTTCTTTATATGCCGTTTATGCACAGTGAATCGCGAAAGATTCATGAAATCGCGGTGGAGTTGTTCAGTGCGCCTGGGTTAGAGGAAAATCTGGGCTATGAAATGCGGCACAAGGTGATTATTGATCGTTTTGGTCGATATCCGCACCGAAACGCGCTGTTAGGCCGTGTTTCCACGCCGGAAGAGGAAGAGTTTCTGCGCCAGCCGGGGTCGAGGTTTTGAGTGGGGCTACCTCACAAGATCCTTCTTGTGAGGCTGGCGGCCGGTTTTCGGTGGGTGATCTCCGGCGCGCCAGCTGACGCTATATGATGCGGTATATCGAAGCGAAGGCGCAGGATAAGCGGACGCCTACTCCGATGCTTGGGCGACCTTGAGTTCGCGTAGATCCATGCCACTGGGCTTCTGGAACACACGCAAGCCAAACTCCGGCAGAATCGACAACAAATGATCAAATATGTCCGCCTGGATACCTTCGTACACCGCCCAGGCGACGTCGTTGGTAAAGCAGTAGAGCTCAATGGGAAGCCCTTCCGGGGTCGGACTCAATTGACGGACCATCAAGGTCATCTCCTGATGGATACCACCGTGGCTGCGAAGATAGCGATCCACATAGGCGCGGAAGGTGCCAATGTTAGTAATACGCCGGGTATTGACCGGCTCCTTGCCCTGCTCTTGTAATTGCTGATTCCAGGCATCAATCTCTTTTTGTTTTTCGGCTAAGTAATCTTGCAGTAGGCGGAAGCGGTTTAGGTGTTGGCACTGCTCCGGGCTGAGAAAGTGAATACTTTGTTGATCCAGCATAATGCTACGTTTGATGCGTCGACCGCCAGACTCCTGCATGCCTCGCCAGTTTTTGAAGGGGTCGGTCATAAACCGCTTGGTGGGGATCGTGGTAATGGTATTGTCCCAGTTTTGTACCTTGACCGTGTGCAAAGCGATGTCGATGACGAAGCCGTCGGCGTTCAGATCGGGCATCTCAACCCAGTCGCCCACCCGGATTATGTCGTTGGAAGAAATCTGTACGCTGGCCACCAAAGACAAAAGCGTGTCTTGGAAGATCAACATGAGTACCGCCGCCATGGCACCTAAGCCGGACAGCAGTATTAACGGCGAGCGGTCAATTAATGCGGCGACAATCAAAATGGCTGCAATGGCGTAGATAACGATTTTGACAACCTGAATGTAGCCTTTCATCGGCCGTATTTTGGCGTCAGGCCGACGCTCGTAAATGCTGTTGACCAAGGTCAGCAAGTTGCCAATGGCCAAAGCAATCGTCAGTACGATAAAGGCGCTACAGACATTGCGGACAATAGTGACGATTACGTCCGGCAAGTTGGGCACCAGAGCAATACCCGTGGAAATAATCAGCGCGGGGATGATGTTGGCTAAGCGTGCAATAAAAGACGTATCGGTGCTGACGGCGTGCTGGCCCAGGCTGTTCATGCGCAGAAGACGGTAAAGGCCGCGCAGGAGTATGCGCTTAACAACGAAATTTCCGACCCACGCCAACAACAGCAGTAGAGCAACACCGAGCAAGCTCTGCAGTTGTGGGTAATCCTCGAGCCAGTTGAGTGCGTATGTAAACGTTTCGTTCATGATTATGATCCGATTTTAATGGGTCGCTGGTATTGACTGCTGATTCTACGGAAGATGGCAGGTGGTGTGCAAACCGCGCCGTTGATACAGTGAAGGATTCCATGTACCCAGACGAACGGCTGTGCCGATGAAAGAAAAGACGACAGCGGATGAGAAAACCTTAATGGCGATACACGCTAAGGTAGCGGCGAAAAAACGCTGGCACGCGATACAGCCCCAAGGGGAGTCGTCCTCGCCGGTGTGCTACTTGGACGACGGGCCGGCGGTACCAGATTTAGAAACCTATATGAACGTGGCGGCGATGAAGGTTTTGTCGGGCTTATCATGCCAGCAGTTGGAAGCTCTTAAAGTGGATCAGCCCCAGCGGTACGGAGACTTGCTAGAACAGGCGTGGGCTGTGCCCTACGCCTATCCAGAGATTAAGAACGGTGGCTAATTGAATTAGTCAAAAAGACGTTTGTTACGCCATCCGCCGTAGTAATAGTAAGCCATGGAAAATAGGCAGCTTGTCAGAAAACTGATTCCGATGCCCAACGCGATGCCCGACTCCCCGAACAATGCGGTCATCCAATACACCAGGGGAACCCGTAACATCCATAGTGAAATGATGTTTAAAACCAGTACCTGAAACATCGCGCCCGAGCTGCGAACGATGCCATTGAAAATAAAATTAAGACCGATAAACGGATAGAAGAGGGCGATGGTTTTTAAGTAAGACACGCCAAAATTCATACTGTCGCGATCGGTAATAAAAAGCTTGACCAACGGTTCGGCAAAAATAAATAAGATGGCGGAAAGAAAAGACATTATCGAGACGTTATACAGAACGCCGACCCGGGAAATTTGCGTAACCCGCGTCCAGTTTTGTACACCGATGTTTTGCGCCGCCATGGCATTAACGGCGGTGCCCAAAGCAACAGCTGGTAGAAGAACTAAATTATCCAACCGCTGGGCGACGCCAAAGCCACTGACCACAGCGTCGCCAAAGGTGTTTACTACCGATAAGATCACGGTTAGTCCAGCGTAGATCACAATCATTTGCATTCCTGAAGGAATGCCCAATTGCATTATGGTTTTTACCTCTACCCATTTAGGCGGTGTGAGTTGAAATCCCTGATGACCATGGCGTCGTGAAAGAAAGAATAGGCTATAGATAAAGGCGGAACCCTGAGCCAACACGGTGGCATAGGCCGAGCCAGCCACGCCTAGTTTGAACACAGCGATAAATAACGGATCCAGAACAGCGGTGAGTACGGCGGCCATCAGCACGAAGTACAACGGCGTTTTACTGTCGCCGAATGCTCTCAGTATGGTACCGATAAAGTTATAACCCACTAAGAACAGCGTACCAACAAAATTAATTTTTAAATACGCTGTGGCCGGCTCGAGAATGGCATCGGGTGTGTTGAGTAAGATAAGAACCGGCTTGGAAAGTACGTAGCCTATCGCGCCGATGAGCAGCGATAGCACAATCAGAATAATGGTAAACGTGCTGAGATAATTTCTGATTTCGGTTTTGTTATCGGCGCCTTTGAGCTGCGCGAAAATAGTTAAGGTGGCGTTATTGATACCGAACACAAACGCCAATATAACCACCATCACCATAGTGCCGACAGTGATGGCCGCAAAGGCGGCGCTGCCTAATAGGTTGCCCACCCACAAAGCGTTGAT
>DAHVRW010000107.1 GCA_027322215.1 Marinimicrobium sp.
CGCTCTTCCAGCAAGTGGTAGTATACCTTGCCGCTACAGAGAATCACTCGCTTCACCTGCTTCGGATCCAGCTGTTCGTCACCGATCACCGTGTGGAAATGCCCTTCAGCCAAATCTTCCAACGTGGAGGTGGCCAACTTGTGACGCAATATCCATTTGGGACTCATCACAACCAGTGGGCGACGCATGGGGCGAATTGCCTGACGGCGCAATAGATGGAATATTTGCGCCGGGGTCGTGGGGATACAAACCTGGATATTCTGTTCAGCACACAGTTGCAGGAACCGCTCAAGGCGCGCCGATGAATGTTCGGGGCCCTGCCCTTCGTACCCGTGGGGGAGCAACATCGTCAGGCCGCACAGACGACCCCACTTGTGCTCACCACTGGTGATGAATTGGTCGATAACTACCTGGGCACCATTGGCAAAATCGCCGAACTGCGCTTCCCAAATTACCAAGCCCTTGGGGGCGGTGGTGGCGTAGCCGTACTCAAACGCGAGCACCGCTTCTTCCGATAGAAACGAGTCGTACAGATTAAACGGCGGCTGGCCCTCTTTCAGATGGTTCAGCGGCGTGTAAGCTGTGCCGTCTTTTTGGTTATGCACCGTAGCATGGCGATGAGAGAATGTGCCCCGGCGCACGTCTTGTCCGGTCAAACGCACATCATAACCTTCATCCAACAAGCTGGCGTACGCCAATGTTTCTGCCATGCCCCAGTTGATGGGCAGTGCGCCACTGGCCATTTTACGCCGGTCGCTGTAGATCTTGGCTACCTGCTTCTGTACTACAACGCCATCGGGAATTTCACAGGACTTGTGCCCCAGCTCTTGCAGTCGCTTGAGTGGATAGGTGGTATCTCCCGGTGCTTTCCAGTCGTGGCCGATATAAGCGGACCAATCGACAAACAGTGACCGGTCCGGCTCTTTGACGACGCTGCTGGCGACATTCTCACCGCGATCTAAAGCAGCCCGATAATCATCCATCAGCTGTTCGACCTTCTCGGCCGTCACGATACCAGCCTCGACGAGCTTCTCGGCATAAAGGGTCCGAGTGGTCTTATGCTTGCGAATGGTTTGGTACATGAGCGGTTGGGTGGCCGACGGATCGTCCGCCTCGTTGTGTCCGCGGCGACGGTAGCACACCAGATCAATCACTACGTCCTTTTTGAACACGTAGCGGTAGTCAGTGGCCAGCTGTGCGACGAACATCACCGCCTCGGGGTCATCACCGTTGACGTGAAAGATGGGCGCTTCCACCATCTTGGCCACATCGGTGCAATATTCGGTCGACCGCAAGTCTTCACGACGGCTGGTGGTAAAGCCTACCTGGTTGTTAATGACAAGATGGACTGTGCCGCCCGTTCCGTAAGCCCGGGTCTGGGACATTTGGAAAGTTTCCATGACCACGCCCTGGCCGGCAAATGCCGCGTCGCCATGCACTACAATGGGCAGCACCTGCGCTCCGGTTTCGTCGTTGCGACGCGCCTGGCGCGCTCGCACTGAACCCTGTACGACCGGGGCAACGATCTCCAGATGCGATGGGTTAAACGCCATCGCCAAATGCAGTTCTCCACCGGAGGTCATCACATTGGACGAGAACCCTTGGTGGTATTTCACGTCCCCTGAGGTATCCACCAGGCGTTTGGTGCCTTCAAATTCGCCAAACAGCTCCGCCGGGCTCTTGCCGAAAACGTTGACCAGGGTGTTCAAACGACCCCGGTGCGCCATGCCCAACACGATCTCTTTGGCACCGTACTCCCCGGCTCGATTAATCACCGTATCGACCAAGGGGATCAGGCTCTCGCCCCCCTCCAGACCAAAACGCTTGGTGCCGGGGTATTTGCTGTCCAGGTGCCGCTCCAGCCCTTCGGCCGACGTCAGCCGTTCGAGCAGTTTGGTGCGTTGCTCGTCACTGTATTTCGGGCGTGAACGCACGCTCTCCAGGCGCTGTTGCAACCATTGCTTCTCACTAAAGTTAGTGATGTGCATGATCTCAGGGCCAAGCGACCGACAATAGGTTTCTTCAAGGGCCTGGACGATTTCCCGCAGCGTAGCCTCTGGAGTGCCGATGAAAAGATTGCCGGTGTTGAATACGGTGTCCAGATCCGCCTCGGTCAGGCCATGGTAGCTCAGCTCGAGATCCGGCACTTGCGCACGCTTCATCAATCCCAAAGGATCCAGCTGGGCTTTTTGATGGCCCCGGAACCGGTAGGAGCTGATGAGCTGCATTACCTTAACTTGTTTGCGTTCGTGCTCGACGCTGACCGAGCCCGCCACGCTCGCCGCGGCGGAGGGTACATGGCTCTTGGCCATGCGCTTGAATTGCGCGCGAATGACGGAGTGGGGAACATCGGGCGTTGCATCGCCTTGAACGGGGGGAAGCTGGTCAAAGTAACGCCGCCATTGTTCTGGGACGGCGTTGGGATCGTGAAGGTATTGATCGTACAGATCTTCAATGTAGGCTGCATTGCTCCCAGATATATGGGAACTACGCCGGAAATGCTCCATGATACTGTCTTGCATTACACCCACCTTGTCATGGGGATTTCATTCCCGGCTACCGGGTACGGCCGAGTGCCTGTGCGTACTACCTGGCTCTGCTTTTAGCGCTGGTCAACGATTTGGAAAGGGCGTGTTGCATGTCTGGCCGCGGGGTTTCTAACGACCTATACGCGTACTCATTGCCTTTCCGTCCGTTTTGATAGTAAGCAACATTTTGAGATCGGCTACGTCACCGGTGCTCGGATCGGGGGTTTCCCGATGATCCCCTGCTACTGAATCAATAGCGGTTAACTGCTTAACGCGTTCTACCCAACGCAAAACGCGCGGCTTGGGTGGCGGCCGTTGTGTGCTCAGTCGCCACGGTTTTTCCTTTTCATCTGCCTCGTTTTGAGAGCAGGATATACAGAAGCGCGCCACAGGATTCAGCCTAATGGCGCACTTCGTTCGGCCCTCGTTATGGGCCGTCAAACGTTCTGTCGTTAGCAGGCTTGCTACTAAGGTCTCAGAGGGACCGTCTCGTCACGCTGCCCGCTGTAACAACATAGTACGGATCTGACCAATTGCCCGCGTCGGGTTCAAACCCTTAGGGCATACCGCCACGCAGTTCTGGATGCCACGGCAGCGAAACACGCTGAATGGATCATCCAATTTGGACAGTCGGTGCTCTGTGGCGTTATCCCGGCTGTCGGCCAAAAACCGATAGGCCTGCAACAAACCCGCTGGGCCAATAAACTTATCCGGATTCCACCAAAACGAAGGACAAGCCGTGGAACAACAAGCACACAGGATACATTCATAGAGCCCGTCCAGCTTGGCGCGTTCCTCGGGCGACTGCAAGCGCTCGATGGCTGGCGCCGGCGTATCGTTTTGCAAATACGGCTCGACTTTACGGAATTGCTCGTAAAATTGGCCCATATCCACCACCAGATCCCGAATCACCGGTAAACCCAGCAGCGGACGAAGCACCAACTTATTGTTCTTAACGCATTCCGACAACGGCTTAATGCAGGCCAGGCCGTTGACGCCGTTGATATTCATACCATCTGAACCACAAACACCTTCGCGACAGGAGCGTCGGTAAGTCAATGTGGGATCTTGAGCCTTGAGCAACTCCAGGACATCCAACACCATCAGGTCCTTACCTTCGGTATCCACCTCGTAAGTCTGGGTGTAAGGCGTCTTATCGGTGTCCGGATTATAGCGATAAACTTCGACCTTCAACATGATCCGCCCCTTAATAAGTACGTGCTTGAGGTTCAAAGGCGTCCATGCTTACGGGTGCGAAGTTAACGCCCCGCTTGGCCAAACGTTTGTCAGCGGGGTAGTACATGGAATGGCACAGCCAATTCTTGTCGTCCCGCTCCTGATAATCTTCCCGAGCGTGGGCACCGCGTGACTCAGTGCGCGCATTTGCGGCGATAGCCGTCGCCTCGGCCACCTCTAAAAGGTTTTGCAATTCAAGCGCTTCAATACGTGCGGTATTGAAGGTTTGGCTCTTATCTTCCAGCGCAACCTTTTCAATACGTTCACGCAGAGCTGCCAGCTTTTTGATGCCTTCTTCCATGAACTCGCCTTTGCGGAACACGCCAAAGTGGTTCTGCATGGTGTCTTGCAGTTCTTTACGCAATACGGCAGCGCTCTCGCCGCCCGTCGAGTTGTTTAGACGATGGAGACGCGCACTCGCCTCTTCGATATCGCTTTCGCTGGCGCTGCGACGCTCGATGCCTTCACGCAACGACTGTTCGATGTGCATCCCGGAAGCGCGGCCAAAGACCACCAGATCCAACAGCGAGTTACCCCCCAGGCGGTTGGCCCCATGGACCGACACACTGGCCACCTCACCGCACGCGTACAAACCTTCGATAACAACGTCATTACCGTCGGCATCTTGCGTCAGAGCCTGGGCATGAATGTTGGTTGGAATACCACCCATCATATAGTGACAGGTCGGCACCACCGGAATCGGGTCAGTGACCGGATCCACGTGGGCGAACGTCCGGGACAATTCGCAGATACCCGGCAGGCGGCTCTCTAGCACCTCTTCGCCCAGATGATCCAGCTTCAGCAACACGTGGTCGCCATTCTCACCGCAGCCGCGGCCTTCAAGAATTTCCAGGATCATGGAGCGGGCCACCACGTCG
The DNA here is from genome assembly GCA_027322215.1 of Marinimicrobium sp. Taxonomy (GTDB): domain Bacteria; phylum Pseudomonadota; class Gammaproteobacteria; order Pseudomonadales; family Cellvibrionaceae; genus JAVDDU01. The sequence goes on from DAHVRW010000107.1 coordinate 4,643, forward strand.
CGGCCAGCCAAGTCTTTGGCGTTGGGCGCATAGCGCTCCATAAAGCGCTCGCCGTCCTTATTGATCAGGTAGCCGCCCTCGCCCCGACAGCCTTCGGTGACCAGAGTACCCGCACCGTAAATGCCGGTGGGGTGGAACTGCCACATTTCAATATCCTGAACCGGGAACCCAGCACGCAGGGCCATACCGACACCATCGCCGGTATTGATATGCGCATTGGTGGTGGAAGCGTAAATGCGCCCGGCACCGCCAGTGGCCATTACGGTAGCCTTGGCGCGCACATAGACGGTTTCACCGTCTTCTATATTAATGGCGATTACGCCTACGACGGCGCCGTCTTGGTTTTTCACCAGATCAACGGCAAACCATTCGTTCAGGAAAACCGTGCCGCTTTTAATGTTGTTCTGATACAGGGTATGCAGCAGAGCGTGGCCAGTGCGGTCAGCGGCCGCACAGGTACGTGCCGCCTGGCCGCCACGGCCGAAATCTTTAGATTGGCCGCCGAAGGGCCGCTGATAAATGCGCCCATTTTCCGTGCGTGAGAACGGCAGCCCCATGTGCTCCAGCTCGAATACCGCCTCGGGCCCAACTGAGCACATATACTCAATGGCATCTTGGTCGCCAATGTAATCCGAGCCTTTTACCGTGTCGTACATATGCCAGCGCCAGTCGTCTTGGGGATCGGCACTGGCAATGGCGCAGGTAATTCCTCCCTGGGCCGAGACGGTGTGCGAGCGGGTGGGGAACACTTTGGTAATGACAGCGGTTTTGTAGCCCGATTTGGCCAACTGCAAGGCAGCGCGCATGCCCGCACCGCCGCCACCAATGACGATGCCGTCATAAGAAATTGTGCGCATAATTTAGAATCCCCAGATGATTTCAATACCCCAGAGGGTATAGGTCACGGCCACCAGAGCCAGGACCCCTTGTGCCAACAACCGCAGCACTAAAGCCTTGGAGCCGATCGCGCGTTCAGTCAGATAGTCCGTTATGACCACCCAAAGCCCGATCCAGGCATGCGCCACAATCGAAAGCAGTGCAAGCAGGCTGAAGATCCGCATCCACAGCTGATCAAACAGCGCTCGCCATTGGCTGTAATCCAGCTCTGGCGTCAGCAGAATGTAGCCCACAATAAAAACCGTGTATGCCAGCAAAATAACAGCACTGGCACGCTGCAAAAGCCAGTCGGAAACACCGCTGCGCCCCATACTGGTGACGTTGGTTACCATAGCCATACTCCAGCCAAAATCATTAATATCACGGCCAACACTAAAGTCAGCAGCGCGCTTCTGCGTCCGCCCTTCAAGCTATCGCCGATACCGACATCCATCAATAAGTGCCGTACACCTGCCACGACATGGTACGCCAGAGCCGCCAGAACGGTCCAAATGACGATTTGCCACAGCGGCTGGGTCAGTGTTTCTTGCAATGCAAGGAATCGCTCTTCAGAAGCCAGACTGGCATCCAGTAACCAGAGCAGCACCGCGGTACCGGCAAAAAGAAAAATGCCCGAGATACGGTGAAGAATAGAAACAATGGCGGCAAGGGGAAAGGAAAACTTGGTCAACTCGAGATTAACGGGTCGCTGGCTTTTCACGATTGAAAGTCACCTTCAGGCCCAAAGGGCGGTTTAGGGGGCGGCGTTGAGCGCTGGGCCGCTTACAAAAACGCATGTGCAAATATCGCGTTTAACAGCTTGCTGATGGCTACAAAATGACCGGTGTTGGGCGAGGGAGCAAACCCTCTCATGACACACGTAACAACGTGTCGAGGCCGGTGCTTCGACCCTGCAAGGCGCGCGCCATATTATAGAGACTCGGGCGGCAAAACACAAACCCGCATCTCGCGCGCAAGGACGAACCGCGGGGCTTCTAACGAAATGGGCAAACGAATGTAAAGACGCCCGAAGTCAACGGAACAATAGTATAAAATAGGCGCTTGAGTGCGCTATGCTCATGCCTTGCGCCAGCGCCAAAATTTCCGAACGGCCAATGGCTTCGATCACACTTAATCGGAGCCCTTTAACGATACCAGATGAACGCCCCCGAGGGGTTTCGGCCCCGACGAACCATCCAAAAGCTATCCGTGCGGCGCCCACTCATCTATAATGCGGCCACCGATTTGCCCGGCCGGTGAGCCGCCGGCGCATGATCTGTTTGATTGTCGCCTCATAAAAAACCGGTGAAAAACCGGGATCTGTGCGTGAATAGGCTCACGCACGCGTTGGCGCCAGCGGTCGCTCGCATGAGTTCGGCGGCTGCACAATCGGTTGTAAACAAACCAATCGATCGTAAGAAATAGCTTATTCGCGCGAGTTACCGGTCTGGCGACATAAATGCCGTTACCGGAAGCCCTAAAGTTTGTAATACAGGAGTCCGTAATGACTGACAGAAAAGCACGGTTGAATGTCGATGGCCTGGAGACATCTATAGAGCTCCCCATTTATCCATGTTCGGCCGGCCCCGATGTCATCGATGTCACCAGCCTCACTAAAAAAGGCTTCTTTACCTACGACCCGGGCTTTATGTCCACCGCATCCTGCGAATCAAAGATCACCTTTATTGATGGGGCCAAAGGCGTATTGCTCCATCGCGGTTACCCCATCGAACAGCTAGCGGAACATTCCGATTTCCTCGAAACCTGCTATTTATTGCTCAACGGTGAGCTTCCCACCCCCGAACAGCGCGAAGAGTTCGTTCAGGGTGTTAAGGCCCACTCCCATGTGGATGAGTCGGTCGCTGCACTGATTAGAACATTCAGGCCGGACGCACATCCCATGGCCATCATGTGCAGTGCCGTAGCGGCGCTGGCGGCCGTGTACCACGACTCGATGGATATCACCAGCGAAAAGGATCGTCTCATCACCGCCTACCGGCTGATCGGTCAAATGCCTACCCTGGCAGCGATGGTGCACAAGCATCGCAAAGGCGAAGAGTTCGTAGCACCCGATAGCAGTTTGGGGTATGCGGAAAACTACTTGCACATGTGTTTCGGCACAGCCGGCTCAACGCCGAAGGTCAGCCCGGTGCTGGCCAATGCCATGGAGCGGATCTTTTTGCTTCACGCCGACCACGAGCAAAACGCCTCCACCTCGACTGTGCGCCTGTCTGGCTCATCGGGCACCAGTCCGTATGCCGCCATCGCCGCTGGCATCACCTCCCTTTGGGGCCCCGCTCACGGCGGCGCCAATGAGGCTGTGCTAACGATGCTGAAAGAAATTGGCAGCGTGGACAATATCGATACCTATGTGGAAAAAGCCAAAGATCGCGATGACCCTTTCCGTCTGATGGGTTTTGGTCACCGGGTGTACAAAAACTTTGACCCACGTGCCAAGGTCATGAAGCAAACCTGTGATGAGGTGCTTGCGGAGCTGGGCCGCGCCGACGATCCGCTGCTGGCCATTGCCACCCGGTTGGAAAAGATGGCCCTGGAAGACGATTACTTTATTGAGAAAAAGCTCTACCCAAACGTGGACTTTTACTCGGGAATCATTATGAAGGCCATTGGTATCCCCAC
>DAHVRW010000108.1 GCA_027322215.1 Marinimicrobium sp.
TAGGCGCCGTTCTATTATGCGGTCGTTGGCGAACGGGGAGTAAGAGTGAGGTTACCGTTCGGCGTGCTACGGTAGTGCGCACGCCTGTCTCAAGCGATAACTGGTCGGTGGATTTACTTCGAATACGCCCTGTATGCTGACATCACCCACCTCACTCTGGCGGCCGTTAGCGTAACCCTACCGCTGACTTACGGACGTTCGCCTTGGGTTTTTCTCCCCGTATCGGCACGGAAATATGGACGTAACAGGAGCCCAATATGAATACACAAACGCCCTCATCCATGAATCTGGTTTTTGGTTTGTTGGCTCTTTCCCTGAATTGCGCTCTCCTCGTTGTCGCACCGCAGGCGGTTGCACAAAAACCGCACTATTCCCAGGCGGGCCTGCAATATTTTAATCAACGCCTGGATGATTTGCGTTGCCGGCAGGATGGCCTGGTGATCGATGGTAGCCTGGATTTGAATGGGGACTGGTTTGCTCTGGCGTCGCTGGCGGATTCCAGCGGCGACCGGGCTTGTGGTTCAACGGCCATCTCCGCCGGCGGTGGTTACCGAGCCGCATTTGACGAAACCTTCGATATGTACGCCAGTTTACGTTTTGAAACCATTTCACCGGATGTGGGCGAACGCGATTCGGGACTGATTTTTGTAGGCGGTCTGCGCGGTTTTATCGCCCAGGATATTGAAGGCACATTGGAGTTGGCGCATCAAACTATTTTTGACGGTTCCACCACGATTAGCGCCGGCAGCGCCTTTTGGTTTACCCGAGAGTTTGCCGCTACCACCGGCTTAACGCTCAGCTCCAACGGTACAACCATTACGTTGGGGGCACGAATGAATTTTTAACCGCGTAAGTTAAGCGCGTAACTAAGAAGGTACTAACGGCGCATAAACGCACGTTCGGCAGGCGAATTGTGCGCCATCAGGCTATGATTAGCCTCATAATAACTCACCGCTTCAAAATGCCGGACAGCAGGAACGCCTTATGCACGACACCAACGATCTGAAGTTAATGTTGAACTCCAGAATTCCGCTCATAGTGATCGAAACCCACGAAGAGAAGAAAGCCATCGACATGCTCCAGCGGGTGGCTCGGGAAAAAGACCAGGAGTTGCATCGTTGGTCCATCACCGATGGCCTACGCCCGGTGACATTCGGTTTAGAATTGCAGCCCAAATCGACGCGGCTGACTGAACCTGACGAGGTGCTGGAACATATAAAAAGCCGGGGTCGGCCCGGCGTATTCCTGCTGTGCGATATGCACCCCTTTCTCACTGATCAGCCGAAGATTATCCGTCTGATTAAGGACATCGCCCTGAATCATTTATCGGTGCCCCATGTATTGGTCTTCCTCAGCCACCGGCTGCAACTGCCCCCCGAAATTGCCCGCTACGGAGCGGCCTTTCGGATCTCGCTGCCCAGTGATGAGGGCATCATGGCGATTGTGCGCGAAGAGGCCCGGCGCTGGTCAAAAGAAAACAACAATGCGCGACTGAAAACCGACAATGTGACCCTGACTAAGCTTGTAGCCAACCTTCAAGGTCTGAGCGCCAGCGATGTACGCCGTTTGGTGCGTCAGGCGATATGGGATGACGGCGCCATTACGCCAGCGGATTTGCCCATGGTTAACAAAGCCAAGTTTGCCCTTATGGATATGGAGGGCGCCATGAGCTTTGAGTACGAGAGCGCCGACTTTTCCCAAGTGGCAGGGCTGGAAAATCTCAAACGCTGGCTGCTGGCGCGCAAGGAATCGTTTAGCACTACCAGCGCAGACCTGGAAACGCCCAAGGGCATTATGCTGCTGGGTGTTCAAGGCAGCGGTAAAAGCTTGGCCGCCAAAGCTGTGGCCGGCGCTTGGGGCCTTCCTCTGTTACGCCTCGATGTCGGTGCTTTGTACAACAAGTACCACGGCGAAACCGAGCGCAACCTGCGTGAAGCACTGGCTATGGCCGACGCGATGGCGCCCTGCGTGCTGTGGCTGGATGAGATCGAGAAGGCCATGTCTCAGGGCAGCAGTGATGACGGCACATCGCGACGTTTGCTGGGTACGTTGCTCACCTGGATGGCGGAGCGTAAAAGTCCGGTGTTTATCGCCGCGACGAGCAACGATATCAGCAAGTTGCCGCCGGAGCTGATTCGCAAAGGGCGGTTGGATGAAATATTTTTTGTGGACTTGCCGGATGAAACTGTACGCCAGGCGATTTTTAAAATTCATCTGAGCAAGCGAGGCCTTGATCCGGCCCAGTTTGATTTGGCACAACTGGCCATCGCCAGCGATGGCTTTTCGGGGGCGGAGATTGAGCAAGCTGTAGTAGCCGCTCGGTACGGCGCCCGCAGCGAATCAGAAAACTTGAGCACGGAGCATCTGTTGCGGGCGCTAGCCGATACCAGCCCACTGTCGGTGGTCATGGCAGAAGAGATTCATAAACTACGCCACTGGGCCGTCGAGCGAACGGTTCCGGCCTGAGTTCAAGATTCGAAACCACGGGTACAAGAGGTGAAGCTTCGTAAGCTAGCCCCCGGCCGTACAGGATGAGTGGTTCAGCAAACGCCGTAAACCCGTTCCTGGGGACTGCCCCACAAGATCCCTCTTGTGAGGCTTGCTGAACCACTCATCCTGCACGGCCTCAGTAATCCCGGACAATGACATTCTCCCCAATCCCTTTCTCTTGTGCCGCATTTTCTCAATCATGCTCGTATTTTCTCGTCATGCCCGCGAAGGCGGGCAACCAGACACTTCGACAACATGGATTCCCGCCTCGGCGTGATGCTAAAAAGCTACGCTGTCCGCCGCATCAGAATGCGGCCGCAGCGGCTTTTCTAACGGGCTTGGATTCAGGTGTTAAAGCCAAAAATAAGATCGGCTCCTCCTCCTTCAATTTGGTGAAATATTTGGGCTATGGCCGTGCAGCATCAAAGCTTCGGTGGTTCCTCGGCAGACGAACCGTGAAGAGTGGAGTCGCGTGGAGGACGCTGGTGAGGTTTGTGGCGCACATATAGAGTGCGCACCACCCGTGCCACCAGGGTGTCATTCTCGTTCAGAATGTCCACGGTAAACTCCGGCAAATACTTTTCACCCGAGGCGGTCTGCTCGCGAATGTGCTCCAAAGTCTCGTCGGTTATACGAAACTGGGCTCTGACCACGCCACGTCCAGGCGCTAGAAAATCGATGTGCGCACCGCGATCCCACACGTAATAATCGCGCCCGAGGTTGTGCATGAGCATCAACATGTACCACGGGTCGGTCATGGAGAAAAGGCTTCCGCCGAAGTGAGTACCCACATAGTTGCGGTTATACCACCGCAACGTAAGTGAAACATCAATGGCTCTAAAGTCGTCGCTGATGCGCGTGGCCTTGATGCCGGCAAAAAACATGGGCGGCCAGAAGTTAATCAGTCGACGGAGCCATTTTTCGTTCATCGTGACCGCCTAAGTCAGGACGAGATTATCCCGGTGAATGAGTTCGTCATCGTCTTTGTAACCCAGCCGCTCCAGAATCTCTGAGCTGAGTTTGCCCTTGATCCGGCGGGCTTCCTCGGCGCTGTAGTTCACCAGCCCCCGGGCCACTTCCACGCCCTGCTCGTCCACACAGACCACCATGTCGCCCCGGGTGAATTGCCCCTGAACCGATTTGACGCCCACGGGCAGTAAACTGCGGCCGCGCTCGCGCAATACCTGTACGGCACCATCGTCCAAAACCAGAGTGCCACGGGTTTGTAGTTGGCCGGAAATCCAGCGTTTGCGCGCGGCCTGGGGCTGCTGACCGGCACTTAGAAAAGTGCCTAACACCTCGCCCTCGGACACTCGTTCCAAGGCCCGCTCCAACCGTCCGCCGAGAATCAACGTATCGGCACCGGAGCGAGCGGCTACGCGCGCCGCACGCACTTTGGTAATCATACCGCCGCGACCCAGGGCGCCACCGTCGCTGGCCATTTGGTCCAGGCGCGGATCTTCTGCAGCGACCTCGTGCAGCAGCTGCGCGTCGGGCGCGGTGCGGGGGTCTCGGTCGTACATGCCGTCCTGATCGGTGAGGATCACCAGAAGGTCGGCTTCTAATAAATTCGCCACCAAAGCGCCCAGGGTATCGTTGTCGCCGAAGCGAATCTCGTCGGTGACCACTGTGTCGTTTTCGTTAACAACCGGTATCACGCCCAGATCCAGCAAGGTGCGCAAGGTCGAGCGGGCATTTAAGTAACGCTGCCGAGACGACAAATCATCGTGGTCGAGCAGTACTTGCGCCGTTTGCAAACCGTAACGCTGGAAGGCGGCTTCGTAGGTTTGCACCAGGCCCATCTGGCCCACCGCGGCGGCCGCTTGGAGCTGGTGCACAGCGGTGGGCCTCTGAGTCCAGCCAAGTCGGGTCATGCCCGCCGCCACCGCGCCGGACGAAACCAGAACCAGTTCGATGCCCCGCTTGCGCAGCGCGGCCATTTGCTCCACCCAGTCTTGAATGGCCGCTGTATCCAGCCCTTTGCCGTCGTTGGTCAGCAATGCGCTGCCGATTTTGATTACCCAGCGCTTGGCCTGGGCGATTTGCGTTCGTTTTGTTGTCATGGTCGGCCAAAAAATTATCGGGCGGCAGTCGCCGGTCGGTATCTGCTAACGGACGTACTCAACATCTACGTCAAAATCGTCGTCATCGAAATCATCGTCATCATCCTCAGCCTGACCTTTGCGCGCGGCGCGGCGTTGCTGGCGCAGAGCTTCGGTGCGGGTGCGTACTTCAAGCGCTAACTGACGCTGGAATTCCTCCTCGCGCAGCTTCGCTTCGGGCTCTTCGTCCTGCTCCCACAGGGCCTCCAGGTGACTCATGATTTTACCGCATAGGGGCGCCGTCCCGGTTTTGCCCAAAGCCGAAACCTGAAACACTGGCCAACGCCACTCCAATGCCTCCACCACCGCTTGGCAGCGCGCATCCACCTCGTCCGGGGGCAGTAAGTCAATCTTGTTCAGCACCAGCCAGCGCTCGCGCTGAGCTAGCGCTGGGCTGAAACGGTTCAGCTCGTCGATGATTACCTGTGCCTGCTCGGCCGGATCAGAGCCGTCCGGCGGCGCCATGTCCACTACGTGCAACAGCAGACGGCATCGGGTAAGGTGCTTTAAAAAGCGCACGCCAAGCCCGGCACCTTCGGCGGCGCCTTCAATCAGGCCGGGAATATCCGCAATCACGAAGCTGCGATGGTCCTGTACTTTGACCACCCCTAGGTTTGGCACCAGCGTGGTAAAGGGGTAATCCGCCACCCTTGGTTTTGCGGCGCTGACGGCTCGAATAAAACTGGACTTGCCCGCATTGGGTAGCCCCAACAACCCCACATCCGCCAACACTTTAAGCTCCAGCTTGAGGTTGCGCACCTCGCCGGGGCTGCCGTGGGTGGTGCGCCGGGGAGCACGATTCACGCTGGATTTAAAGCGGGTGTTGCCCAACCCATGAAAGCCGCCCTGAGCCACTTTCAGTTTCTGTCCCGGCTCGGTTAAATCCCCGAGCACCTCGTCGGTCTCCGTATCGATTACCGTAGTCCCGACCGGCACTTTGAGTACCAGGTCCTCGCCCTTGGCCCCCGTCCGGTCTTTACCTCGGCCATTTTCTCCGTGCTGGGCCCGATAGCGCGGCTGGAAGCGAAAATCCACCAGCGTATTCAAGTTGTCGTCGGCGAGCAGATAAACGCTGCCGCCATCGCCGCCGTCGCCGCCGTCAGGGCCACCCTTGGCAATAAACTTTTCGCGCCTAAAGCTCAGGCAGCCGTTTCCGCCTTTACCGGCTTCTACGTAAATGGGGGCTTCATCAACAAATTTCACACGTCTCTCCCGAGCGGCCGGATTTATCTACTGCACAGCATGCTATGGCGGGGCACCCTGAAGCAACCCGCAAGGATACCATTAGCGTCCGGAATAAAAAGTCATTTGGCGGTTTCCTAAGCGAGTGTTCGGCCCGCATAGAGGTAGCTACGAAAGCGTACATCAGAATGAAAAAAGCCCCATCGACGGGTCGACAGGGCTTTTTCGGATGGCTAGAGCCCGCCACGGCGGGCTCTAGCGCTCGCGGTCTATTGGCAGGCTGTTAAGCCGTCACGACACTGACGAACTTACGATTTTTGCTACCTTTAGTCTCGAACTTCACCTGGCCATCGGCCTTGGCGAACAGGGTGTGGTCAGTGCCCAGCCCTACGTTCACGCCCGGGTGAAACTGAGTGCCGCGCTGGCGCACGATGATGCCGCCCGCTGCGATAGTTTGGCCACCGTACACTTTGACACCAAGGCGTTTACTTTGGGAGTCGCGCCCGTTGCGTGTACTACCGCCTGCTTTCTTGTGAGCCATTGTTTAAACTCCTCTTAACCTTTGATACCAGTGATTTTAACTTCGGTGAACCACTGACGGTGGCCCTGGCGAGTCATGGAGTGCTTGCGGCGACGGAACTTGATGATTTTCACCTTATCACCGCGACCGTGTCTGACGATCTCAGCAGTCACTTTGGCGCCATCAACGATGGGTGCACCCACTTTTACGTTGTCGCCATCGGCAACCAGATAAACTTTATCGAACTCCAGGGTTTCGCCCGTGGCCTGTTCGATTTTTTCCAGTTTCAGGGTTTCGCCTTCCACCACACGGTGCTGCTTGCCACCACTTTCAAATATCGCGTACATAATTGCTCCAAATACCCACTTGGACGACACGAAGCAGCGTCTGGCAGAGGCCGAGGTGCTTTTTAGGGAGCTTGCGTCGTATATTCAGTTTTTCAGGGGCCGCGATTGTAAGCCAAGCAGCGGCTCGTGGCAAGGGCCGGCCTTGATTCTAGTGCGACATAGGGTGAATCAGGTGTAACAGCCCCATTTCCGGCCGAACGAAGACCATCAGGATGGTAAAAGCGCTAATGACCGATCAGATTGAGCGTTTTTTGATCAGATCGTAAATGTACGCCTGTCAAACAGGGCATTCCGTAAAGCCTCGCAGTTGTTCACCTCTGCCGAGATTCTTACTCAAAAACTATCCATGTATAAGCTACCAACGCCATCAAGACCAGATATGCCAGAGCCCCGATCCACATCAACGTAAGCTGAATAATGCATACCGCCCTTAGGACCGGGCCTATGGGTAGCTCCTCACGCAATCCACACTGTCCATAAAAAGTCCACACTTAGCATGTTGCCTCACCCTTCCAGGAAAATACTGAAAATATTAGCTTTATCTTCTGAACGTGGTCCAAACGTACGAAGGCCGTTGAGCAGCGCCCGACTTTGCTGTTCCTCCCGGGGTACAGAGGTGAGAGACTCCCAGTTTCTCCACGAGATCAATTTTCCGTCCACTCAAATCATAGAGTGTTTTGGCTCGCCGACCAGCTGCATACCCCGTCAAAGCACCGCCCGCACCTATGACCAGCGCTCCCACCCAGCCCACGGGAGTCGCCATTAACGCTAGACCAATACCCGCTCCAAGCCCGAATGCCAAACCACCAATTAGACTGCCTCCACTCTCCACCAGTATGTCATTTTGATGATCCCTGGACTCGGTGTGAGCAATCTCATGGCACGCAATGCCCAAGCCCACCACCGATAAGGCAATGCCGCCTCGGCTGGCGACTTTTGATGCTCCGGTCATCCGGCGAACCTCCCGGTCGATATCGGCGGTAGGTGAAACCCCTCCTCGGCGCGAGATGCGGATGACCTCTCCGGGGGCTCGGTTCCCATAAAGCAAGCGTTGCGTGGGCCCCAGGTTGTTCGACAACCGCGTCAGCGTGTTCCGTCTTTGATAATCGTACTGGCCTTTGGAAATATCCCCTGCCTGGTAAGACTCATAAAGGCTGGCAACCTCACCTACCAACGGAGCGTTGGTTCTGAAGGTAACGTTCAGGCCATGAGCCACGGACGTGCCGGAACCAATCATAAGCGGGGATACCGTTCGGATAAAGGACCGCTCCTCTGGAGTGGCCCTGCTCCAGTCATCGCTCAGCACGTCAAACCAAGGGGTATGGGCCATACCATCAAAGAGATCCACATTGTGTTGAAAACCCTTGGGAGCAACACAGTATTGGCGAGGGACGCTCAGTTTGATGATCTGCCCGGGCCGAATGAGATTCGGGTTTCGGATGTAGCGGTT
>DAHVRW010000109.1 GCA_027322215.1 Marinimicrobium sp.
GATTCAGCAGCTCAATATACAGCGCCAACATACCTAGCGACAGCAGCAAGTGAGCAATTTGCGGGTGAGCCACCACATTCATCACCCGGTCAATCAGCCTCGGCGTCACCTCATACAGCGCTCGGCCTTCCAAGCTTAACGTGACCGGCTGGCCGTTGAAGGAAAACTCATAGTCAGCCAATGCACTGAATAACCGGTCAGCGTTGGGTACAACCAAATCAATCACTTGGCTCGCCAACGCTTCCTCAGCGGTAATGCTTTCTGCGTCCGTGACAAAGCGTTCGGCGGTTTCGATGTTCCGACCCCGGTTCTGAGCAATGGTGCGCATTAAGGCCCGAGTATCGTTCATCACTTTCTGAGCCATAGTGCTGTCAATGTCCTGCCCGCCGCTCGCCACAGGAGACGACGCTCCCACAGTCGTACCCGCATTCATAATCGCCACATGCGTGGACAACAAGATGAATGCCCCCGCCGAAGTGGCGCCGGCACCGGACGGCCCCACATAGCCGATAATCGGCACGGATGACTCAGAGATTACAGCAACCATATCCCGCGTGCTGCTGAGCAAGCCACCCGGCGTGTTAATTCGCACCACTAAAGCCGGTGCGTCCTGCGCCTCGGCGCGCTCAATGGCATGGCGCAACACACCGAGTGAACCGGGATTGATTACCCCGTTTATATCCACCTGATAAACAGCCGGCGCATCTTGGCTTCCCTCAACCAGTCCCAAAAAACCCAGCAGCAGCGCCAGGGCGATGCCCGTCATACGCAGCCAACGCCAGGTGCCAGCCGTAAGTTTTTCGATGCGCAGATACTGGATCATCAGGACGTCGTACCGCTCTCAATGCCCAGGTCGAGCTCCGATAGAAGTCGGCGCATATTGGTGAGGTCCGCCGGGAAAATCACCTTCGTATGGGCATCCGCCAAATGGCCGATATTTTCCATATATTTTTCGGACAGATTCAATTTGATCGCCTCTTCTCCGCCGGGCTGTACGACCGCGTGGCCGATCTTCTCGATGGAGCTGGCCGTGGCAGTCGCTAAAGCCAGAATTTCCTCTGCTCGACCCTCAGCCTCATTTACCAGGCGCTGGCGCTCACCTTCGGACAAGTTAATTAACTCGCGCAACGTCCCTTCGGACGTATTGATTCGGCCCTGCTTATCGGCTTCCGCTCGGGCCAGAATGGCACGTCGCTCCCGCTCCGCCGTGACTTGTTTTTCCATGGCGTTTTGCACCCGAGCCGGAGGCGTAATATTGCGAATTTCGTAACGGTGAACGTGCACGCCCCAGGATCGGCCCGCCTCATTCAGCGTATCCACGACCGCCTGGCTGATCATGTCCCGCTCTTCAAACGTCTTATCCATAACCAAGGTACCGATCACCGAGCGCGTAGTGGTCTGCGCTAATTGCGTGGCAGCGAAGCGATAGTCGGTTACCCCGTACGTGGCTTTCACCGGATCGGCGACGGACATGTAAATCACCCCGTCCACTTCCACCTGCACTTCGTCTTTTGAAAAACACTCCTGAGGTGGAACGTCGATGGTTTCCTCGCGCAGATCCTGGAGTGCCGTCACTTTATCGATGAATGGCATGAGCACATGGAAACCCGCTCCCAGTGTGGCGTGGTATTTTCCGAGGCGCTCCACAATCAGCGTAGTGCGTGTGGACACGATACGAATGGACGCGAACAGCTGAACAATAATGGTCAGGAATATAGCGCCCCAGACCACGAGGTTAAACAAATCAAACGGGTTCATTTCATTATTCATTTGGCTGCTCCTTTGGCCGCGCCACTACCGAGGTTCTGATTCAGCGCCGTTAAGATGCCTTTCAGGTGTGCTAAATCCGCTGGCAGTACAGACACGTCCGCGCCCTTAAGCACTTCGCCTGTACGGCCGACAAAATCTTCCACCAAACGCATTTTTACCGCGTAATCACCGCCGGGCTTTTTAATGGCTTCTGCGACTTTTTGCAGCCCTTCGGCGGAAGCTTCGGCCAAAATTTCGATTTCGCTAGCGCGCCCCTTGGCTTCGTTGATGCGCTTTGTCTTTTCGCCTTCGGAAATATTAATGGCTTCTTGACGATACCCTTCGGATATCAAAATTTTGGATTCCTTGGCCGCGGTAGCCAGGGTGATATCGGCGCGCTTTTCTCGCTCGGCCTCCATCTGTTTTTCCAGGGTCTGTACCACCTGCAGTGACGGAGTGATATTGCGAATTTCGTAACGCAGCACTTTAACGCCCCAAGGATCTGACGCTTTGTCAATTTCTCGCACAATGGAGTCGTTGAGCTTATCCCGCTCGGAGAAGGTATCCCCCAACGTCAGTTTCCCGATTTCCGAGCGCATGGTGGTCTGTGCCAGGCTGACGCTGGCCAGTTGGTAATCGCCAATGCCGTAACTGGCGCGCTTGGCATCCATGACTTTCAGGTACACCAACCCATCCACTGTCACTTGAATGTTGTCCCGTGTGATACAGCTTTGAGGCGGAATATCGAGCACCTGTTCGCGAATTTCATGCCGGTAAGCCACCTTATCCAAAAATGGCACAATCACATGAAACCCCGGCTCCAACACCCGCCGAAAATTACCGAAACGCTCCAGTACACAGGCCTGGCGCATGGGCACAATGATCGCCAGCTTCCATAAAATGAAGCCGGCCACCAGAACGAAAATAGTTAATGCCGTCAGCATGTAATACTCCTTGAGGGGGATAAAAAAAATGAAGGGAATAAAAGAATCCGCGGCCTTATTCAGGTGGATCGGACTTGGTTGAATGGCCGGCCGAGGCCGCATCGGTGGTGGCCGTGTCGGCGGGCCCGGCGTCATCCAGCGGCTCCACCAGCCAGTCAAGATTGTCTCGCAACACCACCCGCACCTGGGTGCCGACCTCAATGGCCTTCTGCGCCTGATGGGCTCTTGCCGACCAGGTACTGCCGCGAAAGTTAATACGCCCTTCGCCCTGGGTGGGGATGCGCTGGCTCACCACCGCGATTTCATTGTAGGCATCCAGATCTTCGTCGGTTTTACTCCGCTCTACATGGGCCGGAAGCAACTTGCTAACCACGCCCCGAAGGCTAAAAAACAGCGCTAAAGAACCAATAAACCAAACCGTAAATGCCTGCGCCCAGCCGTCGATAATACCGGTGTAAAGCAAGAGGGAAACAAGGACGGCGCTGAGGCCTAGAAAGACAACGATGCCACCGGGAACCACCAGCTCCAGCATCATCATGGCAACGCCGGCAATTAACCAGAGGGTGAAAAGGTCATAATCCTGCCACATAGATTTTCATTTCCTTGAGCTGAACCACTGCGCCAAGATACTCTGCCAGTGGCGCAAAAGCCAGCTCGCGTCAGACTCCCAGCAACCGTCGTAGCCAAAATACTGATACTCCGAAAACCAACACCGCCGCGCCCATAATGACGGACCCAATCGGTAGACTAAACGCCAACGTAATACACCCGATCAATCCCAACAACGCTCGACCGCGCGCCCAGGGTCCACCATTGAGCTTCCAAGCCGCGGCATTGGTAATGGCGTAGTAAACCAACACCGTAAAAGCGCTAAAACCAACGACGGAGCGCAAATCCGTGACCATCACCAGCGCGGCAACCACCAAACCCACGGCCAGTTCGGCTCGGTGCGGGACCTTATAGCGCTTGTGCACCCGGTCGAATACCCGTGGCAAATCCCCTTGGGCTGACATAGCAAATACCGTGCGGCTGACGCCCACAATGAGCGATAGCAGCACGCCCAGGGACGCAATCACCGCCCCCATGCGCACCGCCGGCCCCAGGGCTGCCAACTGACCGGCTTCGACGGCGGCCACCAAGGGCGCTGGAGCGACTGCCAACACCTCGGGTTCCACCGCGGCCAGTGCCGCCACCGCCACCAGCGCGTAAAGCAAAAGCGTTATGCCTAGGGCTACGGGAATGGCCCGCGGGATCGTCCGCACCGGGTCGCGCACCTCCTCTCCTAAAGTGGCAAGACGAGCGTACCCGGCGAAAGCAAAAAACCATAGCCCGGCCGCCTGCAACAGGCCATAAACACTCCACTGGTCGTCAATTTGGAGGCGCGCCGGGTCCGCTTGACCACCAAATACCGTCCCCACCAGCAGCGCCGCCAAAGCCGACAGCACCAGCGCGACAATGACTTGGGTGAGGGCCATGGTTTTTTTAACACCAAAGTAGTTAACCACCGTGAGGCTCAACACGGCCAACACCGCCAGCGGGCGCATGAATTCCGGTGCCGCGTAACTGGCAAACGTCAGCGCCATGGCGGCACAGCTGGCCAACTTGCCCACCACAAAGCCCCAGCCCGCCAAAAAGCCCCACAAACGTCCCAACTGCCGATCGCCATAAACGTAGGTGCCGCCTGACTCCGGGTACACCACCGCCAATTGGGCCGAAGCAGCGGCATTACAGTACGCCAAGCCCCCCGCCAACAGCAGAGCCAACAACGCGGCGCTGCCTGCCACCGCCACCGCAGGGCCGATGACAGCGAATATCCCCGCACCGATCATGGCGCCCATGCCAATAACAACGGCATCAAAGGTCCCCAGCTGGCGTGCCAATCGGCTGGCGGGCTCGGGAACACTCGACCGGTTCATAGATTACCTCTGGTGCAGTTTGTGAGTTAGGTGCGCGGCATGGTAAAACATTTCAACCCGAGACGCTCGATGATGAAGTGATCAGCAGCGGAGAGAAGGATGCGTCAACGCAACGACCAAGCACAGTTCGAGCAGGTGACACGAGCAGCAATATCAACTGGTCTTACGGTCCGGGGCGGCCCCAAGAACTGGTACGCCCGCTGGTGTATCTGGGCGCTCTGATGGCGGTGATGATTACTCTGGTTTATCTGCCCTCTCACTGGCTCCTGAAACGCCTGTTTGGCAGGCGATGAGGCGCCGACATTCCTGCCTGTGGGCACTGCTGTTTTAAATAAACCAGCTTCGTAAGGTAGCCCTCAGGCCGCACAGGATGAGGGGTTCAGCAAACGTCGTAAACCCCTCCCTGGGGACTGCCCCACAAGATCCCTCTTGTGAGGCTTGCTGAACCCCTCATCCTGCACGACCCAGCAGCCCCGAGTAACGGCATTCTGCCAGAGTCGGCTTTGATAAGAATGACTTACTTGATGCTACAAAAGCGCTCCGCTAGGCCAAACCGCCTATCTCAGCACCCCGACCCAACCTTTTAATATTAACACTTGCTAATTTAGCAGATATTAATATACTGGCCATAGTTACTCACGAAAAGGATCAGAAATTTGATTACTGCACAAAGCGTGGAGGCCTTGCACCAACATGCCAGCGAGGCGGCAGCGTTAATGAAGTCTTTGGCCAATGAAAATCGCTTGATGATTCTATGCACGCTGGTAGCTGGTGAAATGTCGGTCAGCGAGCTGAATCAGCGGGTTCCGCTCAGCCAATCGGCCTTGTCACAGCATCTGGCCAGTTTGCGCAAAGCGGATTTGGTGACCACCCGCAAGGAATCACAAACCGTCTATTACCGGCTTTATGGCGATGCGGCGAGCAAAGTCATTGCCGTACTGCAATCCATTTACTGTCCGACCGATTAATCGCATTCAAGAGGCAAACACCATGAACCATCATCGCATTCAAGCCACCGAGTTACTGGCAGATTTCAGCGAGGAGGTATGCGTGCTGGATGTGCGCACTGATTCTGAAGTGGCCGCAGCGGCTTTGCGCGGCGCATTGCATATCCCATTGGATGAGCTGACACCGGAGCGCCTGCAAACCGAGTTGGCTAAAAACGCCAAAACCGGCACTAGTGTCTATTTGCTGTGCCAAGGCGGTAAGCGCGCTGAAAAAGCCGCCGAGCAACTGCAAGGCAAAGTTGATTTGGAGCTGTGCATTATCGACGGCGGCATGAACGCAGTGCTGCAATGCAACACGCCGCTGATCACCCGAGCGCGCAAAGCCCTCTCCGTAGAACAACAGGTAAGGCTAATCGCCGGTGTGCTGGTGTTGACCGGTGTCGCTTTGGGCACCTGGGTACACCCGGCGTTTTACGGTTTGTCGGCTTTTGCGGGTGCCGGTCTGGTGCTAGCCGGCGTGACCGACCTGTGTCTTATGGGCCGGCTGCTCGCCCACGCACCCTGGAATAAATAGCAGCGCTGAGCGGGAACGAGAACCGATGGTGACCTTGGTATTGATCGGCGTGCTAATCGGCTTGGTACTGGGGCTAACTGGCGCCGGTGGCTCAGTGTTTGCCGTCCCGTTACTGATACTGCTGGCCGGGTTCTCCATGACGGATGCCGTCGGCCTGTCTTTGGGCACCGTGGCCGCCAGCACCATTTATGCCAGTGTGCGCAGCGGGCTACAGCAACACACCATCCTGTGGAAACCGGGTGCAATTCTCGCCTTAGTTGGCGCCGTCAGCGCACCACTGGGAAAGTGGCTGGGCTTACAAATCCCCGAGCCAGCACTGATCGTCGGCTTTAGTGGGCTGGCCGTGCTCATTGCTTTGCGCATGTGGTTCAGCGCCAAGCGCGACCCACAAGCGGCGCGCGTGGTGCGCGCTGGGGATTTCTCTAGCACCAGCCGACCGGGACTGTTGTGCAATCTTAGCCAGACGGGGCAGTTTGAATTGCGCCCGCGCTGTGTCAGTGGCTTGCTGGCAGGCGGGCTTATCGTGGGTGTGCTAACCGGGTTATTCGGCGTCGGCGGGGGCTTTCTTATCGTGCCGCTACTTCTGGCCTTGAGTCCGATCAGCATGGCCCAAGCGGTAAGCACTTCGCTCATGATTATCGCTCTGGTCAGCAGCGCCGGGTTCGCCAGCCACCTATTGCTCACCGACACCCACTGGCCCACATTAACTTTGGTCGCCCTAGGGGGCATCGCGGGGATGATGCTCGGTCAACCACTAAGTCAGAGAATCGCCAATGCTCTGCTACAAAAGCTGTTTTCCGTCAGCTTGCTGGCCGTTGCCTTGATCACTCTGGTGCACAAGTCACTGCTAGCGGGTTAATGATCTAGCGCGATCTGTATTTTCGGCGTACAAACTATCAATATCGACGAGGTGACTTATGATTTTCCGCCAATTATTTGAACATGTATCCAGCACCTACACTTACCTTATTGGCTGCCAGCAAACGCGCGCAGCGGCGTTGATCGATCCCGTAAAAGAAGAAGTGCCCAAGTACCTCCAACTGCTTAAAGAGTTGGACCTGACCCTGGCTTATGCCTTGGACACGCATACCCACGCCGATCACATCACCGGTGCGGGTGACTTGCGCGATGCGACCGGCTGCATCACGCTAGTGGGCGAAAAAGCCGCCTCTCGCTGCGCTTCCGGGGCGCTAAAGGACGGCGACGAAATCAACATCGGTTCGCTCACTCTTAAGGCGCTGTTTACTCCAGGGCATACAGATGACTCTTATAGTTTTCTGCTTAGCCATCAGGGGCAGAGCTATGTTTTTACCGGGGACACCTTGTTGATACGCGGGACCGGCCGCACCGATTTTCAAAACGGTAACGCCGTCGATCAATACCACAGTTTGTTCGACAAGCTGTTGACCCTGCCCGGCGACACATTGGTTTACCCAGGGCACGATTACAAAGGCTGGACACTCAGTACCATTGATGAAGAAAAACTCCACAACCCGCGCTTGCAAGTAAAGGATGTACACGCGTATGTGGACCTGATGAACAACCTGAACCTGCCCAACCCTAAAATGATGGACGTGGCCGTGCCGGCGAACCAGGCTTGCGGGCAAGCACCCGCCTGATTGGGCCACTACCCAGCGTGGGCGAGGTGGCTGCACGCAGTGGTGTGCCGGTATCCACAATCCATTTTTACGAACAGAAGGGGCTGATAAAAAGTTGGCGCAACAGCGGTAACCAGCGCCGTTTTCCGCGCGATGTGTTGCGGCGCATTGCCGTAATCAAAGTGGCTCAGCACCTCGGGTTTTCGCTCTCAACGATCACCGAGGCTCTTGCCACATTGCCCACCGACAGGGCACTCACAACCGCTGACTGGAGTACCCTGTCCGCCTCCTGGCACGAGGATCTCAACGCACGCATTAACTTGTT
>DAHVRW010000010.1 GCA_027322215.1 Marinimicrobium sp.
CGCGAAGGCGGGAATCCAAGGCGGTGATGGACTCTGAATGCCCGCCTTCGCGGGCATGACGGTGAATTGAGCCGGGCATGGCGGAACATTGGTCCGGGCGTGACGAAGTACTGTTCCTCGCCTTCACAGGCATGAGGAGCGGACCTGGGAAACCCGTCTGGATTTCTTCCCAGACCCGCATCGTCCAGAGGTATCAGCCCCGCATGGGCTTGAGTGCCACGGCCCATTTCTTCAGCTCGGTCAACATGGTGGTCGCGGAGCTGTCGATGTGTGAGTTCGAGGTAAATACCTTGTTGTCGTCCAGGAGCGAGGCAACCATCGGTATCCCGACGCCTTCGACCATCGGCATCATCTTCAAAGTAGTGGCGAGCTGTTTGGCGACTTGAACTGAGCGTAAACCTCCGGAGACGCCGCCGTAGCTGACGAAACCGCAGGGTTTATAATTCCACTCGTTATAGACGTAATTCAGCGCATTGATTAGTGAGGGAGGAGGACAGTAATTGTATTCTGGAGTGACGAACACATAGGCATCTGCAGCGGCCACGCTGGCGCTCCAACGCTTGGTGTGTTCGTGCTGATAGTCTTGCAGTCGCGGGTGCTGGGGCTCGTCGTAAACCGGGAGGTCGAAGTCCGCCAGATCGACTAACGTTGTATCGAACTCTTCGTGTTTCGCGGCGAAGTCGGCGAACCATTTCGCCACCGAAGGCCCAACGCGACCGGGCCGGGTGCTGCAAATAATTACTTGAAGTTTAAGAGACATAGGGATATCCACCAGAGAGTAAATCGTTAACGTATTCGCATGATATATCGAAACTCTGGCCCAGGTCAGTGGCGTCTGGTCGATTGAGCCACACCTGAGCCGTATTGTCGCACTTTGACTTTGCGCGCTTCACCGCTGTCTGCGGTCGAGCCATTATGGTTGAAGTATCTCCGCCAAATATTGACCGGTATGCGAGCGCTTGCGTTTGGTCAGCGTGGTCGGTGTGCCCTGGCGATGACCCGGCCACCGGCGCTGCCGCCTTCCGGCCCCATGTCGATTACCCAGTCGGCCTCGGCAATCACGTCCAGATTATGCTCGATCACCAGCACGGAATTTCCGGCGTCCACCAGGCGGTGCAGTACCCGCACCAGCTTGTCCACGTCCGCCATATGCAAACCCACGGTGGGTTCGTCGAGCACGTAGAGGTTGTGTTGCGCGCCTCGGCCCCGGGCATCTTCCGGTGTCATGCGTGCCTTGCTCAGTTCGGCCACCAGTTTAATGCGCTGGGCTTCGCCGCCGCTGAGCGTTGGGCTCTGCTGGCCCAGAGTAAGGTACCCCAGGCCGACGTCTTGCATAAGCGATAGTGCGTGGTGCACTTTGCTGACGGGTGCAAAAAACTCCGTCGCCGTGTCCACGTCCATCGCCAGTACTTCGCCTATGTGCTTGCCTTTGTAACGCACGCTCAGGGTTTCATCGTTAAACCGCCAGCCGTGGCACACGTCGCAGGGGATTCGCACATCGGGCAGAAAATTCATTTCAACTTTTTGCATGCCCTGCCCCGCGCAGGCGGAGCACCGGCCGTCGCCCGCGTTGAAGGAGAAGCGTGCCGGCGTATAGCCCCGTAGCCGGGCGTCTACCGTGCCAGCGAAGAGCTTGCGGATGCTGTCCCAAATGCCCACATAAGTGGCCGGGCAGGAGCGTGGGGTTTTGCCGATGGGGGTTTGATCCACCTCCAAAATACGGTCAATGCCCTGCCAGCCGTTGATGTTGTCAGCGCCTTTCCAGGCAACCGATTTCTTGCGCTTGTGGGCTAGCGCATGCTTTACGTTGGCGTAAATGATGCCGCGCACCAGAGTGCTTTTACCGCTGCCACTGACACCGGTCACCGCTACCAGCTGGCGCAAGGGCACGGATACGTTCACGCTCTTCAAATTATTGAGGTCGGCTCCTTCAATGTGTAGCTGCTCTTTGTCTTGCATCTGCCGCAGTGCCTGGTTGCGCACATCGGGCATCGGGTGACGCAAGGGTTCGGCCAGCATTCTTCCGGTCAGGGATTCCTTGCTGGCCATAATTTGTTTCAGGCTGCCTTCGGCTACGATCTTTCCGCCATTGACGCCGGCGAGTGGCCCTATGTCGATCAGGTGATCCGCCGAGCGCAAGGTGTCTTCATCGTGCTCGACCACTACCACCGTGTTGCCTTGGGATTGCAGCTCGCGAAGTGTATCGATCAGTTTGCGGTTGTCCCGGGCGTGCAGCCCGATGGTGGGTTCGTCCAACACATAGCAGACGCCTTGCAGGCTGGAACCCAGCTGTGCGGCGAGCCGGATGCGCTGTGCCTCGCCGCCACTTAAGGTGGGCGCTGCGCGGTCCAGTGATAAATAATTCAGACCCACTTTTTGCAAAAAACGCAGGCGATTGTGCATCTCGGTGAGTAAGTCCCGGGCGATGGCCTGCTCGTTGTTCTTCAATTTTAGTTTCTCAAACCACTGGGCGGCGCCGTCCACCGGCATGGCGGCAAGGTCGGCAATGGAGTGGTTGCGAAAACGTACCGCCAGGGCGGTGGGGTTTAGTCGCTGCCCCTGACAGCCTGAGCAGATGCGCTCGCCGGCGTCGTCATCTTCGTCTGGCAGCCATGCTCCTTCTTCGCCGGTTTGTTCCGCGTCGAAGCCGGCCAGTTGTACGCCAGTGCCGTAACAGTCGCGGCACCAGCCGTGTTTTGAGTTATAGGAAAACAGGCGCGGGTCCAGCTCCTCAAAACCGCAACCGCAACTGGGGCACGCGCGCTCGGTGGAGAACAGCCGTTCGCTTTTTCGCTGGCCCTTGGCGCCCGCCTCGGGCGCAACGATGACGACACCGTTGCCCAGGTTGAGGGTTTGCTCCAGCGCTTCCGCCAAGCGCTGTTCCTCTTGAGGAGATACCTCAAGGCTAACCAACGGCAGTTCAATATCATGCTCTTTGTAACGGTCCAGTACCGGCCAGGGATCAGTGGGCAGGTACTCGCCGTCCACCCGCAGATGGGTATAACCACGCTGGGCGGCCCATTGGGCCAGCTCTCGGTAAATACCTTTGCGCGCCACCACCAGCGGCGCCAGCAAGGTGACCTGACTGCCACGATACTCCTTTTGCACCCGAGCCAGGATAGCGGCGGGGGTTTGTGGCTCGATGGCCACATCGCAGCTGGGGCAATACTGGGTGCCCAGTTTGACGTACAGCAGACGCAGGTAGTGGTAGATCTCAGTCAGGGTGGCGACGGTACTTTTACGCCCGCCCCGGCTGGTGCGCTGTTCAATGGCCACGGCCGGAGGAATTCCGTAAATGGCATCCACATCGGGTCGGGCCGCGGGTTGCACAAATTGCCGGGCATAGGCGTTGAGGGACTCCAGGTAGCGGCGCTGACCCTCGCCAAAAATCAGATCGAATGCCAGGGTGCTTTTGCCACTGCCGCTGACCCCAGAGATCACCGTCAATTTATCCCGTGGGATGTTTACATCGATGTTTTTTAAGTTGTGCTCGCGGGCATTGTGCACGCTGATGACGCGCGGGGGCTTAGCGGCGCGTTTGCGGCTTGCGGCCACCAAAGTGGCGGCCGCGCCCGGCTGCAGGGATTGGGCATAATCGCGCAGGGCTTGAGCGGTATAGCCGTTGTGCTCGGCCATGATGTGCTGGGGCGTGCCCTCGACCAGCAGC
This sequence comes from Marinimicrobium sp., assembly GCA_027322215.1. Classification (GTDB taxonomy): domain Bacteria; phylum Pseudomonadota; class Gammaproteobacteria; order Pseudomonadales; family Cellvibrionaceae; genus JAVDDU01. Next base: position 3,668 of record DAHVRW010000010.1, read on the forward strand.
TGCCCACCGGCGTCGCCGCCTTCCGGGCCTATGTCGATAATCCAATCGGCGCTGCGGATCACATCCAGGTTGTGCTCGATCACCACCAGCGAGTGTCCGGCGGCCAGTAGTTGACCGAAGGCGCCCATCAACTGAGCGATGTCCGAAAAGTGCAAACCGGTGGTGGGCTCGTCGAACAAAAACAGGGTGTGCTCGTGTTGCTTCGCGGTGCCTGTGGCGACTAAGTGCCCCGCCAGTTTCAGGCGCTGGGCTTCGCCGCCACTCAAGGTGGGCACGGCCTGGCCCAGCTGCACATAGTCCAGACCCACATCGGCCAGCGGTTGCAGGCTGCGCTCAACGGTTCGCTCACCTTCAAAAAAGGCCAGGGCTTCGGCCACGGTCATGTTCAACACGTCGGCAATGGAGGCCGCGTGAGGTACATCGCTCGCGTTGGCGCTGCTGAGTACTTTGACCTCCAGAATTTCATCGCGAAATCGGCGGCCGTCGCAATCTGGGCAACGCAGGTACACGTCGCTGAGAAATTGCATTTCCACGTGCTCAAAACCGTTGCCCTGACAGGTGGGGCAGCGGCCATTGCCGGAGTTGAAGCTGAACGTGCCCGGAGTGTAGCCCCGCTCCTTGGCCAGCGGTGTGGCGATAAACAGTTTGCGGATCGCGTTGAAGGAGCCCACATAAGTGGCGGGGGTGGAACGGGTGGTTTTACCGATGGCGCTCTGGTCTACCATCACCACCCGCTGCACCTGTTCCATACCGTCTATGCGGTCGTGGGCGCCGGGCGCGTCGGTTTGTTGGCCTTGGTGTTTGAGCAGTGCTGGGTAGAGCACCTGGCGCATCAGCGTCGATTTGCCGGAGCCGCTGACGCCGGTCAAACACACGAAGCGCTGGAGTGGAATGGTGACGTCGATATTTTTGAGGTTGTGTTCCCGGGCGCCGCGAATCACAAGTGACCGGGTCTGAGCGGCATTTGCCGCCGGTTCCGATGCGATAGTGACTTGTTCGTCGCCATTGAGGTAGCGGGCGGTGATGTTGTTTTTACGCTTCAGCAAGGCTCTGGGGGTGCCAAAAAACTCGATCTGGCCTCCGCGCCGGCCCGGCCCGGGGCCTATATCCAAAATGCGGTCAGCGGCGAGTATTACCTGCGGATCATGCTCCACCACCAATAGAGAGTTGCCCGCGTCGCGCAGCCGCTGCAACACACTGACCAGACGCTGGATATCCCGTGGGTGTAGACCGGTACTGGGTTCGTCCAGTACAAACAGGGTGTTGACCAGAGAGGTTCCCAAAGCGGTGGTCAGGTTAATGCGTTGCACCTCCCCGCCGCTGAGGGTGCGGGACTGGCGGTCCAGGGTCAGGTAGTCCAAGCCCACTTCGCACAGGTAGTCCAGGCGTGTGCCAATCTCCCGCAGTAATAAAGTGGCGGTGTCGTCTACGGCGGCGCTGGCGCGGTTATCGAGGGCGGAAAAAAACTGTTGGCAACGAGCCAGGGGCAGGCCCATGACATCGTGAATGTTCAGCCCTGGCAGTTGTTCAAAGCGCTGCTCCGAGAGTGTGCTACCCACGGGGCGGAATCGTTTTCGCCCCGCCAGAGCCTGTTGCGCTTGCTCGTGGGTGCCCACGCGCCACCACAGGGAGTCGGCTTTCAGGCGCGCGCCGCCACAGGCCAGGCAGGGGGTGTAGGCCCGGTATTTGGACAGCAGCACGCGGATGTGCATTTTGTAGGCACGGCTTTCCAGCCAGTCAAAAAACTCATGCATGCCATACCACACGCCCTCATCCCAGCCCCCTTCCCCATCGATCACCCAGCGGCGCTGGGCTTCGGTGAGCTCCGCCCAGGGGGTGGTGATGGGAATGCCCCTTTTTTTTGCGTATTTAATGAGGTCGCTCTGCACCTCGGCATAGCTTGGGGTTTGGATCGGCTTGATGGCGCCGTCTTTCAAACTCTTCCGCTCATCGGGCACCACCAGGCCCCAGTCGACGCCGATGGTGCGGCCAAAGCCACGACAGGTATCGCAGGCGCCAATGGGCGAGTTGAAGGAGAAGTGGCTGGCGCTGGGTTCCGGGTAACTGATGTCACAGTGGGCGCAGTGATGGTGGCTGGAAAAACGTGTCGGTGAGCCCGCATTTCGATCATCGTCGAGGGGATAGACCAACATGTGCCCCTTGCCGTAATGCAGGGCGGCTTCCACCGCTTCGGTCAACCGGCCGCGGTTGTCGTCGTTAAGGCGCAGCCGATCTTGCACCACCTCCACCCGGCTGCCATCGCGGCTGTGAACCCGGGTATAGCCCTGTTGGTTGAGCAGCTGGAGCACCGCGTCGTCGCTCAACGTTTCGGGTACCGATATTGGCAGGCACACCATAAGGCGCTGACCCTCGGGCCAGTCCTGATACAGGGTCTGCACAATACTTTGGGGACTGTCGGTCACCACTTCCCGGCCACAGCCTTGACAGTACAGTTGTGCCAGGCGGGCAAATAGCAGCTTTAGGTAATCGTTCAGCTCGGTCATAGTGCCGACGGTGGAGCGGGAGGTTCGCACCGTGTTGCTCTGCTCGATAGCAATGGCCGGGGGCACACCGTCGATGCTGTCGACAGCGGGCTTGTCCATGCGGTCGAGAAACTGGCGCGCGTAAGCGGAGAAGGTTTCCACGTAGCGCCTCTGGCCTTCGGCGTAAATGGTGTCAAAGGCCAGGGTGGATTTGCGCGAGCCGCTCACGCCCGTGACCACGACCAGCTCGCCTAAGGGAATGTCCAAATCCAGATTTTGTAAATTGTTCTGGCGCGCGCCGCGAATCTTGATGGCGTCAAAGGTCATAGATACAGCATCCCCGTTGGCGAAAATCTGGCTAAATATACAGGAGCCTTGTCGGCATACCAAGTGGCGTCAAAGCGGCGCGCAAAATTTTCGTCGATTCCGGTACACTGCTGCCTGCGCAACATGAAAACACCGGTTTACCTGTTAATAACAAGAGATTGCCTATGGAACCGTTGCACGTCATTGTTTTGGCCCTGATTCAGGGGTTGACGGAATTCTTGCCGATTTCCAGCTCGGCGCATTTGATTCTGCCCAGCGAGTTATTGGGCTGGCCCGATCAGGGTTTGGCTTTCGACGTCGCCGTACATGTGGGCACTTTGGGTGCCGTGATTGCCTACTTCCGGCGCGACCTATTAGCCATGACCACGGGCTGGTTCGGTCAGTTCGGCGGCTCTGGCCTGAACGACGATGGCCGTATGGCTTGGCTCATTATTCTGGCTACGGTGCCGGTGTGTCTGGTTGGGTTACTGTTTCACGATGTGTTCGCCCAGCACATGCGTTCGATGTTGGTGATCGCACTGAGCACCATCGTGTTTGGATTGGTGCTGGGCTGGGCCGATTACCGCTCCCGCCCGAGCCGGCAGCTGGCACAAATGACGTGGCAGCTGGCACTGATCATTGGCTGCTTCCAGGTTATGGCGCTGATTCCCGGCACCTCCCGCTCCGGCGCCACTCTGACCGCCGGGCTGCTACTGGGTTTTAGCCGGTCGGATGCAGCGCGCTTCTCCTTTCTGTTGTCGGTTCCAGTGATTTTCCTCAGCGGCTTGCTGGAGGGCGTAAAGCTCATGGGTGTCGAACAGGTGCCCTGGGGCAGCATTCTGGCGGGCGCTTTAATCGCTGGCGTTACCGCCTATCTGACGATTCATTTCTTCCTGAGTTTTATCAAACGCCTGAGCATGATGCCGTTTGTAATCTACCGCTTGGCGCTCGGTGCGATTCTTTTGTTGATGGTCGGTTTTGGTTGAGTCAGGCCGCCGTTCGTTGAACGTCTCAATTTAACCGCGGTGCAGCCCAGTCGAACCATTGGCTGGGCACGTCGGCGCTGCCATTGGTGGAATGCATCATCGTTAGGCCATTCAGGAAATGGCGAACGAGCATGTTATAGTCGCCCGCGCCTAACTGACTGATTCTGAGGTACTTATGATCCGGCATATTCTACTGATTCAATTTAAAAACACCGCCCAGCCAGCACAACTGGAGTCGCTGCGAGAGCTGTTTATTGGCCTTGGGGAGAAAATCGAGGGAGTGAGCGGCGTTGAGTGGGGAGTGAATGACAGCCCCGAAGGCAAGAACAAGAACTTTACCCACGTAGTGATGATGACCTTTGCCGATGAAGCCGCCCGCCAGCGCTATTTGGTGCATCCCGAACACATGGCGCTCGTCGATGTGTTTGTCCCTTTGCTGGAAGATATCGTGGTGGTTGATTACCCCGTGTAAGACATCGCTTGGGCGAGCATCACCTGGGCCCGAAAGGAATCCGTGGGCTCAGGTTGCAGCGCTTCACCATATCCCCACGCTGGGAGCGTATGGTATGACGCTGATCACCTTTTTGTTCGCTGAAAATGGGAGATAAGTCCCAAATGCCACCGCGGCCTTAACCGCTCAATATGCCGTCGTTACGCCTTAACGCCCCTTCGCTGCCTGCCCGATATCGCGTTTCACGTACGAGCCGCTATACTTCCCTCACCAATGACCGCAATAACTGATGAACGGGTTGGTAGCGGTGTCTGAGCGTTCGCCTGAGCTCGGCACCGATTAGGATAATGAAAAGGTGTAACTTTGACGTTTCTCAGCCATACCCGGGCCGTAACTAAAGGCGCTTTCGCCGTCGGCGTTCTGTTATCTCTCTTAATGTTCTTGAGCGGTACCGCTGTGGCGGAAAACGGCGCGACCGAGCCGCTGGTGGTGCGTTATCCGTCCCTGGCCAACCCCTACGGCCAGGTATACAACCACAATTATTACTTGGAAATGTTGCACCTGGCGCTGGCGAGCTCTGGGCGCGACTATCGGGTCGAAACCGTCCCGTTGCCGGATTTTCGAGAGGTGCGCAGTGAGATATCCCTAGCCACGGGCGTTTACGATATCCACTGGCTGCACACCAATCGCCAGCGGGAAACCCGTCTGCGCCCCATTCGTATCCCATTGCTTAAGGGCATGATCGGCTGGCGGCTGTTGCTGATTCCAGAGCAGGCTCAGGAACGTTTTTCGGCGATTACCCATGTGGATCAATTAAGGAAGCTGCGCACGGTACAAGGTCATGATTGGCCCGATGCGCTTATTTTGCAGCACAACGGTTTTTCGGTGATTCGCTCCGCCAACTGGGAGGGCATGTTTCGCATGCTCGCGTTGGGGCGTGTGGATTATTTCCCCCGGGGGGCCACGGAAGTACACAGTGAAATCGCCCAGTTTCCTGACTATGGGCTGGTAGTGGAACAAAGCTTGGTATTGCATTACCCCTCCGCTTACTATTTCTTTGTGGCCCGGGACAATGAAGAATTAGCCGAAGTGATCGAAACAGGGCTGAACGCCGCCATTGCCAACGGCTCGTTCGATCGAGTTTTTAACAAGCATTTTGGCGAAAAAATAGAAGCGTTCGATCTGAGCAATAGAACTATTTTGCGTCTGGAAAACCCCCTGTTGCCACCCAAAACACCCCTTGAGCGGGCTGAGCTATGGTTTGACCCGCTTCAGTCGCCCCCTGAGCCTGCCTCCCTACACGATTAATCGGCGCCGGCCCGCCATAGGGCATCGTAAACGGCGAATATCGGCAGTGTTTATTGTGCATTACATTCTCTGGCGGCCGCTACGGCCCGAATTTGTGATGGACCACACGGTTTTGACTTGCCCCATAGCTCAAACCGGTGGATTTGTCTTGGACCTTTGGCAAAACGCTAAAAATGTTCTAGCCTTAACACTCCTGTATGCTAAGCCCATTCGTTTGGGGCCGCCGTACACTCATCCGGCAAGCCACAGCCCTTGACGGCGTGTTACCTAACGACAATAGAAAAATTGGAAAGGATGCCAGCGTTTTGAAAAAAGCGGCCAACACCTTCATGTTCGTCCCCAGCCGGGCCCGTGCTATCTGGAACACAACAGGTCAGTCCTATCTGGGTCGGCCGGCGCATGTCCTGGCTCAGTCGACTCAGCCAGGGAGGCCACGGAAACTACGAGTTTGCCCCACACTTTGCCCTACACCGAGGGCATTACCATGAGGCGTACATCCCCATGACCAAGGATTCGGACACCCCGTCGTTGCATGAGCGCATTCAGCAGCTTGAAGCGGAGTTGAACCATTTGTTGGAGGCTCAGCCGCAAACCCAGCCCGGCTCTGAACTTCGACAGCCCGCGTCAAGCGTCCAGGCGACACGCTTGCAATACGCCATGGAGGCGTCACGAGATGGGCTGTGGGACTGGGATTTGCAAACCGGCGTGGTTTACTGCAACCATAATTATCTGCGTCTGATCGGCTATGGCGACCGGGAGAGTTCCTTTCCCCTGAAGACCTTTCTCGCGCGCTTTTTTTTACCCGAGGATGCACGCAAGGCACATGAGCTTGTGAACGCAGCTCTGGACGCAGGAGAAGACAGCTTTTCCTTTGAGCTGCGTTTGCGACATAAAGACGGCCACGTGGTTTGGACCTATTGCCGAGCCAGGTTTTTCGAGCCGGATGCCCGGGGTCGGGCGCAGCGCTGCGTGGGCTTGAGCGCCGACATCACCGATTTTGTACGCGCCCAGGAGCAACTTTTAGCGGCCAAATCCCAGGCGGATCTGGCAAACAAAACCAAGAGTGAATTTCTGGCGCGCATGAGCCACGAAATACGGACCCCATTGAACGCCATCGTAGGCTTGGGACATTTGCTTCAGGATACGGAATTGACGTGCAAACAGCGTGGCTACCTGGATAGCATCAACGCCGCATCCGACTCCTTACTCCACATTGTCAATCAGCTGCTGGACTTTTCAAAACTGGAAACCGGGAAAATTATTCTCGAGCATGCTCACTTTGATCTGGAGCTGGTGCTGGAGCGAGTGTCCCGCTTATTTGAGGTCAGCGCCTTTCAACGTGATGTCGAAATTATCTACGACATGGCCCGCGACCTGCCACGTTTTTTCCGCGGCGATGCGCAGCGTCTCACGCAGATTCTTAGTCATTTAATCAGTAACGCCCTTGAGCACTCGGGGAGCAAGCGGGTACTGGTAAAAGTGGAGGTGGCGCACAGCGATCAGGCGGCGGTACGCATGAAATTTACCGTTAAGGATTTTGGCACGGGCCTATGCCCCGATGAGCTAAAACGTTTGCGCCATTTATTAACTTGTAAGTCCGAACAAACGGCGGATGCGCCGGCGGGTTTTGGTTTGAGTATTTGCCAGCATCTGGTGGCGTTGATGAATGGCGATATACACATCGACAGCGAACTTGGTCAAGGCTCTAGCGTACGTTTTACGGTTGAGTTTGAGCACAGCCACATCGGCTCTCGGGTGTTTCAAGACGAACCGCATCGCTTCGAAAGCCTGCGCGCACTGATTGTTGACGATAACCTGCTGGCGCGGGATATTCTGTGCAACACCGTTGAAGGTATGCGCATGATCGCCAGCACGGCACAAGGCGCGGATGAAGCTTTAGCGATGTTGCGTCAGGCCGCGGCCGAAGGTAAACACTACGATCTTGTACTCATGGATTATAAAATGCCGCGTGTTAATGGTCTTGAGGCAGCGGCACAAATTAAGGCGGATCAATCCATCACCCGCACCCCCTATCTATTCCTCATATCTTCTTACCACCGAGATGAAATTTTTGATCGCCATCCCAGGGCGGATGTTATCGATGCCTTTCTCAGCAAACCCATCAGTGAATCGCGTTTATTCGATGCGCTAGCGCAAGTGCTCAATGAGAAAACCAAATACACGGTGCCGGCATTGGATAGCGATAAAAACACCGCGTTGGTGGGCGTTCGGGTATTGCTTGTAGAAGACAACAAAGTTAACCAACTGGTGGCGTCGGGCATGCTGGGGCGGTTCGGTGCTCTCGTTACGCTTGCGGAGCATGGTCGACAAGCCATCGATTTACTGCGCGCGGATCCAGATGGGTTTGATGTGATATTGATGGACTTGGAAATGCCCGAACTGGACGGATTCGCGGCAACCCGTGAAATCCGCAACGGTAATTGTCGTGCTAATATTCCGATTCTTGCTCTAACCGCCCAAGCGATGCGGGATGACCGGACACGCTGCATGGAGGCAGGCATGAACGGTTACTTGAGCAAACCCATCAGGCCGACATTATTGTACCGGGAGATTGCACGGTGTTTGGATGCCTCTGCAATTTGCGACGATGAGGACTAAGCCAACATTATGAGCGCCAAGGTCATCGATATTCACGACCTAAGCGGCGGATTGGATCGTCAGGAGCTGACGCGTATAAAACAGCGCTTTCTGGCTCTGAACGCCGAGCGCTATCGCCGTGCACTTACCGGGCTATCCGAGCGGCAGCAAGATTTTTTAGCGCTCTTGCCGCTGATCTTTCACGTTAACCATCCTATGTTGCCGGGCTATGTGTCTCATCAAGCGCCGTGCGGCGTTGCCCACTACAAACCCAGTAAAGATGATTTGCGCCGCGCCCGGGGTCAGGCCCGAAGCTTTCGTTATAACCGCGAGCTGCGCGCCCGAGAGTTACACATCGACGCGTTGTTTGTGATGGGCAGCGCGGGCACCGTCGGGCAATCTGAGAGCAGTGACCTGGATATCTGGGTGTGCTACAACTCAAATCTGAGCGCCGATGCCTTGGCGCAACTTCGGCTAAAATGCCAACAACTGACCCGTTGGGCCGAACAAACGATTCGCCTGGAAGTGCATTTTTTTTTAATGGACCCCAGCCGATTTCATTTGGGCCAGCTGGGCAGCTTGAGCAGTGAAGGTAGCGGCAGCGCACAGCACTATCTGCTGTTGGACGAGTTTTACCGCACCGCGCTCTGGCTGGCCGGAAAAGTCCCCTTATGGTGGTTCGTACCTGCCAGTCAAGAAGCTAATTATCAGGCCTACGCGAATACCCTGCTGCGACAGCGCTTTGTGCGTGCCAATGATGTGATTGATTTTGGCGGCGTATCGGAAACGCCTCTGAGCGAATTTGTCGGCGCCGGCATCTGGCATTTATACAAAGGTATAGAAGCGCCCCACAAATCCATGCTCAAGCTTCTGCTGTTGGAAGTCTACGCCGCCGATCGCGGGCGCGAACCCCTGGCATTAGAGTACAAAGCCATCGTTTACGCGCAGGAGCCGGATGCTGACTTCCTGGACGCTTATGTCATGATCTACCGGCGCCTGGCCGCCTACTTGAGCGCACGCGACCAAATCCAGCGCTTGGAGCTAGTGCGCCGGTGCCTCTATTTCAAAGTCGATAAACCTCTTACCCGCGCGCCCACAGGTGGCCAAAAATCCTGGCAGCGACAACTGCTGGAAACGTTGGTGGCGCAGTGGCAATGGCCAGCGCATGAGCTGTACGCGCTCGATAGCCGCCGTCAATGGAAGGCGCCGGATGTACTCGCGGAGCGAAACGTTTTGGTGTCCGAGCTAAGCACGAGCTATCGCCTGATCAGCAACATCAGCAAGACCACACAACTGGAAGCCTCCATCAGCGAGGAGGAGTTGATGGTTCTGGGGCGCAAACTGCACGCGGCATTTGAGCGCAAAGCGGGCAAGATCGAATGGCTAAACCCCGGCATTTCAGACAGCCTGCAAGAGTCGGCTCTTTATTTTCAATGTCAGCCGGACAAGGATGGAGACGGAGGGGTTTGGGCGGTGCATCGTGGCTCCCGGGCGGACTTTATTGCTCGGGATCAAGCGTCCACCGCATTAAAAAAATCCCGGCACTTTCTGGAGTTGTTGCTCTGGTGTTATTGCAACGGCATGTTGGGTCCGGGCGGTGGCCTGGATGTAGAAGGTGAAGGCTGGGAGTTGAATGATGCCCAAAAACAGCAACTGCTTGTCATGCTGCGCCAATGGTTGCCGTTGCCTTTACGTGTGCCGCCGCACGAGGTTTTTAAAACCGCTGCCGTGCCCACACACTTGCTGATGGTGTTCAATCTGGGCGTGGAGCCCCAGCCAGCATTGCGAAGCAAAGGCTTACACCTGCTCAGCAGCCGGCATGACGCGCTGGATTACAGCGGCTTGCGAGAAAACCTGGTGCTGACCGCGGACATTATTCAGGTTAATAGCTGGCGGGAAATTCTATGCCGACATTATGACCAGGATCCCTTGGTGCACAGTTTGCTGTACTATTTTAGGCTGGTGCCGCCGGGGCGCGGTCTGGCGCCGCCGGAGCTGACCATCCGCTGTCTTAACATCCACCAAGGAGCACTTGTGGAACAGCGTTTGGAAGAGCTTTGGCGCGACCTTGTGGGTTGTTACTATTCCGGCACCCGGCCCGCCAACAGCCGCTACCTCTTGGAAACTGGCCAGGAATATCTTTTGGTGCAGTTTATACAGCAGCAGCCGCACATACAGCGTTTCCACACCCGCGCTGCATTATTGGAAAAGCTGAGCGAGCCTTTGCTCGCTTACAGCCCGTTAGTGGTGGACCGTCATGCGCTCGTCGGCGAGCCGTTGAAACAACTTTTCCAGGTGGCGGGCCAGGCGGGCATTTACGTACTCTACGAACTTAACGACCAGCGCGCGACCATCACTGTGCTGGATGAAAAAGCGTCGTTGTTTTGCGTCGAAATGCCCTACCACAACCAACACACCCTGCTACGGCCGCTGCAGCATTTCATCCGCGCTGTGCTCACCCGACAAAACCTCTTGGCGGATCTAACACAGACCGCGGTCACTGAATATACAGCGCAGTTTTATCAGTGGCATGGCGAACATGGCCGCGGCCATATGCAAGCGCGCACCATCGCCGACGACATCAGCCAGCTCGAATTCGTAAACATTCAAGTGATTGCCGAGCCGGGGCTCGATGAGGGGCTCACCTACACAATTTATTGTGACCAGCAGGAGTTCTCTGCCCTCGAACACGGCAAAGCCTTATTCACCCGCGTGGCCGAATACATATTGAGCCGACGCCACGGTGCTCAGCGTTATCCCTGCTATATTACTGATCTGGATCTATCCCAGTGTCGGGATCTTCTCGCCCCGCAAGGGGGGCTGCAACTCAGCCACTATTTACGCATCAAAGCAGAGCTTGAGCAGCAGCTGGATATGGCGCTGCAAGCGCTCTAATCGCAGGATGGCAAAACCGAAGTAAAGAGGTTAGTCTTGACGGCTGTTTCATTGTCTGCACCTGCTAATAAGTTCTAAAAAACGTTTTCAAAGGACATTAGGTTATGAGTCACTCGTTAGACCGACGTACTCTGCTGCGCACTATGGTCGCCGGTGCCCTGGGCATTGGTGCGGCAAGTGCTGTCGGGGCGCACGCCACCACAGACGCTCTGGGCAGCAACCCGCTGAATCTCAAAGGCAACATTAACCACTCGGTGGCTCGTTGGACCTTTCACATGCTGTCGTTAGAAGAGCTGTGTGAAGTAGTCAAAGGTTTCGGCGTGAGGGCCATCGATTTGGTCGGTCCGAATGAGTGGCACATCCTTAAGCGCGAAGGCATTGATAGCTCCATGTGTAACGGAGCCGAAATTAATCTTGAAGATGGTTGGGGCGATAGCCGCTTCCACCCGGAGTTGATCGAGCGCTACCGCAAGCACATCGACCTAGTGGCCGAGGCGGGTTATCGCAATCTTATCTGCTTCAGTGGCAATGCCCGCGGTATGGACCCAGAGCAGGGTCTGGAGAACGCTGTGAAAGGGCTCAAACAAATTTTGGCGCAGGCAGAAAAGCGCGGCGTGGTACTGCAGATGGAGCTGTTTAACAGCAAGATCGATCACCCGGATTATTTTTGCGATAACAGTGCCTGGGGCATCGAGTTATGCAAGCGCTTGGGTTCACCTAACTTTAAGTTGCTTTACGATATTTATCATATGCAGATCAGCGAAGGCGATATCATCCGAACGATTAACGACTATCATGAATACTTTGGCCACTATCACACAGCTGGTGTGCCAGGGCGCAATGAAATCGATGATACCCAGGAGCTGTATTACCCAGCCATCGCCCGAGCCATCAAGAAAACCGGCTTTAAGGGTTATCTGGCCCAGGAGTTTATTCCCACTCCGGGTTCAATCGAAGGCAAAATTCAGTCGTTAAAGGCGGCGGTTCAAATCTGTGATGTTTAACGTTTCACACAGTGGCAATCCCGCGTACCAGTAACATGTAGTTGAGAAGTCATTATGGCGAATAATCATTACGATGCGATTGTGGTTGGTTCTGGCATTAGCGGCGGCTGGGCCGCCAAAGAGCTAACCGAAAAAGGGCTCAAAGTTCTGCTGTTAGAACGCGGACGTAATCTGGAGCACATAAAAGATTACACCAATGCCCACAAAGAGGTGTGGGACTATCCGCACCGCAACGTTCCCACTCAGCAAATGAAAGAGGACTATCCCGTCCTCAAGCGTGACTTCCCACTGAACGAAGCACAGCTTGGCTGGTGGACTGATGAACAGAAAAGCCCCTACATCGAAGACAAACGCTTCGACTGGTATCGCAGCTACCAAATGGGTGGTCGCTCCCTGTTGTGGGGGCGCCACAGCTATCGCTTTAACAAAATGGACTTCGAGGCCAACGCCCGCGAAGGCATCGCTATTGATTGGCCAATCCGCTATGAAGACCTCGCGCCCTGGTACAGTTACGTGGAGCCGTTCGCAGGCGTCAGCGGTAGCCGCGACGGCTTGGACGTGCTGCCCGATGGTAACCTTCTGCCGCCGTTCGAGCTGAACTGTGTGGAAAAAGACGTGGCGGCTCGGATTAAAAAAGCCTTTAAAGGCGACCGGCACCTGATCATTGGCCGCGTCGCGAACAACTCCGTCGCCCTGCCTGAGCAGAACCGCACAGGCTGTATGCACCGAAACAAATGCGGCCTCGGCTGTCCTTTCGGGGCTTACTTCAGCACCCAGTCCTCGACTTTGCCCGCCGCTATGGCGACCGGCAACCTGACTGTGCGCCCGTTTTCCATCGTCACACAAGTGCTTTACGACAAAGACAAAAAGCGTGCCCGCGGTGTGGAAGTTATCGACGCAGAAACTCATCAAACTTACGAGTTCACCAGCAACATCGTATTTTTGAATGCCTCAGCCTTTAACTCCACCTGGATTTTGATGAACTCCGCCACCGATATCTGGCCCGACGGTCTGGGCAGCAGCAGCGGCGAGTTGGGGCATAACGTGATGGATCACCACTTCCGCTTAGGTGCCGGTGGACGAGTTGAGGGCTACCTCGACAAGTACTACTACGGCCGGCGCCCCACCGGGTTTTACGTGCCGCGTTTTCGCAACCTCAACGGCGAGCGACGGGATTACCTGCGTGGGTTCGGTTACCAAGGTGCTGCCAGCCGCGAGGGCTGGAACCGCGACGTGGCCGAACTGGGTATCGGCGCCGGTTTGAAAGACGCGCTCAGCGAACCGGGCGATTGGACCATCGGCATGGTCGGCTTCGGTGAGATGCTGCCCCATCATGACAACCGTATTTATCTGAACCGTGATGTCACGGACCACTGGGGCCTGCCGGTATTGGCGGCGGATGTGGAAATCCGCGAGAATGAACTGGCCATGCGTAAAGACATGATTCAGGACGCGGTGGAAATGTTCGAGGCCGCCGGTGTAAAAGATGTGCATGGCAGCGATTGGGGCTATGCACCGGGCATGGGCATCCACGAAATGGGTACGGCGCGCATGGGCCGCGACCCCAAAACCTCGGTGCTCAATGGCAATAACCAGGTCTGGGATGCGCCTAACGTCTTCGTTACCGATGGGGCGTGCATGACCTCCAGCTCCTGCGTAAACCCGTCGCTCACCTACATGGCGCTGACCGCCCGGGCGGCAGACTTCGCGGTTAAAGAACTGAAGAGAGGTAATTTGTAATGAACCGGCGCGAACTTCTCAAGTTTATTGCCGCCGCTACCGGCACCGCCATGATCGGTGGCAGCACCCTTCTGGCGGGTTGCGCCCGCAACGGCAGCGTTCCGAATAGCACATTCAGTGCCCAGGACATACTACTTCTGGATGAAGTGGCGGAAACCATTGTGCCTCGCACGGACACCCCGGGTGCTAAGGATGCCGAGGTTGGGGCTTTCATGACGGTGATGGTGAACGATGTTTACACACCCGAGGAGCAGACGATTTTTCACCAGGGTTTGCCGCAGATTGATGCGGCGAGCCAGGCTGAGTTTGGTCGTGATTTCCTGCAGCTGAGCCAGGAGCAGCGTCATGCATTGGTGAGCCAGCTGGATAAAGAGGCCCTTGCCTACACCCAGCAGCAGGCTGATCCGCACTACTTCACCATGATCAAACAGCTGACCCTGTTTGGCTTTTTCACCTCCAAGGTTGGGGCCAACGAAGTACTTCGGTATGTGGCTATTCCCGGCCGCTACGACGGCTGCGCGCCCTACAAAAAAGGTGATCGCGCCTGGGCCACCCAGTAAACCTCTGGCCGGCACCTTGGTGCCGGCCGCTGCTCCACACCTCCCCCAAGCGACCCGAGTAAGGCGTCGCTTTCACTTTGTGGCTAATCGCGGCCCGGCCTTCGTGTTGTGACGCTGCCGGGGCGCGGTTATACTGCCCGACTGTTTTTTCAACATACTACCGCGCGAGGAACCGACATGAAAAAGTGGCCTGGGCCCGTTTGTGCCGGCCTTTTAGCGGCATCTGTAATATTGGCCGGTTGCGGCCAGAAAGGCCCCCTGTACCTGCCCGAGAACGGTGATAGCCCTGCCGAGAGCAGCGGTGCCACAGAAAGCACCATGACAGAAAGCACCACCACAGAAAGTATTACTACGGAAAGTGTGACCACTGAAAGCACGACGACCGAAAGTACTACAACCGAAAGTACGGGCATAGAAAGCACTGCCACAGAAAATACCGATACTGATACCGATACAGAGAGCGCCGTCGATGAGGAGTGAGTCAGACCCCATGCATGCGTTTCAGCGCCGTAACGGCGAGCTTTACGTTGAAGATATTCCGCTGACGCAGCTGGCGGAGCGCTTTGGCACTCCTTTATACGTTTACAGCCGAGCGGCATTTACCGAGCGCTATCTGGCCTATGCCCAGGCACTGGGCGATCATCCGGGCATGATCTGTTACGCCGTCAAGGCCAACTCTAACCTGGCGGTACTCGACCTGTTGGCGCGCCTGGGCGCTGGCTTCGACATTGTGTCTGGGGGTGAACTGGAGCGCGTGCTGCGCGCGGGCGGCGACCCGAAGCGGATCGTATTTTCCGGTGTGGGGAAAACCCGAGAGGAAATGACCCGGGCGCTGGACGTGGGCATCTACTGCTTCAACGTGGAATCCGAGGCAGAGCTCGATCTGCTAAGTGAAGTGGCAGCGGGGTTGGGAAAAACGGCGAACGTCTCTGTACGGGTCAATCCGGACGTGGACGCCAAAACCCATCCGTACATTTCAACCGGGTTAAAAGACAACAAATTCGGCATCGATATCGCCCGGGCGCCGGAGGTTTATCGCCGGGCCCAAACCTTACCGGGTTTGTCTGTTACCGGGCTGGACTGCCACATCGGCTCGCAACTGACTGAACTTGCGCCGTTTTTGGACGCTCTGGACCGCCTCTTGTTGCTGGTGGATAAGCTCGCCGCCGATGGTATTCAGATCAATCACCTGGATCTGGGCGGTGGTCTGGGCGTAACCTACCGGGATGAAACCCCGCCACCGGTGGCCGATTATATGGCCGCAATCAAAGCGCGATTGGGTGACCGACCCCTGAGCCTGCTGTTTGAGCCGGGCCGTTCCATTGCCGCCAATGCCGGGGTATTGCTGACCCGGGTGCTCTACCTCAAGCCTGCAGAGCACAAAAACTTCGCGATTATCGACGCCGCCATGAACGACAACCTGCGCCCGTCCCTGTACCAGGCTTGGCAGGATATCGTGCCGGTTCACACCTCCTCCGAATCCAACGCCAAAACATGGGATCTGGTCGGTCCGGTGTGCGAAACCGGCGATTTCCTCGGCAAAGACCGCACTTTGGCATTGGCCCCGGGTGACGTGTTGGCGCTTATGTCCGCCGGTGCTTACGGTTTCAGCATGAGCTCCAACTACAACAGTCGCGGTCGTGCCGCTGAAATTATGGTGGATGGGGGCGACGCGCACCTGGTCCGGGCGCGTGAAACTCTGGAAGATCAGCTCCGGGGTGAGCGCTTACTACCCGGTTGAGGCAGGGCCTGGCTGGCGCTTGGCCACAATCAGTGACACGAGAAGCGATAAGCGATAAGCAATACGTCATAAGAGAGGCACGAGACAGTACATGCGCCTGCGGTTTAGCAAAATGCACGGCTTGGGCAATGACTTCGTCGTAATCGACGGCGTCAGCCAAAAAGTGCGTCTGAATGCCGACAAAGTCCGGCACCTGGCCGACCGCCGCTTTGGCGTGGGTTGCGACCAAGTGCTATTGGTGGAATCGCCCACCCGGCCGGACCGGGACTTTCGCTACCGCATTTTCAATGCCGATGGCCGCGAAGTGGAAAATTGTGGCAACGGGGCACGGTGTTTTGCGCGCTTTGTTCGGGATCGGCGCCTGACTGGCAAGCGCACCATTTATGTGCAAACCGCTGGTGGCGATTTGACCCTTAAGGTGCTGAATAACGATCAAGTACGCGTCGATATGGGCGTGCCGCAACTGGAACCGGCCGATATCCCCTTTCAGGCACCGGGTCGAGCCCTCACTTACCCGCTAGAGGTCAACGACCGTACAGTGGAAATTTCGGCGTTGTCCATGGGCAACCCCCACGCGGTTATTTTGGTGGACGATGTGGCCAGCGCCGCGGTGGATGAACTGGGGCCTGTAGTGGCTTCGCACCCGCGTTTTCCCAAAGGGGTCAACGTGGGCTTTATGCATATCGCGTCGCCCACCGAGATCAACCTGCGGGTTTACGAACGCGGGGTGGGTGAAACCCTGGCGTGCGGCACTGGCGCTTGCGCCGCTGTGGTGGCGGGCCGGCTACGTCAACAGCTGGAAACCACCGTCAAGGTCAATCTGCCCGGCGGCCAGTTGTCCATCCGCTGGCAGGGAGATGGGCAGCCGGTGAGTATGACAGGCCCCGCGACGACGGTATTTCATGGACAGGTAAATCTATAATGTCAGATCAACCCAAAGACCGAGCTAAGAGCAGCCAACTCACCGCCGACCAGGTAAGTGAGTATTTACAAGAGCATCGGGATTTCTTCGTCCATAACGAACATTTGCTGGCGGACCTGAGCCTGCCCCATGAAAGCGGCCCGGCCGTGTCGTTGGTGGAGCGTCAGGTATCCGTGCTGCGCGAGCGCAATATGGACATGCGCCACCGCTTGAGCAAACTGCTGGACAACGCCAGAGAAAACGACAAGCTGTTCGATAAAACCAAACGTCTGGTGCTGGCGCTGATCGAAGGTCAGGACCTGGGTGATATCGTGGATGCGCTCTACTACAGCTTTGATAACGACTACCAAATTCATTACACCAGTCTGTTACTCTTCGGTAACGAAGATCGAATGCCCAGCAGCCAGGCAAGGGTGGTGAGCCTGCAGGAAGCCAAACAGCACATAGGACCGCTTCTAAAAAATAACCGTGCTATGTGCGGCACTTTGGGTGACGACGAATTGCAGTTTTTGTTTGGTCCCCAGGCGGAACATATCGGGTCGGTAGCCACCGTGCCCCTGGTTCACGGCAATACGTTCGGGCTCCTGGCAATCGGCAACCGCGACCCCCACTACTACCGCTCCAGCATGGGCACGTTGTTCTTAGGGTATATTGCGGAGGTGCTGAATCGTTTGCTGCCCAACCATTTGCCGCGTTAGCGCCCAGTGTTCGATAACGCGGTCGTTAGGAGTTCGCTGTTATGTCCCACTCTTCCGAGCCCGTTATCCCGGGTTCTTCTGCAGAAGAACCTTTTGCTGAAGAGCGGGCCGCCTTCGACACGTATCTGCGCAGCGAAAAGCACCTCTCCCCCCGCACCCAACAAAGCTATGCCCGGGACCTGGTCAAATTCTGCGCCTATTGCCAGAGCAACAACATTACCCGTTTTGATCAGATAACCACCCAAAGCGTTCGTCAAAACCTGGCCCAACTGCATCGCACCGGTCTGAGTGGCAAAAGCCTGCGGCGCTGGCTGTCCTCCGTGCGTGCGTTTTTCCGTTTCGCCATTCGCCGAGGCTGGCTCAAACACAACCCGGCGGAGGGCTTACAAGCTCCGAAAATTGAGAAAAAATTACCCACGCTGTTGGACGCGGATCAAGCCAATCAGTTTGTGGAGGTATCCGGGGATGCGTTTCTCGATCGCCGCGACCGCGCCCTATTAGAACTGATTTATTCGTCGGGCCTGCGCCTGGCCGAAGTTGCCAGCCTGAATGTGCAGGACGTTGACCTGTCCGACGCCATGGTGATGGTCACTGGTAAAGGCAACAGGACCCGCACGCTCCCGGTGGGCCGGCAGGCCGTGGCGGCGTTGCGCCAGTGGTTGCCAGAGCGGGCCTTGGCCGTCGCCGACGATCAGCCCGCGCTATTTATTACCGCTCGCGGGGATCGCCTCAGCCATCGGGCTATCCAGCTGCGCATGCAGAAGCTGAGTCAGCGCCAGGGCATGGACGGCCCGGTCCATCCGCACATGCTGCGCCATTCCTTCGCCAGCCATATGCTGGAATCCAGCGGAGATTTGCGTCTGGTGCAAGAGCTTTTGGGCCACGCCAACATCTCCACCACGCAGATCTACACCCATCTGGACTTTCAGCATCTGGCAAAAGTCTACGACAGTGCCCACCCACGCGCGCAACGGAAAAAGCCTCAGGAATAGCGCCTGTAAAGACAAGGTTCCGTCTTTGCGCACGGTGGTGCGGAATGAGTCCGTGTATCGGCGGCGAAGCGGGAGAGATCAGCGGTGTATCGCGATTAGCGATCAGGTTCGAGGTTGGAGGCCAGAGCGTCCGTATTGCTGCTGTTCAGGGCTTGCTGGTAGCGCTCATACAAAATGGCGACCCGCTCAATATAGGTTCTGGTCTCGGCGAAGGGCGGCACACCCCGATGCCGGCGCACGGCGCCGGGGCCGGCATTATAGGCGGCGGTTGCCAGCCGGGTGTTGCCCTGGTGCTCGGCCAGAAGTTGGGCCAGGTAGCGCACGCCGCCATCGATATTTTGCTCCGGTATCAGAGGGTCTTGTACATTCAGCGCCTCGGCGGTGGCGGGCATCAGCTGCATCAGACCTTGGGCGCCTTTGGGAGACAGCGCTTTGGGCCGAAACGCGGATTCCGCGTGAATTACCGCTCGCACCAGCGCTGGGTCGACACCGTGTTGGCGTGCGGCTTGATTGATCGGTTCCACATACTGCCTCAGGTACAAAGGTGTGCTGTGCCAATCCACCTGAGACGCCAAGTCGCAGGCGTAACAGTTGTAGTGCAGTACTTCGAAGCGCGTGCCTCTGGGGGCGCGATCGGAAAACGACGGCACGCCTCGATCGTTTCGATATTTATACACTTTAATCGTTGGCTGGCCGCTGTTGGCACTTTCCTGCGCGCCAGCCGCGGTGCTGTGCACGGACAGGCCCAGGGGCGCCAAGGCACAGAGCAAGAGCGTAAAAAGTGATCTCACCGGAAGCGATCTCGTAGCGTAATGATGGGTTGTTTTTCTCTATTGTAGAACATATTCCACGCTAACAGAGGAAACGACGCCACAAACGAGACGGGATTCTCAGAGGTGCGTTGCGGTCATCTTAGGTCGCCACGCAGCGCGTAACATAAACCCGCCCAACGGGTTGCATGGCGCTGGCTTATTACCGGCCCGAATTATTCTTCTAAGAGAATCGTGACCGGTTTGCTCAACATGAGATCGTTACCCGCTTTCCATTTGCTCGGTGTACTCTCCGCGCAGCGCCAAGCTGTTCAGCCGGGCCCGTTCTAAAAACACCGCCTGGGCACGCTCGCGATTCTGGCGCTCGCCACCCCAAATCCGCAAGGCCGGCTCCTGCAAGGCACGTGCAAACGAGAGATTTAACAGCCAGGGTGGCCGAGGCCTGCTCTGATTCAGGGCGTTGATGTTGGCGGTGGCCTCCTCCGGGCTTTGACCGCCGGAAAGAAAGTTAATACTGGGCACTGCAGCCGGCACGGTCCGTCGTAAACAGGTCAGAGTGGCTTGGGCCACCTCCTCGGGGTTAGACCGACCCTGAGCTTTCCCTGCCGTCACCATGCTGGGTTTCAGCATGACATACTCGAGAGCGACACCATGGAGATGCAGCGCGTGAAATACGCTGTGTAAAACCTGCTCGCTCACCCGCGCTGCCTCGTGGATGCTGTGATTGCCGTCGATCAACACTTCCGGCTCCACAATGGGCACCATGCCCGCCGCTTGGCATTCAGCCGCGTAACGCGCCAGCACCTCGGCGTTGGCGCTGAGTGCTAACGATGTGGGGTTGTGTTCAGTGATGTTGTAAACGCTGCGCCACTTGGCAAAGCAAGCACCCTGTTGTTGATATTTTTCCAGTCGTTCCGCCAAGCCATCTAAACCGTAGCTGATCATATCGCCCGGTGAGCCGGTTAAAGGCCCTTTCCCCAGATCGACTTTCACGCCGGGCACCATGCCCTGTTTCCTAACCACGTCTACTAGTTTTGTACCGTTGGCGTCGTGCTGTTCCAAGGTTTCTTCAAACATAATGACGCCGCTTAGGTAGCGGCCGACATTGGGAGTGGAGAACAGCAGCTCCCGGTACTCACGGCGGCGCTCTTCGGTGTTGTCGATCCCCTGGAGTTTGAAGCGTTGGCCAACGGTTTCGATGCTTTCATCCGCCGCCAGAATTCCGCGCTCGGAATCCACCAGCTTCGCAAGCGTCTCCTGTAGTTTGCGCTGCCACATGATGGCTGTCTCCGTGGGTAGCCCTTGAGCTTTATGCTACCTGCCAACGCCGCCCGCCAACTTGATCTGCCTCAACCGGCGAGTGAGAGCCATCGTTATAATAAGTCGGCGAAACGTCATTTTATGTGCGCCCGTGTGTCCCTTTTACGAAGGAGTGCTTGCCATCAGCGCGATCGTCACGTTAACCATGAGTCCCTCCGTGGATTTGTTCGGCGTCACCGAGCGCCTTCTTGAAGAGAGCAAAACCCGCTGCAGGGAAACCGCGCGTCAGCCCGGCGGCGGTGGCATCAACGTTGCGCGCACTTTGCACCGTTTGGGTGCCGACGTCCTGGCGGTATTTACCTGTGGGGGTGCCAACGGTGAGCTGCTGGAGCGCATGCTACGGGATGAAGGAGTGGCTTGCCTGGGCATTCCCGTTGATACCGATATGCGTCAGAATTTGGCACTTACAGTGACCGATACCGGTACCATGTACCATTTCGTTTTCCCGGCGCTGGAGCTCAAAGAGCCGGCGCTGCAGTTGTGCATGGATACGATTACTTCTATGAAACCCGTGCCCGAGTTTCTGGTGCTCAGTGGTAGCCTGCCGTTGTCTGCCCCGACGGATTTTTATGGCCGTGTCACCCGGGCGGCTAATGCGAATAATGTCAAAGTAGTGCTGGATGTCTCAGGTACGGCTTTACAGGCGTCTCTTGATGAAGGCGTTTATCTGGCAAAGCTCAATCGCAAGGAGTTTCTGCAGCTCGGTTACGCTGGCCCCGATGAGCCTGATGCGCAACTGGATGCGATGGAGGAGATGGTTGCCAAAGGCTATGCGGATATTCTGGTGGTCACCTTGGGGCCAAAAGGCGCGCTGCTAACGAGTCGCTTTGGTGATCGAGAGGCGTTGACTCCGCCGCCTACCGCCATTGTCAGCCATGTGGGCGCGGGGGACAGTTTTGTGGCCCTGATGACTTACCACCTCTACCGGGGTGAACCGATCTATGATGCGTTTCGCTATGGCGTATCAGCGGCTACTGCGGCTGTCAAAACGTCGGGCAATCATATTGAGGACCTGTCGACAGTTGACGAAATTAATCGTCAACTGTCGAGTCATCCGCACCGGCGGCCAACTGGCGTGTGAAGGATAGGGCTGGCTAGGAGCTTTGAGCCGCTTCGCCGGATTCTTTGCTATGGCGACCATTGCCGTGGGTTTTCTCCTGATCCCATGCTTTTCCGTTACTTTTGAACGCCTGCAGTGCGTAGCGCTCAGTTTCGATCTCCCGTGCCGTACGGCAACCGCTCCTGCGTAAAAGCTTCAGTGGTGGGCACCAGCCTTGCATCGAGTGTTGCAACAAAAACCCGCTGACCGCTATCGGTACCGTCCAGAATAACCGGTTAACGACCAGTCCCAACAGGCTCCCGCCTAACACTAAACTGGCGGCGTTGGTTTGCAAGGTGCGCTCGATATCCCATTCTTCATCAAGCTCTTGCAGGCGTCGCTCTATCAATTCAGGATGGTTCTTGTGATATTCAATGGACGCTTCGGTGGCCCGCTGAATTCGTTCGTTAATCTCCGACGGCGTCTGGTTGGTTACTCTGTCCGAAGTGGAAGATACTTTCATCGGGCTCCTCCTGTATCGACGTGAATGTATTAAATCGCAGGTTGTATCGGCCTACTGAAAAAGTCGGTAAAAAAAGAGGGCGTCCCTGCCCTGGCAAGATTCAGCTTGCTTTACAACTTCCAGTTCAACTGGGCACTGAGAATATCGACCCGAGAGCTAAAACTTCCCACCACGTTATGTCCTGTTTCAGTATCGAGCGATGCGATATCGGCCCCCGCCACAATCAGGTGGGCATAGCCCGCGTCAATGCTGAGCTTGTCCGAGTGAGCATAATTGAAGCCCAGGCTTAGCCAGGTTCGGTCCTCATCGGGAATTCTCGGTGTCATGCGAGTGGCGTCTGTTTGGGGCGCCTCGTCAAACGCGACTCCAGCGCGAAAAGTCCAGGGACCGTTCGTGCGGTAGGTCGCACCTAAAGCCAAGCGATAAGTGTCGCTGTACTGCAACGCCAACGTTTCCACCAAGGTGCTCGTCTGTTGGTTGACCACATCCACATACTGAATGCTGCTCCATCGTGTCCATCCAATATCAGCGTGCACACTCCAAAAGTCATCAAGGTGATGGCTGGCGCTTAACGTTAATACGTCGGGCAGAGTGACATCGGCGCGTACAGCACCTTCGCGAGACGCCAGTGCGGCGGTACATAATGTGCCGGTGGTGAAATTAGTTTCCGGTATGGGAAACCCGGCGCCAGGCGCGCAGAGGGCATTGCGGGTGAAATGCGCATCGCCGGACAAATCGAACGTGCCACCTTCGCGCCAGGCCAGTCCAAAGGTCGTCGCTTCGTTGTGCCGGTAGAGCGCACTGAGATCAAACACAATGTCATCCGCGTCGCCGGAAATTGTTCCATAGCTGTCCGTCTCTGGGTTGGGAGCGGCGCCCAGCGTTGAGTCGATCTGGCTCTCTAGCGTGACATCCATCTCCTGATAGCTGACGCCCAGGCCGAAGGAAAACTTTTCATTAAATGAATAGGCAGCCGTTGCGCTGAGACTAATCAGTTCCAGCTCGCTGAATGTTGCGAGGTAGCGCCCAGGCCATTGAGTGCCATAGTCGCTGGACAGGCCAAAGGGAACCGTCAGACCCAGGCCGAATGCCCATTGATCATTCATGCGATGGGTGTAATAGAGATTGGGAACGATCGCCGACTCGCTGGTGCGCGCCCGCAGGTTACCCGTGTTGGAACCCTCATCGCGAAAGCGGGCTCTGGGCATAACGGCATTAAGGCCAGCCGTCAGTTGTTTACCGTCCAGTTGGGCCATGCCGGCGGGATTAAAATAAACCGTACTTGCATCGTTGATGTTGGAGGCCGTGCCCGCGAACGCATGACCTAAGTGCGCTGGGCTTTGTTCCAAAAGATAAAACGACGCGCCATAACTTGCCGGCGCAAAACCGATGGCGGCGGCCATCGCGCTGATTTGAAACCAATGTCTTAAACGAACGCGCGAGTTTTTCGTTTTGTTCGACATGCCCAACCTCCCCTGTTGCGGATATGCGCGCTGTGTACACAAATGCAGTCTATGGCTACGAGTCACAGCGTCTGGCAAAGTTTCATGGTTTCCACTTTATGGCTCGCGTTTCATGACTGACTGAGTGGTAACAAGCCGTAGAATCGTCGAGCGAAATTTACCGCGTGACGCGCATTGAAATGAGTTGTTGAGTCTTTATACTGGGCTGCGCTGTTGTCACATCACAGAAGGGAGTTCTGCGAATGGTTTGGATTCTGGTGCTGCATATTTCCGCCATGCTGTTTTGGTGTGCCGCACTGTTGTATCTCTCTTCGTTAATCGTCGGCACCGCGCATTCACAAACTGAGATTACTGACGCGCCCGAACACCATGACTCAATGGCGCGCTTCGTATTTACTCACATCGCCACCCCAGCCGCGCTACTGGCCATTATCTTCGGTACCTTGTTGTTCGTCGTCGATCTTATCGTGTCGTCATGGCTTATGGTAAAGCTCACGCTGGTTACCGCATTAGTTTTGGCGCACGCCTCGTCAGGGATTCTTGTGCTGCGATTGGAAAAAAATATGGCTGAGCCGCTGCGGCTGTGGTGTTGGATTCTGGCCGCGACGTGTGGCGTGTTGATGCTGGCGATAGTCTGGGTCGTGTTGGCAAAACCCACTGAGGAGGTTTTGCCATGGATTGGGTGATCTACGGTATCGCGGCACTGGAGTCGTGCCGACGGCGTGTGTGGCTAAGGTTTTACGCGGCGATGCAGCGCCTCATGGGTGTTAACGCCTATCGCATACTCGTACACCAGTTGGCCGCCGAGAATTCCCGTGGCCATAATCAACGCGCCAGTGAGCAACGAAAGGTATGGGCCCCACGGGAAAATATGCGCAACCGCATCGGTGTAACGCAGCAGCCAATTGAGCGTGGCCAGCGACAGCATCATGACGGCAAGAATGGCATGGCTCCAGGCGGTGATGAGGCGGCGAATTCGTGTTACCAAGAGCAAATCTATCAGACCGATGCTGCCGGCAATCCAGCCACCAAATGCGCCAATGCCGGCCAACCACAACCCGGCACGTGCCCAGAACTCATCGTGAGTGACAAGGTATCCGACGTCGGTGCCAATCACGCCGATCAGGGCCGCGACAGGAAAGTGAATCAAAGTCGGATGAACGGGGTGGCCGCCGATCGCCATCTTGCTCAATATCGGTTCACGAACCATGAATGCCCTCTCATCGGTAGTGAATGTCATGCGCGTGTTCGGTCGCGTCGATGGGTGAGATTAACAGTCCTGAGCAGTGCGTTCATCCCCATTTTTCTCAGTGGCTGCAGCGGACCTTTTTCGGCGTTGGATGCGGCCGGCTCATCGGCGCGTATCGCCCAGTGGTTGTGGTGGGCCATGGTGCTTTACGCCACCGTGGTGTTTCTGGTGGTCGTATCGCTGTGGCTGTATGCCATCCGCCGGCCACACGAGGACATAAACAGTGAACAAACAAAAAAATTTGGTCGGCGCCTCATTATAGCCGGGGGCGTCATTTTGCCGATTGTCAGTACTGGGCTGCTGTTGATTTTCGGAATTCCTGCTGGGCACCGGATGTTGCCGTTGGCGCCGGAAGAAGGCGAGGTGTTTCATGTTCATGTCACCGGTCACCAATGGTGGTGGGAGGTGCACTATCCCGATTCGAACATCAGCTTGGTGGATGTTGTGCACATTCCGGCGGGCGTCGCTGTCGATGTGCATCTGCGCAGCGCGGATGTGGTTCATTCGTTTTGGGTGCCACGCCTGGCGGGCAAGCTCGATATGATCCCCGGCCATACCAACGTGTTGCGCATACAGGCGGACGAGCCCGGCACGTACCGAGGTCAGTGCGCGGAGTTCTGTGGTACCGTCCATGCTCATATGAAATTTGTGGTACACGCACACGCGCCGGAGGACTTTGATCGGTGGTGGCGTCAGGCCCAGGAGGAGCAGCACGCCTATGAGCACTAACCATCGCAGCGAAGGCAGTGCACTGCGTGAAGAATTAGAGAAGGTTTGGGCGAACCTTCCCGGCTGGGGCGCGCTGGCGGCGGTCAACCACACCAGCGTCGGCCTGCGATTTATTATTACCGGTGGTGTGTTCTTTCTGATCGGCGGAATTTTAGCCATGCTGATGCGAACGCAGTTAGCGCTGCCGGAGCAAAACATCGTGCATGCGGAACTGTACAACCAGCTGTTTACCATGCACGGCACAATCATGATGTTCTTGTTCGCTATTCCGATTCTTGAAGGCCTTGCGGTCTATCTGATACCTAAAATGATTGGTGCCCGGGATTTGGTGTTTCCGCGCATCGGTGCTTTCGGGTACTACTGTTATCTGTTCGGTGGAATCATCATTCTGTTCAGTCTGTTTATGGGCGTGGCGCCCAACTCCGGCTGGTTTATGTACACGCCGCTAAGCAGTTCCACCTACGCGCCGGGGCCGGGCTCGGATGTTTGGTTGTTGGGCGTTACCTTCGTGGAAATCTCGGCCTTGTCGGCGGGTATCGAACTGGTGGCGTCGATTTTACGCAGTCGAACCAATGGTATGACCTTGGGCACCATGCCCATATTCTGTTGGTACATTCTCGGCATGGGGCTGATGATTGTGTTCGGCTTTCCGCCCTTGATTCTGGCCAGCATTTTGTTGGAGCTGGAGCGCAGCGTAGGC
The DNA here is from genome assembly GCA_027322215.1 of Marinimicrobium sp. GTDB lineage: Bacteria > Pseudomonadota > Gammaproteobacteria > Pseudomonadales > Cellvibrionaceae > JAVDDU01. Next base: position 30,145 of record DAHVRW010000010.1, read on the forward strand.
ATGCCGTTTTTTTCCGTTGAAGGCGGGGGCGACCCGCTGCTGTGGCAACATCTGTTCTGGCTCTTCGGGCATCCCGACGTCTATATTATTTTTCTGCCCGCCGCCGGGGTGGTATCTACCATTTTGCCGGTGTTCGCACAGCGGCCTCTGGTGGGTTATCGCTGGGTCGTTCTGTCCATTATCGTTATGGGATTTATCAGCTTCGGATTGTGGGTCCACCACATGTTTACCGTGGGAATCCCGCAACTGGCACAGGCTTTCTTCTCCGCCGCCAGCATGTTGGTGGCGGTGCCCACGGCTATTCAGATTTTTGCCTGGCTGGCCACCCTGTGGACGGGAAAGGTTATTTTGGCGTTACCCATGTTATGGATATTGGGATTTTTGTTCATCTTTGTGGCCGGCGGTCTGACCGGCGTAATGCTGGCCCTGGTGCCATTCAATTGGCAAGTTCATGATACCCACTTTGTGGTGGCTCATATGCATTACGTCATGGTGGGCGGAATGCTCTTTCCGGTGTTGGCGGGCTTGTATTATTGGTTGCCACAAGTGACCGGGCGTATGCCGAGCAAACTGTTGGGCTATTGGGGTTTTTGGCTAACGTTTATCGGCTTTAACATGACGTTTTTTCTGATGCACGTCACCGGCTTACTCGGTATGCCACGAAGGGTGTACACCTATGAGGCGGATCTGGGGTGGAGCGGATTCAACCTGTTGTCATCGGTCGGCGGGTTTGTGATGGCGGCCGGCGTAGCGGTCGTTGTTATCGATCTTGCGTTGCATTATCGCTATGGTCGTAAAGCGGGGCGCAACCCATGGAATGCAGACACCCTCGAATGGGCGGTAGAAAAACCCCAGAGCACATTTAATTTCGCCAGCTTACCCACCGTGCGCAGCCGGCATCCCCTGTGGGACGACCCCACGTTACCCGAGACGATGAATGCAGGTCGGCACGGTTTGGCCCATGCCCCCCACGGCCGGCGTGAGATTTTCGGCTGTGATCCCATCAGCGGTCGCACACAGGAAATTATTCACGTATCCACCAACTCCTGGTGGCCGCTGCTGGCCGCCGCCGCGTTGGCCGTGGTGTGCGTCAGTTTATTGCTACGCAGTTATCTCGTGGCATCTGTCGGCGCATTGGTCGCGGTCGCTTTTATGCTGCGGTGGAGTTGGGAAAACGGACTGCATTCTAAAGCGGCGCCCATGAACGGCGTCGAGCCCGAAGGGGTGCCGCTGCATTCGCGCACTCAAGACGGACCGGGGCTGTGGGGCATGGGACTGGCGCTGTTGGCAGACGCGGCACTGTACATGTCTTTACTGTTCGGTTGGTTTTATCTGTGGACCGTGGCCGCGGATTGGCAGGCGCCCGAGCAGATGCCTCTAGCGCTGCCATCATTACTTGCCAGCGGCGTAGCGCTCGGTATTGCCGCCGGATTTTATCACAAGCTGGTGGCCCAGCTGCGCCGTGGGCGCGGCGATTCGCTGGAGCGGCGTTTGTGGTGGATCAGCGCTATTGGTCTGATTCACGTGGCGTTGATGGGTTGGACACTGCGGGCGAGTACGCTCGCGCCGACCGAGCTGGCTCACGATGCGGTGCTGTTGGTGATGCTCATTTACATTCTTGTTCACTCCGCTTTGTCGACGGCGGTAACGATGCTGCAAGCTCTGCGAGTCAGGAAGGGCTACGTCACGAAAGATCTGCCCTACGAGCCCATGGTGTTGCGTCCTCTATGGGTTTATAGCGCCGCCATTTTTTGGTTGAGCATTCTGGCTTTTATTTTAATGCCGTTGGGCTGGGGGACAGTGTGATGTTATCACCCGTACACCCGCTGCAATTGGTTTTAGGGCTAACTGTGTGGGCGGTGTGGTTTGTCATCTGGTATACCGTTTTATCCCTCGCGTGTGAGTTTGCGTCGGCCGGCGGAACATCGGTCAGTTGGATCAATGGCTTGTTGGTCGTTATTAGCCTGCCCTTTATTGTTTTGCTTTGGTATTGGGCGCGACGGTGCTGGCGTGCAGCGGGCGCGCCAGAGGTGTCCAGCCCGCATCGTTTTGTCGCTCAGGTGTCCGCAGGAGCGCATAGCGTTGCCGGATTTTCGGTGGTGTTTATGGTCATCCCCGGACTGGTGCTGCCGCCATGCGTATAATTTCTTTGGGGTTGGCGACATGGTTGCTCTGTAGCCCCTCGGCGTGGGCTCACAACCCCATCACCAGTGATGGTCCGGAGCAGGCGGCGGCACTGTTCAGCGCTTTGTTATTGGTACTGTTCTGGGGTGTATACACTTTGGGAGCCTGGCGGCGCCCTCCTGGACTGAGCCGGGGGTTGCTCTTTCACAGCGGATCGCTGCTGTGCGCACTGGCGGTGTTAGGGCCCCTGGATCATTGGGCCAAAGAGAGTACCGCCGCCCATATGGCGCAACATATGATGTTGATGGTGGTGGTTACGCCATTGTGGGCGTTGAGCCGGCCGCTGCCGCAAATGATCGCCGGTGCAGGCCGCTGGGCTATTTGGTGCGTCCGGCCCATGTTGCCACTGGTGCGCCGCCCCATGTTAAGTGCTTATCTCCATGCCGCCGCTATTTGGATTTGGCACACACCCGTGTTCTATATGGTGGCGGTAGAGAACCCCTGGTGGCATGCGTTTGAGCACCTGTGTTTTGTCGCCACGGCGGGATGGTTTTGGTGGTCGATTATGACCCGCAGTGAAAGACGTGCGCCCTGGGCTCTGCTGGCGCTGTTGTTTACCTTGATGCACACGGGCTTTTTGGGCGCACTGCTGACCTTTGCCCAGAATCCGCTATACGACGAAGCACGCAGCTTAGGCGATCAGCAGCTGGCGGGCTTGATTATGTGGGTACTGGGCGCAATTCCCTACCTGGGCGTTTCCGCCTGGATGGGACATCGCTGGTATCGGCAGCTTCAGCGACGGATGACAGCCGATCACGTCTCTTAATGTCTCTTCGTATCTCTTCGTATCTCGCTGTATCCCTCCGCCGCTTTAATCTCAACAAGCTGGCTCGATCGTTTTACTGGATACGGAACCGGATGTGCTTTACTTGAGACTCAATACGCTATTTCCTTTGCTCGATACGTATAACTAACGGTGTTGCTATTGCCTGGTAAAACGTAGAATAGGCGTTCCTTTCTATTGGTGTTGTTGAGCTGTCCGCTTTATGTCTTCCAAGATCCCGTCATCTCAGGCTCGGTCGTCCCCTGTTACCGTGAACCCGTCGCCCAACAACTCCCGCTTTTGGTGGACAGTGATCGCGCTGGCTCTACCCATTGCCTTGCAGATGTTATTGCAGTCCATGCTGGGCATGGCGGATGTGATGATGGTCAGCGGGTTGGGTTCGGCCGCGGTGGCGGCGGTTGGGCTGGCCGCCAAGCTGCATTTTCTACTGCTGGTCATCATGGGCGGCCTGGCCACCGGTTGCAGCGTGTTGGTGGCTCAGTACAGCGGCGCCAACATGTTTTCCCGATGTCAACGAACCCTGGCGGTCACGTTGGTGGTGGGGGTCGTTCTGGTAATGCCGTTTGCGTTGCTATTCGGTGTGGCTCCGGAGCTCTGGCTGGGCTGGGTAAATCCCGATCCTGACGTGGTGAGGCTGACCGCCCAGTACCTGCGCATCACCGCGCCGGCATTGTTGTTAATTCAGGTGACCATTACGTTCGAGGCATCGCTGCGGGCGTTGGGCAATACCACCTTGCCGTTACTGGCCAGTGCGTTCTCGGTAGTGATTAATGTCGCGCTGAATTATGTTCTGATCTTCGGCCACTTTGGCTTTCCGCCACTGGGTGTCGCCGGTGCCGCTTGGGGCACTCTGGTAGCCAGAGCCCTGCAAATGCTGTTTATTCTTGGCTGGATTTACGGGCGCAACCACGGTTTCGCCTTGCACCGGAGCCACTTTCGGGAAGCGCTGAACGGCGCAGTTGTTAAACGTTTCGCCGCGTTTGCGCTACCACTGATGGTGAACTATGGCATTTGGGGTTTGGGCAATGCCACCTATCACGTTCTGACCGGCTACGCGGGCACCCATGCGCTGGCCGTGATGGGCGTGATTGTGCCCATAGAGAGTGCTTTTTTCGCGCTCTTCGTGGGCCTGGCCAACGCCAGCGCGGTTATGGTGGGGCGCAGCTTGGGGGCGGACGACAAGGAGGACGCTTGGCGGCTGCACAAAATCTTCGATCGCCTGACGATTATTCTCGTTGTACTTTTGTCACTGCTACTGTGGTTGCTACGGCCTTGGATACTGGGTTTTTTCGATCAAGTGCAAGAGTCAGCGGCCAGCTTGCTCAACTATACCCTGATGATTTTTTGCGCGTTGGTGTGGATCAAAATTTTGAACATGGTGCGCATTATTGGCGTGCTGCGTGCCGGGGGCGATAATCGCTTCGTTCTGATCACTGACTTCACGGTTATGTGGCTTATCGGATTGCCGGCTGTGGCGTACGGTATTTTTATTCTGGGCCTGCCGTTCTTGTTTATCTATGCACTGATGTTTGTTGAAGACATCTTTAAGTTTTTGCCTGCCTGGTGGCGTATCGGTAAGCGCCGCTGGATGCAGAATCTCACCCGCGACGAGAAATAAAAAGGCGGCCTGAGCGCCGCCTCTGCGTTAAGCTGACTGTGCCGTTTTCGCTGGCCTGGTTAGTGATGAGCAAACCAATCCTTGGTGCCGCCTTCGTAGTCATACACTTGCGTGAAACCCTCCTGCTGCAACTTTTCCGCAGCTCTGGTGGAGGCATCGCAATCGAAACTCGCACAGTAAACCACTACCTCACGTTCTTTGCTCCCGGCGATCTGTTCCACCCGAGAGGTAAAGTTATCTTCATCCACGGGTACATTAACCGAGGTACGTATATGCTCTTTGTTAAAGCTATCCTGGGG
>DAHVRW010000110.1 GCA_027322215.1 Marinimicrobium sp.
CCTTGCCAAGGTTGGGGTCGCGAGTTCGAGTCTCGTTTCCCGCTCCAATTCATCAAAGAAAGCTGGCCACTGGCCGGCTTTTTTTGTGCCCGAAACTCAGTGGCGCTCGTGCGCGACGGGAACCGAGACGGCGTCTCGTTTCACTCGGGCCTTCCGTGGCCCTCGATATTAAACCCCAAGGCGCCCAGCCGCCCGGCATTGACGTCAGTGCCTGGCTCAAACTCTAACCGATAGTTACCGAACTCTCGGCGAACCGGATATTCCTTGCGTAACCGATCAAAACCCTCGGCAAAATTTTCTTCGCCCCGCTCAGCGCGCCGGGCCAAATCACGCAAGCGTTGATCGTCTTCCGCAATGGCGTATGCATGGGGTATTAACTGACGCTGCGCGCGCCAGGCATCGGCAGTGGTAACGTTCAAACGGTTATCCACCACCTGAGGCAACAACTCAGGCAAGCTGGCCTCAGCCTCCACCCCCAAATGCTCGCACAGGGCCGTGTAGATCATTGCGGTCCCAGTCACCTTTCCGTCATAACTGTAGCCGGCAATGTGCGGCGTACCGAGGGCCACCCTATCCAGCAGCTCGCGGGAAATGTTCGGCTCCGGCTCCCAAACATCCAGCACCACCTGCAAATCGTCGGACGCTTGAATACGCCGCAACAACGCGGCGTTATCCACTACCGGGCCGCGCCCGGCATTAAGCAGCACTGTGCCCGGACGCAGGCGCGCCAGCTCAGCATCGCTCAACAAGTGTCGGGTCGGGTAAGGGCCGCCGGTGGTCAAGGGCGTGTGCAGGCACACGATGTCGCAGTCGAGCACCTTGTCCAGGGTGGTTAAGTCGGGATTGTCCGCCGAGGTTAAAAATGGGTCGTAGCACAGACACTGTACGCCCTGGGCCGTCAAACGCTTGTGCAAAAAACCGCCCACATTACCGCAGCCGATGATGCCCACCCGGCGTTCCAGCCAATCCACATCCAGGTGCGCTAAGGCGGCGTACACGTATTCCACCACAGAGTTAGCGTTACAGCCCGGTGCGCTGGCCCAGCTGATCCCCCGCTGAGTCAGGTAGTCTTGATCCAGATGGTCGACACCAATGGTGCAGGTACCCACAAAGCTCAGCTTACTGGCACCGATCAGCGCCTCGTTCACAGGCGTGACTGAACGCACCAATAAGACATCGGCGTCGCGCACGTCATCGCTTTTCATCGTCCGGCCAGGTAGACGGATAATGTCTCCTAGGTGACCAAAAAACTCGTCCACCAGCGGAATGTTTTCGTCGGCAATAATTTTCATAGCGGTCCTTGTCGACTTTGGAAAATGCGCCACAATGGCACGGTTCAGTTAAATAACCGGCTCCTCAACTTGTTGCGGAGCCCTACGCTTACGGGTCAAACACCCATAGTTCGAGAAATCAGGACTTTGAGAAATCAGGGGTTTGAGAAATCAGGACAGAGATTTCCGCTCGAACCGCTCAGGCGTTAGCCAAGACTCCAGGCTGACGCCGCGTTGGTAATAGCCTAAAAGCGCACGCAGAAATGCCTGCACCCGGCCGCTCAGGCGACCTTGGCAATAGCTCTGCGCTTGGCCATGAATGGCGTCCAGAAACCCCTCACTCGGCCCCAGGCCCGAGGCAAGGTTGTCACTGCTGACCCGAAATTGCCAGCCAGCGGCTTCAGAAAACAGCCATTCCAACGCCTGGGGTTTGACCTCCACCCGCTCGAACTCCATCTGCTGTTCCTCGGTTCGCCCGTCGGGGGCGTACCAATAGCCGTAATCAGTGAGCCGGCGCCGTTCAGGCCCCGCCACACACCAATGCGCCACTTCGTGCAAAGCGCTGGCGAAATAATCACGGGTAAACACAATGCGGTTCAATGCGCCTGGCTGTTGCGCGGGCTCATACAGGGGTTCGTGACCCCCGCCCACGAGGCAGGTGGCGTGGCTGGCAAGAAACGTCTGATTAAATAATTCGATTAACTGGCCGCTATCGTGGCCCTTACTGCGCCTAACTTCTTGCAAAAGCTTTATCCTCTAACACTGACCGACTCGCGCGGAGCAGCCCCGGCGAGCTTTTGCGTCCTAACCTATTGTTCTTTGCCACGATACCCTATACTTTAAGCGTGTAGGTTGCGAAAAACCCGGGCGGGCCACCACCGCATGTGGCGGCAAGCTGGGTGTTGCTCGCAGCCTGTCAGTGATAGTCGCGATCGGCTTATCCATGTTTTCGGCGGCTACCGCCAGCTCCAGCCTCAGTCAGGAGGTGTGTATTATGAAGACCTCACGCCCAGGCCACAACACGGACAACGTGGTCGATATCTTCTCAGGACAGACTTTGTCCGAACTTCACGACCAGCGTTTCATTCGTCTCGCTCCAGAGCTGGACGGCTTGGAGATGCTGTACTCGAACGACAGCCACTCCGAAAAGCTCTTTAGCCTGAAAATTCTTTGCTGGGGCCTGCGCGCCAATGGCGAAGTGGTCGGACTGGTGCCCTGGCTCAACGACATTATCGCCTGCCCGGATATTTGCGATCCGCTCAATGGCCAATGGGAAGGTTATTACGACGCCGGAATCGACGACGTGTTCTTTGAGGCTCCCATGCATAAGGTTATCGAGCTGGAAACCGCGGCCGAGTATTACGAGCTGCTGTGTGAAAGCGACGATGACGTCGTCCAGGAGTTGCCCGACACGATCGGCACTCACGCGGTGTTGGCCACAGAGCAGAGCAATCGACTGTCGTTGGTGGAGGTGGTCAGCTGGCGCCTGCTACACGATGGCAGCATTTACGGTATGTTAACCGATGTCAGCAAGGTCAACAGTACACCGGTATTGCCCGGTGACGAGTGTTTGTACCAAGCCCAAGGCAGCGAGCACTTCCGCTACTTCTTTCAGCACCAAATCGCCAACAAGATTAAAGCCGAGGATCCAGAGGCACTGGCGGCGATCTCTTTGCTGGTGGATGGAACCTGATCGAACATGGCTAATGCGCCACCGGAAAAACACGGTGGCGCGGCCAGTTTTCTGGCTCTGGACCTTAGTTTCTAGCCCATTGAAGTACCCGGTTTAGCGCCCAGAGACCCGTTTGTTCTAGCGCTCACGCGGTTTTTCGAATGTGATAACGATAGGTGTCGCCCTCTTCGGACTGCTCCAGCAGTTCGTGGCCGAGAAAATGGCAGAATTTTGGAACATCTCGAGCCGTGGACGGGTCCGTGGCCAGCATTTCAATCACCTCCCCTACTTCCGCCTCCCGCACCGCGCGGTGCAAAAGCATGACCGGCTCTGGGCATACAAGCCCCGTAGCATCTAAATGTCTATTAACACTCATGCCTATAGTCTCACTTGTTCTATGAATAATCGGTGCAAACCAAATTCCCCTGCTAGACTTGCTGTTGATGAGGACGATCCCTTGGATCGTCCACGCACCTACAATTCGTCCAACCCACCTATTAAGAAGTAATCGTTAAATGTCGTACGCGAAATACCCCTATACCAATTCTGCGCTCAGCGCCGCGGCGCTGGCGTTAACGTCCGACTTACTGCGCCAGCATAACCCAAGCTTGGCGCAGGTCGTACAAAACGCCCTGGCGAACATTAAAGAAGCCCCACCGGGCCGACGCACGGGCATTCGAGTCACCCAGCCACCACTGAATTCGAGCCTGATCGCCAGCCTTGAGGCGGAGACTGTCGGCAAGGTGCTTGAAGCGCTAACCGACCTGGGCAATCAGGCCCTAGAGGGGCAGCACGATGACCCTGAGCAGCTAGAGTTGGTCCACCGGCTACTGGTAGATTGGGCCGCTTTGGCTGATTGGCTCCTGCACTGTACCGATAACCGCCCTACCACATTCCATTAGAAAACCCATAGCGGGCTTTCCACACCCCGCTGCGGTTCGGAGTGAAGCCGGATACGGGGACTTCGTAAACAAGTCCCCGGCCGCGAATAACCCGCGGCGACGAACCCGCTACGACGGAGCATCGGCTAAGAATAAACGCCCAGCACCGCCTGAGCCGCTCCAGACCGCAGTGATCTTTTTAACGGACAGTTAACGGCCTGATCAAAACACCCGCAGGTGGCCCGTGACCTCTTCACGGTCGTGATACAGCTGCTTGAACCGTAGCTCTACATCCAACCCCGCGGCGTCAAACCGCTCGCCCATGCGCTCGGCCAGTTGTTTTACCTGCGCATACCGCTGCTTCATGGGCAGCTTCAAATTGAACACCGCTTCCCGACAATAACCTTCCAGAGCCCAATCGCTGATCAGGCTGGCCACTCGCGCCGGTATATCCGCAATATCGCACACTAACCAATGCACAGGTTTATCGGGCCGGTAGGAAAACCCATCCACTCGCTGATGGGTCACAAGCCCGGTGTCCATCAGTTCTTGAGCCATAGGGCCATTATCCACCGCCTCAACAAACATGCCCCGCTGCACGAGTTGCCAAGTCCAGCCACCAGGCGCCGCACCCAAATCCACCGCGTGCATACCGTTAGCCAGACGCTGATCCCACTCATCCGCTGGAATAAAGTAATGCCAGGCCTCCTCCAGCTTTAACGTAGCGCGGCTGGGCGCCCCCTTAGGTTGGCGCAAGCGCAAAATCCCCATGGGCCAGGGCGCTCGATTGTTCACGGGGCTGATGCCTATATAGGCCCGCTGGCCGGACAACAGCACCAAATGTAAAAACCAGGGTGCCTGCGCCTGCACGCATCCGGTTTGGCGCAGCGCCCGCACAAAGGGTGAGGCAAGCTTACGGCCCAGGGTAGACAGCTCCTTACCTGCATTGCTATCGGGCGTTTCCACCACCAATTCACGGACCGCAGGAAACGTTTCGGCAACAGCCAGTAGAGGCGTTACCCGGTCCTCAGGCGGCAGGTGCGTAACGATGGGGGCGGCCGCAAACCACTGACGGACAAATATCAGTTCATGGAATGGCAGATTCTGCACCAGATGCCGTGCGCCCTCCGGCTCATGGGTCACAAACAGTACGTAAGCACTGCTCTCCTGGGTTTTGATGTAGCCGTACTGGCCCAACTCGGCGGCCCGTTCGGTAATCTCCGCCGCGCACTCTTTCTCAAACCCGGGCCGACAATGCAAAAACAAATGATTCACAAATTTCTCGCTGTGCGTTTAATGAAGGCGTCCACTTGGGCAACCGCGTCCGCCAGATGCTGGTCCTGGGTAAAGCCGGACCTTACCCGAGGCTTAAAATCATGGTCGCCATCTTCCAGCCAATGTATCTGAATGTGACTGGACAGAGGGTAATCCGCCACCCGCTCGCGGTTTCCCAAGGCATCGCGGCTGCCCTGCACAATCAGGCTGGGTGTGCGCAGAGTGTGCAGGTGTTCAATGCGTGGGCGCTCTGGTTTACCCACGGGATGAAACGGGTAACCCAGACATACCCAGCCATCCACCGCTGCTTTATCCGCCACCAAACTGGCCATGCGCCCTCCCATGGATTTACCGCCAATAAACAGCGGCCCATCGGCATGATCGCCGCGTGCCTGATGAATAAGTTCGCCCCAGGTATCAAGCAACACCGGCTGGCGATCTGGCGGCCGTTTTCCGCCTCCGGCGCGGCGCGCCGCCATATAGGGAAACTCGAAGCGCCACACCTCGATTCCGGCCTCGCTTAAGCCCTGCGCCACCCGATTCATAAAAGCGCTGTCCATGGGCGCACCGGCACCATGGGCCAGTAATAAACGCGCATAGGGCGCGGGTGGCGTGTCACGTAGAATGTTCATTGGTCGGCCAGTTGTTCGGCCTCTTGGCGACTCAGCAACGTAACGCTCTCAGTGGCCAGATCAAAGACGATAACCACATCGCCACGGGCCAACTGGCGCTGAACCTGTCGGACTTTGTCCTGCAGGGGGATTTCCGTTGCACCATAGTCGGTGCCCGAGCGAGTGACAAACTCTTCCACTAAACTTTGCAACGTTTCGGGAGATAGCTGTTGATGGGGAATAATCACAATTAACCTCAATTGGCACGAGCGCCCGTTAATCTCAACGGCGGTTCTTGTTCGGGGCACTCATCGGCGCTACTCTTGCCGGTGTTTTCATTCTGCTGCTGTCATTCGGGTGTTTGCACTTGACGCGTTTAACCAGCGCATGTCACCACCCTTGAACCCATGCTAGGGAAAGGAGTTTGCCGTGAACAACTATTTGGTACTGACCGTTATCTCGGACGACAAACCCGGCCTGGTGGAAACCCTGGCGCAAACCATTAGTGCTTACGGCGGTAATTGGCTGGAGAGCCGCATGTCGCACCTGGCCGGCAAGTTCGCCGGCATTTTGCAGGTAGCGATCGACCCCGAACGACAAGACGCCTTGACGCAAGCGCTGCATGCCTTGTCGGGCCGCGGTTTAACAATCGTGGTGGAGTCCACCCGCAACGTTGCCAAAACCACCAGCCAAGCATTTAATTTCAGCGTCGTCGGTCCCGATCGTTCAGGCATAGTGCACGAAATCGCCCGGGCCTTCGCCGGACGTCATATTAACATGGACGAACTGGAGACCGATTACTCGAGCGTGGCCGGTTCGGGGGAGCCGTTATTTGAGGCCACGGGTCTGATCGAGGTTCCCGAGACGGTGAATCTGGAAGAGCTGCATCAGCACCTGGAGGTGATCGCCGATGAGTTGGCACTGGATATTCGCCTGGAAGCGCCCGCACAGCAATTGTAGGCCGCTCGACAAGACAGGAGGTTGGGACGGCTACGCCAATCCCGACAAGGCCGAGCCTATGCCATAGGCCAATAAGGCGGCAATACCCCCCACAGCGACGGTTTCCAGCCCGCCACGAATTCGTGATTGCCTTACATAGCCGCTTTTGAGCGCGCCGATGGCAAAAAACGCCAACACGGTTAAGCCGACACTGACCGCAAACGGACGGGCAACGGCGCCGGGAAATATCCAGTTAACCACAAACGCCAGCAGGGGCAAGGCGCCCGCGAGAATGAACGCCCCGAAGGTAACGGTGCCGGCGACAATAGGCCGCCCACCTTTCAGGCTCAATCCATACTCTTCCTGGACCATGGTGTCGATCCAGCGCTCCTTATCGGAGGTTATCACCTCCACCACTTGTTCCAGAGCCTCATCGGCAAAACCTTTAAGGGCAAAAATTTGCCGTATCTCCTCCCGCTCGCCCTCGGGATAAAGACGAATGTGTCGTGCTTCCTGAGCCCGAATTTTCTCCCTTAACTGCTCCTCCGCCCGAGTGCCGAGGTAGTTGCTCACCCCCATGCTGAAGCCGTCCGCCAGGAGGTTAGCCAGCCCCATAATAATCACCACCCCGCTGGATAAACCCGCCCCGGCCACACCGGATACGATGGCGAACGTGGTAATGGCGCCATCGATGGCGCCGTAGATAAAATCCCGCAAATAACTGTGGGTTGGCCCCGCCTGCAAGCGCGCCGCAATGGCCTCCGGATCATGGCTGTGCTCAACCGGCGCACGACGTTGGAATCGACGTATCAATGTCCACATACAACGTCCTTACACTCGAAGACTTCTCGCCAATAGATAACCCGATCATGACCCCGGTAGGAGCCAAAGCCGATGTTTGCCGGAGGCAGGTAAGACTGATCGTAATCGCCACTCCGGGTCCAGTCAAAGCGCAACCAGGGGTAAGCACTGAGATCAACGCGAATATCAAAGCGGCCGGTGTTGCCCGCGCCAGGGGCGCTGAACACCTGGCCAGCGTTGCCGGCAAAAAAGCGCACGCCATCGGCATCCAGGTTCGAGTATTGGCCGCTGCTGATACCGCCGCCAACACTGACCTGGCGGTTGCTGTCATCCAGTAAATTACCCTCTGGGTAATGAATATGGGTGCGTTGTATGTGTGTGCAACTGTCTTCCTGGGCCCGT
>DAHVRW010000111.1 GCA_027322215.1 Marinimicrobium sp.
TGATATATTGGGAAAAGGGAATTGCGATGATGAACGACAATAAACTAATAGGCGTCGGTTATTATGCGTTCCCGTCTTATTTCGAAGATAACTACGCGCCCTATGTAGAGTTCGAAAACTTCCACTATAGACGCGAGGTTGCCCACAACAGCTACATCCAGGTGGGCAGTGAAATGGGCTATCCAGGGCTGTTTTTGTACTTGCTACTGCTATGGATTTGCTTCCGACTTCCTCGAAAAACCAAAAAGCTATTAGCGGGAAAAGAGATTGACGACAGGCTCGCGTGGGTTCCCCTGTATTGCACTGGCATGAATGTCGCCCTCGCGGTTTATCTGGTAGGTTCGACGTTTATGTCGGTGGCGTTTTACCCCTATCTGTATCTATTTCTTATGCTGAATCAGGTGTTATACAATGCGGTAAAAGCCGAGACCCAGGGTTTAGTGTCGGCCTATCCCGAAAGGACTTACGCACATGTCAGTTTCAATAATAATACCAGCCCACAATGAAGCGCACTTTATAACGTTCACCGTCAACAGGTTGCATGAAGTATTAAAAGATCACGTTCCATACGAAGTGATTATTGTTGAGAACGCGAGCACGGACGGAACGCGGGATGCTCTTCGAAGCCTTGATGACGTTACGGTCATTCATGTCGATCAAAAGGTCACGGTGTCGATGGCGCGCAATATTGGCATCGCCGCGGCTCAGTTGCCCATCATCGCCTTGGTAGACGCCGATGTGTTATTAACGGCTCAGTGGGCAGCCGAACTGGTTCGGCAAATCGATCAACTGCGGCAAGATCCATTACAAATTACAGGCTGCCGCTACGCGCTTTCCGAAAGCCCTAGCTGGATAGAAAAATCGTGGTTCGCCCATATGAGAGCAAGCGGGACGCCCTACATAAACTCGGGGAATCTGATCACCACGCGAGAGGTGATGGATTTAGTTGGCGGTTTTGACCCGGGAATGATTACTGGGGAAGACGTGGATTTTTGTTTACGGGCGGCCCGACAAGGGGTTCGCCTTGTGGTCAATGAGCAATTCGTCGCTCACCATGAGGGTTACCCTAGAAGTCTTCTGTCTTTTTTCAACCGGGAGCTCTGGCATGGCACGGGCGACTTCCGAAATGCGAGGACCTTCTTCCATTCTAAAGTCGCTATTTTTTCTATGGCCACGACAATTATGGTAGTGGTCAGTGTTCTATGTTTTCTTTTGGGCTACTCAACGACATCATTGGCCCTGCTGGCTATTGCGTTTCTGGCCAATGCATCGGCGGTCAACTCCCGCTTCAAGTACAAATTCACCCAGTACCTGATCCTCATATTCTTGCATATGGTTTACTGTGCGGCACGGTCCACAGCGATCTTCAGGCGACAACAGGTCTAGCAGGCTGTTGAAAAACTATCTGCGTGGCCTCTGCGGCGTTAAAAATGGCCTCGAAAACGTTTTTCAACAGCCTGCTAGAATATTATCGACGCTACTTTGCCACCATGACCGGACGACGTTTCAATAGGCCGCCAAGGTAAGGGTTGCCCTGCTCGTCAACATTGTCTGGCGTGTCGGTTGTGATGGTAATTTCGTCCACATACATGTGCTGATCTTTCGGCGCGCCACCGTTCCAATAGGTGAACAGCAACGCGCGATTGCTGTAATCGTCGGCGGCCCCAAGGGTTTTTCGATCCGAGATTTCCTTCAAAAGCCGTCCGTTTTTCCAGATCCGGATTTTGGCCATGCCACCTGCGCTGGCTGGAACATTATCCAGCGTTACCGACATTTCGTAACTCTGCCATTGCTCTTTCTTAGGCGGGTTGTTCAAACTGCCCACATCCGACCACCGATTCTCCCCTTCATATATCCATTTATAGGGCTGGGAGGCGCCTTTTTTATCAAAATACAGATCGTTATAGCCCCGACTGTCACCATTGGATTTCAGCGTTTGAATGCGCAAGAACTTTAATCGACCGCCTTCACCGTAAGCGTAGTGATCAAAATTTTCCGGCATATAGACGTGCACTAGAAACCAGATCGTATCGCCTTTGTACGCGCTCTCCGGAAAGATAAATTCTCCGCCCCAGTGCCCGTACCCGGTTTCCCCTTTCCGGATACTGATTCGAGCGCTGTTGTTTTTAAGTTTTTGCTGATCACTATAAGTGCTACCGCCTGCGGCGCCATGAAAGCCATCGCTACGATGGGTATTTTGACCAACCTCGCCTTCATCAAAGGTCGCGTGTATCGTCCACGCTTGTGTCGTGGCGGACACACACGTCAAACCGGCACCCAATAACGCTGCTACTAATTTTCCGGCCATTCTGCACACCTTGAATGAGGTTATCCGTTTCCTATCCGGCTCGCGGCGGTAATCGTTGGGAGTTGAACGTTATTTTAGCTCATGCCCCATGGCTTACTACCGAGAATTACCCATTTTCCAAATAGATCGCAAAAGACAGAGCGAACCGTGTCACATATTCACGCGATACTTAACGCTCCTTTGCGGAAAGGATCATGGTGATCGATCGAGGCTCGCCGGTTGATGAACACCGTCACTGGACTCACTTACAAATGTGGGCGACATGAACAACTTAGAGCTTTTTAAAATAGCCAACGCTTTTCTAGCGTCGTGTTTGATATAAACAATCGTACCGACAGCCCCGATCGATCGGCCGTTACCCTATTTTTAACTCAGCAACGTAATCTGTCGTTGGACTGCACACCTTGGTTGACTACGGTTCGCCAGTCAAGTTTTAATACCTGCGCAGTGCTGTCGCCTTTTCTGGTGCGACAACCAGATTGAGCTAGCCAGATCTCGAACGACCACATCTAGCGATTCACCAAAAGGAATATTTGCCACCAGGAAGAAAATGAAGAGGGAGCATCATGTTAGTCGAGTTTTGCGGGATTCAAGGCGCAGGGAAGACGACACTATCCAGAGAGTTATGCAAGCACATACCCGGCGCTCGATTATCGAGAGGAAGATCAGACAACCAGCGTTTTGTACGATTTGGACGCACTCATCAGTTACTTAACGGCCTGCGCGTGCCACAGCTGTTTTTCAGATGTTTACCTTTCGCCAGAAGCATCGAGGAGCTTGAGCTAATTTGCCGACTCTGTTGCTACGAGAGGCATAAAGGAACACTCGATCGAGCCAAAGTGAACATCTTAGAGGAGAGCTCGTATCACGCCCTGGCCCGGCTTGCGTGCATAAACGGCGCATACCTAACGTTTGCACATCTGATCCAACCTCCCGATGTCTTCGTATGGGTGACCTGTAACGAGGTCATAGCGGTGGACAGGGTCCTCAATCGGGAGTATAAGATTGACATTAATGACATGGACCGCGACACCTCCATAAGCGTATTAAGACAACGCAGTAAGATAATCCGCCACATCATAGAAGAACACGGTCGAAACGTGTACAAGGTCGACAATACCGAATCCGCTAAAGGCAGGATCAGGTCCGTTGCGAAATTCATCATGGATAGGAAACTGCGTATCTCATAACACACAGTGCCGTTAACACTCCGGTGAACAACCGCCTCATATGAGTGCATAGCGGTCGAGTTTTACCGCCGACCGTTCAACGTGTCACCAACACTCTAGGGAGAGTCCAATGTTAGACGGAAGCAACATCTCGCACGCCCCCGCTCTAGACTCTGACGAATCAGTCGAAAGGAAGTACCTTTTCCTCTACCCCGATATCGCCACGCCGGCAATTAAAGAGATCGAATCTGGCACGTTCCCGAAGGAACGCCTCACCGGTTACTTTCAGTTGAAGCAAATGGGGCTGAAGGTGGCCATATCCGATAGCCAATGGCGTGGGCCAACCGCTAAACTTCGCAGAAAATTGCTTCGGTACGGACAGCTACCGTCATTTCATATGCTTAAGGATTGGACGAAAAACGAAGTAATCGTTGTTAAAGATCGGTTTTCACTCGTTTACTCGCTGTTGGCAAAACTCCTGGGAAAGAAGATCGTGTACTTGGATACGATGTTTCAGCTGCCAACGAACAAATTAAAACGCCTGCTTTTAAAACACGCCATACGGCATTCCGACCTGGTGATATCACTATCGAAGACCCAGGGCGATCATTGGGCTCAAGAGCTTCAACTGCCAAGTGATAAGCTAGAGAGTTTGTACTATTCCATGGACTGCAGCTTCTACCCGCTCGTGGAGCCAAAGGCTGAAGAGAAGAGCCCTCTGATTGTCTCCATCGGCCGGGACCGGGGGCGGGACTTTGAAACGCTCACCAAAGCTACCACTAACCTTGGGATTAATCTTGAACTGATTACACTGCCCTATTTGCTGCCGCCCTCGGCCAGAACCTCGCCTCACATTGTGATCAAAGCGCGGCTACCCTACGACGAACTGTTTGCCACCTATGCCCGTGCATCGATCGCCATCATTCCCCTGAAATCTGGCATCCATTACCCATCAGGAATACGCGCGGTCATGGAGGCGATGCTGGTGGGAGTTCCTGTAATCGCTTCATACACCCCTGTGCTAGCGGAGTATTTCACCGACGGCGTAGATCTGATTATGGTCGAGCCGGAGAATGCCAGGGCACTCGAGGACGCTATTAATCGGCTGTTATCCGATCCAGAGCTACGTCTCAGGTTAAGGGAGAACGGACGGAAAACAGTATGCACCAAGTACAAGGTGGAATCTTATGGTGAGGATTTAGCACGGCTGCTGTCTAAGGTCTGACGCTGACCTATAGACAGACGGGCGCACCCACGGCGATAGATTCAAGGTGTGGTGGTGCCCCGAAGGAGAGAAGTGGCACCGGTGATTTGTCCGCTGTTAGGAGTGTTGAGGGAACCCTTAAGCTCGTCGACGAAAAAATCGACCGACTGTTCGGGCACAGAGCTGGATGTCGCTACTTCTGTCCTAAGCATTAGGATTCGATTTTTATGAACCGTGTGCTTTACGTCGCCTTGAGAAGTGTTTACCGCAAGCTGCGGCCTTATAGACCGGAATCCTGGTACTACCAGACACGATATAGAGCCGTTTACCACAGATACTGCAATTTTCGAAACCCTAAGCGTTTCTCCGAAAAACTCTTCCATCGTATGCGCTACCCGGAGCCAGTATTTTCGTACTTGGCCGACAAAGCGGCGGTGAGAGACTATATCGCCAACGTCGTCGGAGAGCGTTATCTGGTTCCCGTGATCAGTGTGCACGACCGTATTGATGAAACCGTCATTGACTCGTTGCCTTCCGCGTTCGTAATGAAGTCCAACCATAGCTGTAGCCAGGTAAAGATCGTTACCAACAAAGAGCAGGAAGATACCGCCGCCCTGATTCGGCTCGCCACGGAGTGGCTAAACTCTGACTACTCCATAAGGGGCGGGGAAAAACATTACAGCGCAATAAAGCCAAAGATCCTATTCGAACAGCCGCTTTTATCGGCTGGCCGTCCGCCGGACGACTACAAGGTCTACCATTTCAACCCGAGCGCTCCCGGTGGGCCCGGTCGGAAGGCGCCCAGCTATGCGTTGATTCAACATATACAAGGACGTTTCGAGAGCCCGTCACAAGTATTCTATACATCCAGCTGGGAAAAAATGGATCTAAAACGACGCGGCGAATCCAACGCCGGCGTTAGTCCACGCCCAGACAACCTTGAGGAAATGTTAGACCTCAGTGAAAAGCTGTCCAAAGGCTTAGGTTTCTTGCGAGTTGATTTCTATGTATACCAAGGCCGGCTTTATATCGGCGAGCTGACTTTGACTCCCGTTGCCGGTCGGGGAACCTTCGATCCGGAATCCTGGGATCGAATTTTCGGGGAAAAGTTTGGCTGGCCCGAGGATGTTTCCGATATCGAAGCGGTTTTTGGCCTAACTCCGGTTAAACGGTCACTCCATACTGCAGCACCAAAACTCACAGACCGCCAAAACGCTTCCCCCTAACACCAGCAATCGCTGCCCTCAATGCAGCAGCGATTTAACCACCCGCATTTTTCCGGAGGGCTCTCTGGGCACCTTAGCGCAAAATGTGAATTCGCATTGAACATCGGGATGAATGGCGCGCTGTAGGCCGCTTTCAATTTCCGTTAGGAGCTGATCATTCCACTTATCCGTCCGTACAATGTTGACCTGAAACTGATCAAGCTTCTCTTGAATCACCTGAAACTGGCTAAAGGCGCCGCTTTTTGTTTGCAGGCCTTCGAATATATACATAACGGATTCTGGGTGGATCTCCCGGCCGGCGGGCGTTTTAATGATGTCGTAGGCGCGCCCATGAATGTTTTTCAGAACGGGCAAGGTTCTTCCGCAGGGACAGGATTCATCTGACCACGTAGCGTAGTCACCGACTTTATAACGGATCATCGGCGTGGCTTCGTTAAAGTAGTCGGTCACCACGATTTGACCGGTTGTCGCGGGTCGATCGTGCTCATCTACCAGCTCTAAATACATGTTGTCCGAAACGACGTGCAAACGGCCATGTTCGCACTCGTGTGCAATGGAGCCGACTTCACCACAGCCGTATTCGTTGAAGACTTTCACACCCCAGACCCGTTCAATATGCTGCCGGACGGTTTCGGTTAGCACCTCAGAGGTTGTAATGACGCACTTTATTGAGCTTATCGCTGGCAGCGATTCGGCTTCCACATAATGCGTTAACGCTTCAATGGCGCTTACGTAACCGTATAGATATTTAGGCTTGAATCGTTGAAGTTTTTGATAATGAGCACGAAGCTGCTCTTCACCCAAATCAAACGCCGATAGCCGGCGGCGATTGGATACAAAATCAATGGCCCGGGCTTTATAGGAATCCATCGAGCCGTGAGGCACGCCCCAGAACCTCGCCTGACGATCACCAATGGTGATTCCAGCCCATCCGTACGAGCGCCAGGTCGCGGCCCGCTCCCGTGCTAGCGCGTCGGGATTTTTGTATAACTTTACCGGCTCGCCAGTTGAACCCCCGGTGGTTTTAGCCGATGCCAGTTTGGACTTATAGGTAACGATTTCGTCAATGTGCTTAATGAGATCCGCCTTCTGAAGAAATGGTATCCCTTGCACCACGTCGGTAAACGGCGTGTCTGTGTCGAACTCTTCCAAGCGACCGGCATAAAATGGCGAATGACGACGCGCAAACGAGACGATGTTACGAAACCGGCGCTCCGCATACTGCGCTTGCTGAACTAAAGGCGCGCATTGCTGATGGCGGTAGTTGCGCGTGTGCTTATAGATGAACTCTCCTTTCAATAAAGTAGAGGGGTAGTAGAGCATATACCTGGATAGATAAGCATCCATACCACTGACTCCATGCCGCTTTGATCGACGTTGTTTAACTTGCTCGAACCCGCTTGCCCAGCGCTATATTAAGCACCGCAAAGAGCCGGCCGATGTAATAGAAGTAAAAAACGACGGAATTGATAAGCACACTGAAAACTCCCGCGTGCCGGAACTTATAAACAGAGCTTAATAACAGAAGTCCAACAATGCCTAGCAAGCCCGCAAGCAAGAACGCTGTACTCACAGGCTCGTGAACGAATGCGCTGATTATAAGAATATGAAACAGGAAAATCAGAAGCGCGATAACGGC
>DAHVRW010000112.1 GCA_027322215.1 Marinimicrobium sp.
CGCCACTCGTCCGAAGGCCACCGCCGCACCGACGACGGTGCCGCCGACGAGGGCGGGCGCCGAGCCGAGCCGGACGAGGGCCAAGAAGACGTGCGAGTGGACGTCGGCAGGACGAAGGCTGAAGCCCAGGCGGTCGAGCGGGGTCGGCTGGGGCCGGACGTGGAAGTACGCGCCGATACTGATGCGCGCATTGCGATTATCGGCGGCGAAGCCCTCGGGCCGCGCTTTATGGAATGGAATTTTGTTTCCAGCCGTAAGGAGCGCCTTGAACAAGCCAAGGAAGACTGGCGCCAGCAGCGCTTTGACAAGATTCCCGGTGACGCGGACGAGTATATTCCCCTGCCCGAATGGCCTAAGTAAATCACCGGCAACGGCGCCTACCTAGCGCCGGCGCCAGCGATGGTAGCGTTCCACCCAACGCAGCAGCTTCTCGGGCTTATGAGCTCTGCGCCATTCACCGGCCACGTATTTATTGGCTTCGCCCATGGTGGGGTAGCTGTGGATGGTGCCCAGGATTTTGTTCAATCCCAAACCATGGCGCATCGCCAGAACAAACTCCGCTAACAACTCACCCGCGTCGGCACCGACGATGGTCACCCCCAGAATTCGATCTTTATTGCGCGGAGTCATCACTTTGATGAAGCCTTGGGTGGCGCTGTCGACAATCGCCCGATCCAGCCCGGCAAGCTCATAACGGGTCACCTCAATATCCAGCCCCTTTTCCCGGGCCTCCGTTTCGCTCACCCCCACTCGCGCCACTTCGGGATCAGTGAACGTCACGCGAGGAATCACCGAGTAATCCACCTTGAACCGTTTTACCTGACCGAACAACGCGTTCACCGCGGCGTACCAGGCCATGTGCGCCGCCGCGTGGGTTAACTGATAAGGGCCTGCCACATCACCGACGGCGTAGATATTGGGGTACAGGGTTTCCAGATAAGCGTTGGTACTAACGGTACGTTCGACAGGAATGCCCAACGCCTCCAGCCCGTAACCACTCAGCCGCGCCTGGCGGCCCACAGCCACCAACAGGTCATCAAAGATAAACGTGTGCTCGTTGCCCTGATGCTCAGCAATCAGGCGCTTTTCATCGCCGTGCAATTCACAGCGCAGTGCTTTGAATGCGGTATATACCTGTACACCATCGGCACGCAACGCCTGCGCCACATGCTCGCTCACCTCGGGGTCTTCGCTGGCAAGTAACCGCGCCCCCATTTCTACCAGAGTTACCGCAGTGCCCAGACGGGAAAAGCTTTGAGCTAATTCGCAACCAATAGGCCCACCCCCGAGCACCAGCAGACGGGCGGGTGACTCGTCACGATCGGCAAAACGCTGCCAGAGGGTATCGCTGGTAACGTAGCCCACCTCATCCAAGCCCGGCAGCGGCGGCACCGTTGGAGCGGCGCCCGCAGCGATCACAATGCTGCGGGCCGTCAAACGCTGGGTGCCACCGTCGTTAAGCGCGATGTCCACGGTCCACGGGTCTACAAACCGGGCGTAGCCTTTTACCACATCCACCCCCAAGCCCGTGTAGCGCTCCACACTGTCGTTGGGTTCAATGGCGGTGATGATCTCCTGAATCCGCGCCATTACCGCCGGAAAGTTCACTTTGGGTTCGGTTTTTTCAAGCCCATAGCGCTCCGCGTCGCGCATCTGCTGAGCCGCTTTGGCGCTTTTGATCAGCGCTTTACTGGGCACACAGCCGTAGTTGAGACAATCGCCGCCCATCTTGTTGGCTTCTACTAACGTCACGCTGGCTTTGACCGTGGCGGCGATGTAAGCGGATACCAGCCCGCCCGCGCCCGCACCGATCACAATCAGATTGCGATCAAAACGCCGGGGCCGGCGCCACCGGCGGTAAACGCGGCGGCGCTGCAAGCCGCGCACTGCGGCTAAAGCAAACCACGGGAAAAGCCCAAGCAAAATAAAGGACAACAACAACCGTAAGGAGAAAATATCACCCATGCTTTCAATGGTGGCCAACTGAGTACCCGCGTTGACGTAGACCAGGGTGCCCGCGAACATCCCCACCTGACTGATCCAATAAAAAGTCCAGGCCTTCAGCCGCGTTAATCCCATGGCCAAATTAATCATAAAAAATGGAAAGATGGGAATCAGGCGCAGGGTGAATAAGTAAAAGGGGCCGTCGCGCTCAATGCCCCGATTGACCGCGCTGAGTTTGTCTCCAAAGCGTTGCTGCACCGTGTCGCGCAACACAAAACGGGCCACCAAAAAAGCTAGTGTGGCGCCGATGCTGGAGGCGAATGACGCCAACAATAAGCCTTGCCATAAACCGAACAGCGCTCCAGCCGCCAAGGTCATAATGGTGGCGCCCGGCAACGACAAAGCCGTAACCACTACGTACAGCGCAAAAAATGCGCTCGGAACCAAAATTGGGTGGGCCGCCAACCAGGTGTTGAACTTTTCATGCTGGGCGCTGAGCTGGTCGAACGTCAAAAATTGGTTGAGCCCCAGAACAAAATAGAGCACAACCAGGCCGACAACGGCCCCAAGCAGAATCACTTTCTTCATGATGGTGTCTCGTATTGCTTATGGCCAAACCGATGCACAGCCGCCGACACGGCTGACGGGAATGAACGGCTACTTTATGTAAGCGCTTATAGGACCGCGCGGATATATCGGAAGCACGGATATATCGCGGGTATAAAAAAACGCGCCGCTAACTATCCGAGGGCGCCACCGCAACTGCTGCCCTGCCCAGCGGTGCAACCGTAACAGTGATCAGCCACACGGATTTCATCGCCCTTTAGGTCATGTCGAAGCAGGTCGCGCAGATGGCGCTTGCTAGCATGTGGCAGAGGCAACTTCAGCATCTGGTTGAAATCGCAATCGTAGAGATAGCCCTGCCAGTCGACACTCACCAGATAGCGACACATCACTCCCTCAAGGTTAGCGGGGCTGTAACTGTCTTTGAGCAATTGCATATAGTCTTGAAACTGACCTTTGGAAATCAGCGTGCTGCCAAAGCGCTGAATGGGCATATTGGTGATAGTGAACAGCTGATTAAAAGCAATGCCAAAGTGAGCTTGCAACTCTCGCTGGTAATCCGCCTCAAGCTGTTTTTGGCTGGGCGGCAGGCTCGGGCCGAGCGGGTTGTACACCAGGTTCAGAACCAATCCGCTACCGGGCTGACCGTAGCCCAGGGCATTGAGCCTCTGCAGCGCCTGAATACTCTGATCGAATACGCCGTTGCCGCGCTGTTGATCAACATTCGCGGGCGAATAACAGGGCATGGAGGCCACGACCTGCACTTGGTGCTCAGCGAGAAACTCGGCCATGGTTTCGTAGCCGGGCTCGGTCAGAATGGTGAGGTTGCATCGATCCATCACCTGCACACCCGCCTCGGTTGCGGCCGCCACCAATTCCCGAAAGCGCGGATGCATCTCCGGCGCGCCGCCGGTCAAATCCAGGGTTTGAATGCGTCGCGCTTTGAGCACCTCAATAATGAGCTCAATGGTGTCATCGCTCATCATCTCCTTGCGAGTAGGGCCCGCGTTGACGTGGCAGTGCACACAGGTCTGATTGCACTTGTAGCCCAGGTTCACTTGCAGCGTGTCCAGCTGGCCGCGATGAATGGCGGGAAAATCCGTCGCCTCTAACAGGGGTAGGGTGGCGTGCATAAATTCCGCCTCGTGAAAGTGAATTTCCAGAGTCGCGCTTTGGCGTATGGTTCGCCCCCGTCACCGACGCATGACACCACCGACCGGCGCGTACGGCCGAAGCGGACCCAAGCCGAGGCTAAGTATCAACCAGAATGAGTGCCTTAGGCTAGAGCCCGAACAGTCCCCGTTCCGCTTGGTCCACGGTGCGGTAGACGCCCTCGCCCTCACTGGCGTATTGGAAACTCTGCACGACAGCTCGATTCACCGCCGTAAAGCAATTGATATAGTGGCGCGTCGCCTGGCCTTTGCGATCCCGGCGGGGAAACAGGTCCACTTCGTAGAACAACTTGAACAGCTGATCGCTGGGGTCCAGGCGCGACGATCGGCGGTCCAGGGTCAAAACCCAAATCCGCTCGCCGAACTCAGCGTAAGCGTGCTGGTAACAGGCGCGATCTGCATCAGAAAGAGAGATATGTCGATAGGGATCAGCCGAGCTGGCCGTCGCATCCGCCATCAGCGGGAAAACGCCAAACAGATACAGACCCAAGCCAACCGCCAGACTCAGGGCAAGACCCGCAAAAGAGACAAAGGCGAACTTCAAACCGAAGCGCCGCTGTTGTTTTGCCATAGCATTCAACCCGACCTTATCCACGCTTGGCTTCAGGGCCGATAGACCCCGACATTAAGATGGCCGCCATCGCGCAGATGCGCCGCATGCAGCTGACTCATAATACCTTTCTCACAGTATAGAAGGTAACGGGCGTCGGTGCTCAACTGTTGGAACTGCGTGTTGAGACGGAAAAACGGGATCGACTCTACGGGTATATCCCCTAAAGAGAGCGGTTTAAGCTCCACCTCATCCGGGTGACGGATATCGATAACCACGGTGCCTGGGGGCACCTCCGACTCCACGGGTGCGCTCAGCTCAGCCTCCACAGTGCTGGCCAAATCCTGTATATCAACCACTTGCCGATCCGCCAGCGCCTGCTCAAGAACGGAAAAATCAAACTTGGCCTCGGCCTTTTC
Source organism: Marinimicrobium sp. (assembly GCA_027322215.1). Lineage (GTDB taxonomy): Bacteria > Pseudomonadota > Gammaproteobacteria > Pseudomonadales > Cellvibrionaceae > JAVDDU01. Next base: position 4,650 of record DAHVRW010000112.1, read on the forward strand.
AACCATGTGCAAGCGTGCAGATGTAGTGGGGCGCACAGAGATAACACCACAGTACTCCGGAATTTCGGCTGCAAAGGTCTCTGTGCCGATACGTCGGGACATATCGATAATATCGCCCTTATCCATGGTAATGAGCGGCCGTAGCACCAGCGCATCGGTCACCCGATCAATCACGCTCAAGTTGGGCAGGGTTTGACTGGAGACCTGGGCAACACTTTCGCCGGTGACCAGCGCTGGCAGCTTCAGCGCTTCGGCGACGTCGGTGGCGGCACGCAGCATCATCCGCTTCAGAATCACCCCCATATAGGCGTTATCCACATGCTCCAGAATCTCCGCCACCACCCCCTCAAACGGCACGGTGACAAATTTCACCGAGTGCGAGGCACCGAACTTCTGCCATAAAAAGTAGGCCACCTGTTTCACGGCAATTTCATGGGCACGACCGCCCAGATTGAAAAAACAATAATGAGTGCGCATGCCGCGCTTGATGGTGAGATAGGTGGATACCGTCGAATCAAAACCGCCCGAAATCAAGGACAACACGCCTTCCTGCGTGCCCAGCGGATAGCCGCCCAACCCCTCGCCCCGGCTGGTCAGCACGTACAGTGTATCGGCCTTAATTTCCAGCCGGACGGTGATGTCCGGCCGGTGCAGATCGACGCCCGCCGCCTGGCTTTGGTGCAGCAACCCCCCGCCTACGTAACGCTCCACGTCGGTGGAGCTGAACTCGTGCTGGCCACTGCGCTTGACCCGCACGCAGAAGGTTTTGCCCGCCAAGGCATCGGCCCAGTGTTGATGGGTTTTGGCCAAAATGTCATCCATATCGCCCAAGGGATAGGTTTGTACACGGGCAAAATTGGCGATACCCGGGGTGCGTGCCAGTATATCCGCCACTTGATCCGCCAAAGCCTCATCGGCACCGGGGGCCTCAATCTGGACTTTCTCCCAATCCCGCAAGACGCGGATTTCGGTCCCTAGAGGTCGCAGCAGGTGGCGCAAATTGTCCCGCAGCTGCTTGATGAATCGTTTGCGCACAGGGGCGCTTTTCATAATAATTTCGGGGAATACTTTGACGATAAAATGCATGAAAACCTACTGTTGCGGGTGCGGAATGGGAACTCGGGACGCATTATAGAAGAAAGCACAGCCTCTCAACAAAAGCCGGCCCGGCGGGCGCGGACGCGCACCACCATACCCGGGCTGAAAACGCACCAAAATATCGCGCGATCAGCCCCGGATGCACCAACCTGGTGCTAATTTACAGCCCAGCGGGGAGCACTGGATATTTCGCCCATCACGGTCGCCCTAAAGCGAGCGGATTTCACCCGTGCACACCGATTTTTTGGTACAGTGGCATATCTTTTGCTGTCTATACCTTGCCGGGTCGCGTGCCGCTGAACGCTCGTAAGAATCACCTCCCAGCGTGCAGCATGATGACCACCCTTATTTACTACGCCTAGCCCATGTAGGCTAGCAACACACACGGAGGCATTAATGTCGAAAACTCTGGGCCTGATCAAAGATAACGAAGCGCGTTGGGTGGATATGCGTTTCACCGACACGCGCGGTAAAGAGCAGCATGTGAGCATTCCCGCCAGCAGCGTGGACGAATCGTTCTTCGAAGATGGCCGGATGTTTGATGGCTCCTCCATTCTCGGCTGGAAAGGCATTAATGAGTCCGACATGATCCTGATGCCCGATGACGACACCGCCGTTATGGACCCCTTCTCCGACAGCCCCACTGTGATTGTGCGCTGCAACATTGTGGAGCCTACCACCATGCAGGGCTACGACCGCGACCCGCGCTCAATCGGGCTGCGCGCAGAGGCCTACCTTAAGTCCACCGGTTTGGGTGACACCGCTCTGTTCGGCCCGGAGCCCGAATTTTTTGTGTTTGACAGCGTCCATTGGAACGCCAGCATGGGTGGTGCCTTTTACAAGATCAACTCCGAAGAGGCGGCCTGGTCATCGGGGGATGTATTTGAAGACGGCAACACCGGCCACCGCCCGGGGGTGAAAGGCGGTTACTTTCCGGTGCCGCCCGTTGACTCATTACATGATCTGCGCGGCGCCATGTGCGACGCCATGGAAGCCATGGGCCTGGAGATCGAAGTGCACCACCACGAGGTGGCCACCGCCGGGCAGTGTGAGATTGGCGTGGGCGCCAACACCCTGGTGAAGAAAGCTGACGAGGTGCAGATACTGAAATACTGCGTGCATAACGTGGCCCACGCCTACGGTAAGACCGCTACTTTTATGCCCAAGCCACTGATCGGCGATAACGGCTCGGGCATGCACGTACACCAATCCTTTTCCAAAGACGGCAAAAACCAATTTGCCGGGGATAGCTATGCGGGACTGAGCGAGACGGCGCTATATTACATCGGCGGTATTATCAAACACGCGCGGGCGCTGAATGCGTTTTGTAATGCGTCCACCAACTCCTACAAACGTCTGGTGCCCGGCTTTGAGGCGCCGGTTATGCTGGCCTATTCGGCCCGCAACCGCTCCGCGTCAATCCGGATTCCGTTTGTGACCAGCGCCAAGGCCAAGCGCATCGAAACTCGCTTCCCCGACCCCACCGCCAACCCTTACCTGGCCTTCGCGGCGCTGCTGATGGCAGGTCTGGACGGTGTGCAAAATAAAATCCACCCCGGTGATGCCGCCGATAAAAACCTGTACGACTTGCCGCCGGAAGAAGCTCTGGGCATTCCCACAGTGGCATCCAGTTTGGAACAGGCACTGGAAGCGCTGGAGCAGGACAATGACTTTCTGAAGGCCGGCGGCGTGTTTTCAGCCGATTTTATCCAGTCCTATATCGAGCTTAAGCGGGCTGAAATCGAGCGTTTAAACACCACGCCGCACCCGGTTGAGTTCGAGCTTTACTACAGCCTA
>DAHVRW010000113.1 GCA_027322215.1 Marinimicrobium sp.
AACCATGCGAGCGCGACAAGATTCATAGGGATGACAAACGCTGATGAGGGCTGGAATATCAGCCGATAGGCAAGAGTACGACCGAGTGCGCGACAGCCGTTACAGCCGCGACAGCATCGTCATTTTCAAGCGCAACAAAGCGGCCCTCGGGGCGCCGACAAATCGGTGCCCCGAGCGCGATGTTTACAGAGGTGTGACGTTTTCTGCTTGCGGCCCTTTTTGGCCTTGAGAAACTTCGAAAGTCACGCTTTGACCTTCGTGCAGAGTGCGTCGGCCCGTGCCATTGATTGCACGAAAGTGCACAAACACATCGGCGCCACCTTCTCGCTCGATAAAGCCGTAGCCCTTATCGTCGTTGAACCATTTGACGGTTCCGGATATCAATTGGTCTGACATACTATCCTCGTCTTACCTGCAAAGTGTCAGCGTTGCTGACCTGATATAAAAACCAGCTGAACAGGTTCTCTACTTAGACCCGTACCGCCAAGTAAAATAACTCGGCGCTCCATCACATGGGAGCACGCGAGTTATTGCTAAGGTGATGTTCGAGCAAAGTAACTTGAGGGTGCCTCGCGGGAGCCTAGTCTTTGACCGGATATCAAGCTTTAGCAAGCGACCTCGGCGGGTAGCGCCAAAGATCTGCAAAAATTAAAGCACTTCAGTTGCGGGAGTTCAACCCCGGCGCCGCGAAATTGAATCTTCATTATCAGTAACCATTAGCGTGCTTCAAGCCTCTGTTTTGGAACGTTTTTTCCGTGCAAATTTTTCGTGTAGATAAACCGACAAGGCCACTACCGGGATTACCAATATCATGGCCAACCGCTCGACGTCCTCTAATACGCCTTCACGCGCCAACTGATAGCTCGCCAGTGCCCACACGGCGCTGGCAAAGTAACCCCAGCGCCAATAACGGAACACCCCGACCGCGATCGGCAATGCCACCAGACCCAGCCAAAAACCATACCCTTCGGCGACCACTAAAAAGTAAGCGCCCACTATGGCAAGCGTGGCCACCAGTAACGCATTCAACAGCAAATTCAAACGTTGCACCCTAATGCTCCTTTATTAAAAACCCATGGCGCGCCGTGCAATGGCGTTCTTGGCCAGAGGCATTTGGTTAATGCCACTCATACCGGTGTTGCGCAACCACGTGAGCGGCGGATTGCTGTTGCCGAATAAGCGCTTGAACCCTTCCATTGCGCCCATCATCGCGAGATTGTCGCCCAGCCGTGCACGCTGATAGCGTCTCACGATCGAGTAATCCCCGCTGCTGAGACCGCGTCGCACTGCGCGCTCCAATTCCTCGGCAAGCACCTGCACATCGCACAGCCCAAGGTTGAGCCCCTGCCCCGCCAGCGGATGAATACTGTGCGCCGCATCGCCCACTAGGGCAATGCCCGGCTGTATGTATTGCCGCGCGTGACGCTGATGCAGCGGAATAGTTAACCGCTGCGCCGTATCGGTAATGGCGCCGAGGCGGTGTTCAAAATCCCGTCCCAGACGCTCGCAAAACGCTTGTTCGTCCAGCGCCATTAACTCTTCGGCCAATGCCGTGTCCGCCGACCAGACAATAGAGCAATAATGCGCATCCCAGCCCGTTTCCGTTCGCCGACGCAGGGGCAATAGCGCCAAAGGGCCAGTGCGCATAAAGCGCTGGCGGGCCGTGTAATTGTGTGGTTCTTCCGTCCTTACCGTGGTGACGATGGCGCGCTGGCGGTAAGACCACTCCCGGGTAGCAAACCCGGCTAATTCTCGCACCCTGGATTGGGCGCCATCGGCGGCCACAACCAGATTGGCGCTCAAGCGCCGCCGATCATCCAACGTCAGGCGCACGGGCTGGCCAGGCTGCTCGGATTTGAGCAATGTTTCCACCCGGGCAGGCTGAATTACCGTGACATCCAGCTCGGCAAGGCGGCGCCGCACCGCACGCACCGTTACGGAGTTTTCAACAATGTGCCCCAGAATATCGCTGTGCAAATCCTCCGCATGGAACTCGATTTGGCCGGTGCCTTCACCGTCCCACACCTCCATCGCCCGATAGGGGCACACGCGCTCGGCCTCGAGGTTTGCCCAGCAGTCGATACTCTGCAATAGCTTTTGCGAAGCCGGGCTCAGCGCCGCCACTCGAGGGTCAAACTGATGGTTCTCGAACCGCTGCGGTGGGCCGCCAGCCTCAATAACAGCAATGCGCCATTGCCGACCGGCTTCGCCGAGGGCGAGTTTTGCCGCCAGGGTTGCGCCTACCAAACCCGCACCGATCACGATGACATCGTAATGTTCACTCATACCGAGCCCTCCTGCCAGCGTGCTCGCGAACCGGCCGTGCCCATGGTTTGCGCGGCAAATTGCGCTTTAATAGGCGGGAAAAGATCCAATCCCAAGAGCCCCAAATGCCGTGCGGCGGTGTGGGGGGCGCGGGTACTGGTAAAAAGATGCACCAATTGGTTGCTGAGATTTATGGTCAGCGCCTGATCACGCTGTTGCCGCCCCAGGTAGTCCTCCAATACCTCCAGCTGTCCGGGCGATCGTCCCTGGCGCCGCGCACGAACCAAGACTTCCGCCAGACGCGCGCAATCGCGCAGCGCCAGGTTAAAGCCTTGGCCCGCTACCGGATGCAATGTGTGGGCTGCGTTGCCCATCAGAACCAGATTGGAGCGAATCTGTTCTTTGGCCATCAGCAGGCGAAGCGGCCAGATGTGCCGCTCGCCCACACGCTGAAAGCGCCCCAAACGCCAACCAAAGCGTTCCTGCAGAGTGCTTAAAAATTCCTCTGGCTCGGCCGTTCGCAGTTGCTCGGCCCGGGCCGGTGGCAGGGTCCACACCAGAGCGGCGCGCCGACTGTGAGGCGACTCATCCAAAGGCAACAACGCGAGCGGGCCTTCGCCGGTAAAGCGCTCATAGGCCACGCCCTGGTGAGATTGGGTAAAAGACACGTTGGCAATAATGGCGCTCTGATGATAATCCACGGTGCGCGTATCGATACCCAATGCGTGGCGCAGGGGCGACTCAGCACCATCGGCCACCACCACCAAAGCGGCACTGAGACTCTTGTGCTCACCCTGCTCCGAAACCAACGCCAGGCGCACGTGACCTTGCCCAGGCTCTAGTTTGCGCACCGACATGGGCATCAAGCTGGTCACTCCCGGGGCCTTTTGCGCCCATTCCAGCAGTGAGGGCGCCAACCAGGCATTCTCCAAAACGTAGCCCAGCGAATCCAGACGCAGCTCATCAGCATCAATACAGGCGCCGCCCAAGTTACCCCGATCAGACACATGCACACGGCGGATGGCGGTGGCGTGTTGGCGAAGGCGCGTCCACAAACCCAGTCGCTGCAAAATCTCGGTGCTGCCAGAGGAGACGGCAGTGCAGCGATGATCGAAATGTGGACGATAATCCGCGCTCACCGCCGACGTGCCAACGGCGTCAATCAGCGCGATCCGCCAAGGCTCATCCCCCGCGGCCAGCAGGCTGGCCAGACTGGCGCCGACAAGGCCGCCCCCAACGATAGCGATGTCGTAATCGGGTGCACCCATCAGGAGTTCATCAACGCCTCAATGTCGTCAGGGTGTTTGGGCACCCCGGTGGTCAATACTTCGCAGCCGTCTTTGGTCACCAGCACATTGTCCTCAATGCGAATGCCGATACCGCGCCATTTTTTGGCAACCTGTTCATTATCTGGGGCGATGTACAAACCCGGTTCCACCGTCATCACCATGCCCGGCTCCAAGGCACGCCACTGGCCGTCAATTTTATAATCGCCCACATCATGCACATCCAAACCCAGCCAATGGCCAACCCGGTGCATGTAAAAAGTCCGGTAGGCACCGGTTTCGATCAGCTCTTCCACTGAACCACTCAGCAGCCCCAGATCCACCAACCCGCGAGTGAGCACTTCCACAGACATCTCGTGTGGCAAATTCCAGTGGCTGCCAGGTTTGATAACGTCGATGGCCGCCTGCTGGGCGCTGAGCACCAACTCATACAGACTGCGCTGCTCGGGCGTGAAGCGTCCGTTCACAGGAAAGGTGCGGGTGATATCCGCCGCGTAGTACTCCAGCTCGCAACCGGCGTCGATCAGGACCAGATCACCGTTGCGCAGCGCGTCTTTATTGTCGATGTAATGCAATATGCAGCCATTTTTCCCGCCGCCCACAATGGTGTTGTAGGCGGGGTGGCGGGCGCCGGCCATGGCGAATTCGTGCAGAATCTCCGCCTCCAGCTGATACTCCATAACGCCGGGCTCACAGAACCGCATGGCGCGACAGTGCGCTCGGGCTGAAATGGCGCCCGCCTCTCTCATAATGCGCTGTTCAGCGGCGCTTTTGAATAAGCGCATGTCGTGCAAGAAGTGGCTTAAGTCCAGAAATTCACCGGGTGGATGGGCACCGGAGCGGACCTTCGCGCGGATTGCGTTAATCCACCCCATCACCTGAACGTCAAAATCCCGGTCCTTACCCATGGCGTAATACACCCGCTCGCGGCCTTCTATAAGCCCCGGCAGAATGTCGTCGATGTCGTCGATGGGGAACGCATCATCGGCGCCGTAATCCCGGCACGCCCCTTCCGGCCCGGCTCGGTGACCGTCCCAAATCTCCCGCTCCGCGTCGCGCTCGCGACAGAACACGACATATTCACCGTGCTCGCGCCCCGGGATCAACACCAGCACCGCGCTGGGCTCATCAAAACCTGAAAGATAGTGGAGGTCACTGTCCTGCCGGTAGGGGTAATCGGTGTCTCGACTGCGCAAGCGCTCGGGCGCCGAGGCCACAATGGCAATACTGTCGGGCTCCATGAGCTCCATTAAGGCTTTACGACGCCTGGCGTATTCCTGCCGGGTGATTTTCATAAGTGTATCGATCTCTTTGTTAACACAAGGCCAGCCACATGCACCGTCCAGTTAGCGGCGATCAATGCACCGTGGATGGATTGTCGTTACTGGCCGCCGTCGGCCCTTGGGCGGCGCCAAACTCCATAAACAATGCGGCCACCGCCATGCGCACATACTCCAGCACTTCGGTGTAATCATTCTCGGCGGCGCTCATGGCGTCGGCGTCGTCGCGATCCAGCCCCACCATGCCGATGGCGGCCAGATCTTCCAACGCCTCTTTGGCGTAAGAAGACAATTCCGCTTCACCTACTTTGCCCGCCGCCCCGAAACCCACCAGAAAGCCTTGGCACCAGTTGCTCAAAGCAGCCACGCGATCGAAGATATCCTCATCATCGGCAGGCACCAACAGCTCCATATCGAACTCCTGCTGGACCATCTGCTGGCGCGTTTGCTGAAACAAGGCGCTCAGCGCGGCCCGCACGGCGTGGTCGGGGGGTTGCGTGAAGTCCAGCTCTTCTACCGCTTCCAGAAGCCAATCAGTCTCGGACGGATCGGCCCCACCGCAGAGCTTTCCACACAAAACGCCATGCAGTTCAGCGGGGTCAAGAATGACCTCCAGGGGCACCAGCAGCTCGCTTAAAACCGCATAAGTGATTGGTGCGCTTTCAGTATCGGGCATAACAACTTGTCCTGTCACAGTTCGCGCTCATGCTATCACGCTTTGCATTTATGGGTCCCGGCAGAGGCTGGTTATACCTTGGCGAAACGATAAAAAATGCTAAGCAAATCCGTGACCTGCCGCCCGCTTTCTAGAAACAACTTCAAGTCGACCGCGGGAGTGATTGACCCCTGAGGGTTAGGCGCCATATAGTAGTCATTCCACTGTTTCTGGCCGTTTATCATGTCTCAAGAGTTGCTACAGTCTCTAGAAGCCAAAATGGATCGTTTGATCCGTGTCTGCGAGCAGCTTCAAACTGAAAATGACGCACTTAAAGCCCGCGCCGAGGAATGGCAACGCGAACGTGTTCGATTGGTGGAAAAAAATGAACTGGCCCGCAGCCGAGTGGAAGCCATGATCACCCGCCTAAAAAGCCTGGAATCGGAATAGTTTAAGCAGACGTAAGCAGAGCAGATAAGCAGAAGAGAACAGCACAATGGCGAGCGAAACGGTTGTCGTACAAATTTTGGACAAGGACTATCAGGTTTCCTGTCCGCCTGAAGAACGCAACGCACTGCTGCAATCGGCGCAGTTGCTGGATGAGCGCATGCGCACTATTCGGCGTGGCGGCGCCGTGATTGGCCTGGAGCGCATTGCCGTGATGGCAGCACTGAACTTGAGCCACGAACTTCTGCGGGCCAAGTCCGCACCGCCCGAGTTGGACGTGGATGAATTGAACCGTTTACACACCCGGCTGGACAGCGCCCTGGAGCGTTTTAGCTAAGTGTTTGTCACGCTTCAACTACCCCTGCCGTGAGCACAACGTCCTACCGCAAGCGCCATATCCGCCCAAATAAAAAATGTAAATTTGCGCCGCACCCCGGTGTTCGGGTTATACTGAACCCAGTCCTAGAGTGTACGCCAGTCGGCAAGTCCTTGAGCCGATAAGTGTGTACCAGGCAGTGCCTAGTGAATCTTGTTGAGCATTACCGCACGTCGGGAAGCCTGATAGATCACGGGCGCCGCCCCCTTGAGCCTCTGGGTTCAAGGCCCGTTCGACAGCGGCACTCCGGGACGCCCCTTTCCGCATTGAATACCCTAACTTACCTAACCGTATCCAGGCTGCCCGATGGGCCGAGTGCACAGTCCACACCCCGATTTGGCCCAGGCCAAGCAGCGTCTGCGCCAAGAGATGCGCGCTCGCCGGCGCAACTTGAGCCCTGAACAGCAGCAGCGCGCCGCGCACAGCCTCGCCAAACATTTGGTCCGCTTACCGGCGTTTGTCCGCAGTCGGCATCTAGCGCTGTATTTACCCAACGATGGCGAGATCGATCCGGGGCCGCTCACGTTAGCGGCCTGGCGCATGGGCAAGCGTTGCTATTTACCGGTTCTGCATCCGTTGGATGACCGACGATTGGCGTTTGTGCGTTATGAGGCGGACACGGCCTTGCGGCCAAACCGTTTTGGCATCCCCGAGCCAGACTTTCGTCGCACCTCGCGACTGGCCCCTGAACATTTGGATTTGGTGCTGCTACCGTTGGTGGCGTTTGATCGCACCGGCGCTCGATTGGGCATGGGCGGGGGTTTCTATGACCGGACGTTTGCGTTTAAGCAGCAGCATCAGGTGTGGCGCCACAAACCACGACTCATCGGCTTGGCGCATAGCTGCCAAGAGGCCGATGAGGTGGTGCGGGAGCGCTGGGACTTGCCCTTAAGCGCCGTCGCCACCGATCAGGGCATCATTACCACCCACGATCATGGGTTGACCTGGTAGGGAACGGGCGACAGAAGTGCTTATCGGGACTGCTGAACGATGGCCGTGGCCGTTTGATCAGCGGAGAAAAAATCACCTAAGCCGAGCGCGCTAATGAGGACCCCGACGCAAAACACCAGGATCACCACGGTGATTATGTCTGTTTTCATGACAAGATTGACCTTCAGACGAAA
>DAHVRW010000114.1 GCA_027322215.1 Marinimicrobium sp.
AACAAAGTTTCCAGTGTTGGACCAGTAGTAGCTGTAGTTGCCGTCGGCGCCCATGGTCATACAGGCTGTGCCGCCGCCATCGCTCCAGTGCGTAAAGTAATAGCCACCGTGGGTACCGGTTTGGTGATTATTACAATACTCTTGGGCGTAAGCTCCTGAAGAGAGCAGAAGGGCTGCTACGGTCAAAAAAAGCGACCTAAGCCCTATTTTGGTTGATTTACTTTTCATTTTTCTTCTCCGGTTGGTCAGGGATATACCTGTCGGATGAGTTATTGCTTGTCGAATCGACAAGCTCTTGTACACCGATGCGAGGCCAACCGAGCAATAGCCTCGCCGGAGACAGTAGCCAATGGCCTGCCTTATTGTCAACCTGATTATAAGCATATGGTCGAAAGAGATATAAGATGCGCCACAATTGCGCGAAAATTTGATGTGCGTCAAATTCTAGGTGCTTGTAACGCATTAGGCAGGAGTCACGAGCTGACGTGATTCAGCACCATTTTTAAGCGCCAGAGCCTCGGCCGCTATGATTTTTTCGATACGCCAGCGGCGTAATGCCGAGCGTACGTTTGAAATGCCGAATGAAGCTGCTGTGGTCGTAAAAACCGCAATCCAGAGCGACTTCGGAAATGGGCTGCTCCGTGCTGCGCAATTGCTCGCAAGCAATCAAGACACGTAGCCGAGTTATGTACTGGCGGGGGCTAGCACGGAATGTTTCCGCAAAACGGCGCTCCATTTGCCGTTGGGAAAAACCGAATCGCTCCGCGATATCGGGAATGCTCAGCCGTTCCGCGTAGTGGGCCCGAATGTACTGCACCACCTTAAATATAGGCCTCTGATGGTGGTCATGCATTTGCTCATAGCTTTGCACAATGCCGCACAGGCCCACTACTTCATTGGTGCGATCAAACAACGGTATTTTGTGTGTAACGCACCATTCAGGAAGGCCTTCGCGGGTGGGAAACAGTTCAACCAAATCCCGCAGCGGCTCGCCAGTCCGGAATACTGTGGCGTCGTCGGTGCGAAATTTTTCCACCATATAAAGCGGAAACAGCGAGTCGTCCCGGCGTCCATAAAGCTCATCGGGCGACGCGCAGCCCACACGTTCGGCGAACGCCTGGTTGCCGGTCATTATGTGGCCTTGACGATCTTTGACGAAATACAAGATGTTGGGTAAATACTCGAAAAGCGAGCCAGCAGAGTGCTTTGGGTCGAGTTGGCCCAGCCAGGTGTTCAGAGTGCTCATGTCGAAATAATACAATTTAAGTGCGACAAGGTACAAGCGTGTCCGGTGAACTGCCGTTAGTATGTCAAGGGACTATAAATAGCGATGGTGTAAAGTCACACATCCCTTTGTGGCTACAACGACGATAAAACGCTGGAGATAAACCATGAAATTTGGTGCAAGCACCTGGCTGTGGACCTCACCGTTCACGTCTGACAAGGTGGAGTTATTGCAGAAAATTGCGGAATTGGGCTTCGACTTTGTGGAGATCCCGGTTGAAAACCCCGGCGACATCGATGCCAAGGCACTGGTTCCAGTACTGCGGGACCTGAATTTAGAAGCCGTCGTTTGCACCGCCGTAGTAGGCGAGCGTGATCTGAGCACCGACGATCCGCAAATTCGTCAAACAGCCTTTGACTACTTTGAGGCCTGTATTGTTCTGGCCGAAGCCCTCGGCTCCAACTGCCTGGCTGGGCCGCTATATGCGCCCGTCGGAAAGTCGCGCTTGCCCACGGAGGCCTTGCGCCAGGCGGAATGGGAGCGCTCGGCAAACAACTTGCGTCAGTTGGCGAGCAAGGCCGGTGAGCACGGCGTCCGCCTAGGGCTAGAGCCGCTTAACCGCTTTGAAACCGATATGATCTGCACGGTCGAAGACGCTAAGCGCATGTTGGCCGATGTGAATAGCCCCCACTTGGGCATCGCTCTGGACAGCTTCCACATGAACATCGAAGAGGTTGATTTCTGCGCCGCCATTAAGCAGGCTGGTGAGCAACTGGTGCATGTGCAGGTGTCGGACAGCCACCGGGGTGTTCCCGGCGACGGCAACAGCGATTGGGCTGGATTGCGTGAGGGTTTACGGGCTATAGACTATAAGGGCAAGCTTTCAATCGAGAGCTTTTCCCCCGACGCCTCAAGCCTGGCGGACGCGGTATGTATCTACCAGCGCTTTGCGCCTACCCAAGACGAATTTGCCCAACGCGGGCTGGACTTTCTGCGCCGCTGGTGGGCCCAAGCTTAACAACACGCATTTAGACATCTAACGAGGAGAGCATAACAATGGCGAATAACGACAAGTTGCGGGTAGGTTTGGTGGGATTGGGCTTTGGCGCCGAGTTTATTCCCATTTATCAGGCGCACCCCAATGCTGAGGTCGCGGCCCTGTGTCAGCGCAATGAAGCCAGCCTGAATGAGCTGGGCGACAAGTACAACGTGCCTGCCAGCGGTCGCTACACCGCATACGAGGACATGTTGGCCGACCCCAACGTCGACGCGATACATATCAACACGCCGATCGCCGATCACGCCAAGCACAGCATTATGGCTTTGGAGGCGGGCAAGCACGTAGCATGTACCGTACCTATGGCCACCACGGTCGAAGACTGTAAGCGCATTGTGGAGGCCACCAAGAAAAGCGGTAAGGTCTACATGATGATGGAAACCGTGGTCTATGCGCGGGAATTCCTGTTCGTCAAAGAAATGTTCGAAAAGGGCGAGCTGGGCAGAATTCAGTTCATCCAGGCAAGCCACCAGCAGGATATGGACGGCTGGCCCAGCTACTGGGAAGGTATGCCCCCCATGCACTACGCGACCCACTGCGTCGGTCCGGTGCTTGGTTTGGAGCGCAAACTGGCTAAGTCCGTATCGTGCATTGGCTCGGGGCGCATTCGGGAGGAGTTCGCAAAAATCTACGGTTCGCCCTTCGCCATTGAGTCCTGCCACATCCAAATGCAAGACTCCGACGTGGGTGCGCGTATTTACCGCTCCCTGTACGACACGGCCCGTCAGTACCGGGAGAGCTTTGACGTATACGGTTCCGACAAGTCTTACGAGTGGCCCTTGATCGAAGGCGAAGACCCGGTTATGCACACCCGTGGCAAGCCCGAGCCGGAAATTCCCGAGCGGGTAGAAGTGCCTGACTACGCACATCTGCTTCCGGAGGAAATTCGCTCCTTCACCGGACGCGGCGTGTATGATGAAGAAAATGAGCACCTAAGCTTTACCCAAGGCGGTGGTCATGGTGGCTCGCACCCGCATTTGGTGCATAATTTCATCCGTGCCGTGCTGGAAGGCTACAATGCCTACCCGAACGCGGTAGAGTCGGCCAACATTACCTGTGTCGGTATCCTCGCCCATGAGTCCGCGATGGAAGGCGGTGTGATTAAGGAAATGCCGGCGTTTACCCTGGAGCTTGACTAACGGGCACGGTAGTTATTGGACCCTTTTCCGGCCTCGATTCGTCCAGGCCATTATCACAATAGCGATAAAACTATGAATAATCTCACCATAAAATGGACCGCATTGCGGTCTCTACTTCAGGGCGCGACACTGCTGACTCTGTGGGCTTTGATCTCAGCTTGCAGTGGCTCTGAGAACACGGTCTCCCAGAACCACGGCGCGGCGGACAGTAATGACAACGGCGTGATTAACCTGCTGTTTATCGGCCACACCCATCGCGAGGGCGAAGGCGGTTTTCACCTATCTCACCTGAATGCCTCGCTCTTTAATCAAGCCCTGGGCCAGGAAAAGATCTTCATGGAATACGTGGAGAGCCTGGACCGCCTGAGCGAAGAAGGGTTGGCCAACGTCGATGCCATTATGATGTACGCCAACTACAATGAGCTGGGCGCGGAGCGCGAAGCGTTGCTGGAGCGCTACGTTGAAAACGGCGGAGCCTTCTTGCCTATTCACAGCGCCAGCGCCTGTTTTGAGTGCTCGCCGAAATACACCAAGCTGGTGGGCGCGCGCTTTGTCAGCCATGGCGAAGGCGTATTTAACACCACGGTCGCACCGGGTCAGGAATCTCATCCCATCATGGATGGTTTTGAGATGTTTGAAACCTGGGATGAAACCTATGTGCACGCCGACCATAACGACGAGGGCCGGACCGTACTGATGTATCGAGAGGACGAGCCCTGGACGTGGGTGCGCGAGCAAGGCAAAGGCCGCGTGTTTTACACCGCCTACGGCCACGACCAGAGAACCTGGAGCCAGCCTGAGTTCCACGATCTGCTGATTCGCGGCATTCTTTGGGCGGTGGGCGACGCCAAGCGCGATGCTAACCGGGCGCTGGTAAGCACTTTGCCTGAGGGCACCTACCGTGATGCCGGCACCATTCCTAACTACCGTCGCGTCGAACCCGCTCCTCAGTTCCAGGAAGCTTTCAGCGTGGAAGATTCCATGGCGCTGACCATGGTTCCTCCGGGTTTTGAACTGCAGCTGTTCGTCAGCGAGCCGGATATCGTCAACCCGGTTGCGTTCACTTGGGATGAAGCGGGCCGCCTGTTTGTAATCGAATCCGTGGACTACCCCCACGACTTGGTTGTAGACGGTGAGGGCAATGACCGTATTACTATGTGCGAAGACACCGACGGTGATGGTCGGGCCGATCGTTGCGAAGTGTTCGCGGAAGGGTTGAGCATTCCCACCGGCATCATGCCGCTCAACGGTGGTTTTGTGGTGGCTCAGGCGCCTCACTTCCTGTTTCTGAAAGACACCGACGGTGACGGCAAGGCCGACGTGCGTGAAGTGATGAACACCGGCTGGGGCACCTTCGATACCCACGCTGGGCCGTCTAACATCAAGTACGGCCACGACAACCGCCTGTGGGGTGTGGTGGGTTACTCCGCTACTCCGGAAACTGAGCAGGGCGAGTCTTTCCAAAACGGCGCCTACCGGATGAATCTGGACGGTACCAACATCGAGCCAGTGGGCCAGTTCAACAACAACACTTGGGGTCTGGCATTCAGCGAAGACTTCGAAGTCTTTGGTTCCACCGCCAACAATGCCCCCATCTGGCACATCCCCCTGTGGCGCAATTACGTACTTGGTCGCCATGAGGAAGTACCGCCCCAGATGACGGCGCAAATTGATGAGTTCCCACACATCTTCCCCTCCACCTACAACTTCCTCCAGGTGGACTACCACGGTCGTTATACCGCCGGTTCGGGGCTCGGCATTTACACCGCTCGTGCCTTCCCGGAAAAGTTTTGGAACCGTGGCGCCTTTATGGGTGAGCCTACCGCGCACCTCATGGGCCAGTTCTTTATCGACCCGCTTGAGGATAGTGTCGGTTACGTAGCGAAAAACCGCGGCTCAGCGGTTTCCAGCACGGACGAATGGTGGTCGCCGGTGCATATGGAAGTGGGTCCAGACGGCCAACTGTGGATCGCCGACTGGTATAACTTCATCATTCAGCACAACCCCATTCCCACCGAGGACTCCGCCGGTTTTGCGGCCGAAGAAGGGCAGGGTAACGCTCACATTAACCCGCTGCGCGACGCTAAGCGCGGACGCATCTATCGTCTCGTTGCCACCGACGCACCCCAGCAACCGGCGCTGAACCTGAGCAATGCGGATACCGAAACTCTGGTGCAAACGCTTTCGAACGACAACATGTTCTGGCGTTTAACCGCTCAGCGCCTGTTGGTTACCGAGGAGCGCACTGAGGCAATTCCCGCGTTAAGAGCCATTCTCATGGGCGGCCCCAACCGCGATGCGCTGGGGCTGGACGTAGCCTCCATTCACGCCATTTGGACGTTGCAGGGCTTGGGCGCATTCACCGCTACCTCTGATGAGGCCGTTGAGGTGGTACGTACGGCGCTGAATCATCCGTCCGGTGCCACCCGCAAAAACGCGGTACAAGCTCTGGTGGATAACGGCACTCCCGCCGACTTGGCTCTGGCCGCACAGGCTCTGGAAGATGAAGATCCCCGTGCTCGCCTGTGGGCATTGCTGGCCTTGGCCGAGCAGGCTCCGTCGGCGCCAGCAGGCGAACAGTTGCTGCGTCTGCGTACCCAGTTGCCCATTGACGAATGGACTGCACAGGCGTTTGCCCTGGCAGCGCTGACTCACGGCGACTACTACTGGCAGGCGTTGAATAACGCGGACATCAATGTTGACGGCAGCTTCCAGGCGAACTATGCCAGCTTGGAGGCAACGCCCGAGTATGCGCTCGCCAAGCGTTTCCTCGCCGCCGACTCAGCGGATCTAAGCCGCACCCTGCAGGGCTGGAGCGGCTTGCCCACCGAGCGGTTGGCGTTGATGAGTGCTGCCGTGCTGGACGTTTGGCGCGATCGTGGCACCGAGCCCAGTGCGTCGGAGCTGAGCGCCTTCCAGTCCGTTATTAACGAGCTGGACGGTGTGGCGCAAATGCCTATTAAGCTGCGCGCTTCTGGACTGGAGCTGAGCTTCGATAAAATCGAAGAAGCGGCCTATGCCGAGTTCCATGCCAAGCACACCTTTGAACCCCACGTGTGGGGGTGGGGCGTAGCGGTACCGGATGGACAGACCATTTACCGCGAATACTGCGCCGGCTGTCACAGCGGTGATGCCAGCGGTGACCGCGGCCAGGCAGCGCCGCCTTTGGCCGGCATGGAAAACTGGTACGTGCAAACACAACTGCAGAAGTTCTTTGCAGGGGTGCGCGGCACTCACTTCCGTGATCCGGACGGCATCTCCATGCGTGCGGGGCTGGACTTCCTGAACTCTGACCCGGAGCCGGAGCGCCCCATTTCGCACCTGGGCCATTACGTATCGTCACTGGATCCGATCGAGCAGCCCGCCACGGTAGAGGGTAACGCTGACGTGGGTGCTCAGCACTACTCGACCTGTGTTGCTTGTCATGGCCCCCAAGGGCAGGGCAACCGCGCGCTGGAAGCACCGGCGCTGGCAGGACAGGCCGATTGGTACCTGATCAAGCAGCTGCAGAACTACCGCAGCGGCGCCCGCGGCTCCGACCCGCGCGACCCACGCGGTCAGGAAATGGCGACCTTCGCCAAGCTCCTACCGGACGATCAGGCACTGCGCGATGTTGTCGCCTACATCCGAACCCTGGATGGTCGGCAATAACGCCAATCGCTTGTGACAAAGGTATAACAAAACAGGGCCGTTTATCGGCCCTGTTTTGTATCTGTCTTCTTGAACGGGCTCCTGTAGAGCATCAATTAATAAGAACAAGGTATCGCTTATGAAATTTGCAGTCGCACTACGCTATGTTGTTGCTTGTGTACTGGCTCTGGTCTTGGCCGCGCCCGCACTGGCCGCGCACGACGTTGTGAAACATAAGGACATTGTTTGGGCCAGCCCGAAGGGCTTTGATCTGACGCTGGATATTTTGGTGCCCGATACGGAGCTGGAAAAAAAGCCCGTCCTGGTGATTATTCACGGCGGCGGCTGGTTGATTAACAATAAATCCATC
>DAHVRW010000115.1 GCA_027322215.1 Marinimicrobium sp.
TCGCCAGTGTCGCCGATACCTGGTCCGATCTCTCTAAAAAATGTTTAGGCAGCCGGGTTTTCCATCGGCGTTGAATCTGCCCCTGCTCAGGCAGGGTGATTTTACCGTGGGCGCCCGCGCCAATGCCCAAATAGTCTCCGTAGCTCCAGTAGTTAATGTTGTGGCGAGCTTGCCGGTCAGCTTGTGAGTAAGCGGATACTTCGTAATGCTCAAAGCCGGCCTGGGCCAATAGCTGCTCACCTTGCTCTTGAATATCGGCCAGGCTGTTTTCTTCTGGTAAAACCGGTGGTGCGGCGTAAAACGCGGTATTCGGCTCAATGGTCAGCTGGTACCAGGACAGGTGCTCCGGCTCCAGGTCCAGCGCTTGCTGCAGATCCGCACGGGCGTCGTTCGTGCTCTGTTCTGGCAGCCCGTGCATCAAGTCCAGGTTGATATTAGTAAAACCGGCGCGGCGCGCTGCTTGAACCGCGAGCCGCGCCTCTTCGCCATTGTGGATGCGGCCGAGTCGCTCTAGCTGACGTGAATTAAAGCTTTGAATGCCGATAGACAGACGGTTGACGCCCGCGGCCCGATAACCGCAAAACCGCTCTTGCTCGAAGGTGCCGGGATTGGCTTCCAGGGTGATTTCGATGTCGGGGGCGAAGCCTATGAGCTGTTCGGCGTCGGAAATAATATCGGCGATTGTGGCAGCGGAAAATAAACTGGGCGTGCCGCCGCCGAAAAAGATGCTGGTCAGTGGCCGCCCCTGGGCGAGCGCTCGTTCGGCGGTCAGGTCTTCACGCAGAGCTTTGCGATACTCAGCCTCAGGCAAGGTCTGTTCGGCTTGGTGGGAGTTAAAGTCGCAATAGGGGCATTTGCGCACACACCAGGGAATATGTACGTACAGCGCCAAGGGCGGCAGTTGTAAGGAAGAAACCATAAAGCGGTGCGGCTAATAAACAGACTAAATAACGGAAAGAGTCACTATAGCATGATGGCCACGCCAGAAACTCAGGGTTTCTGCGCCTTTGTCGTCTGGCTTCATCGGGGTAAAACGTTGAATTGCATTGCGCCTCGCCTCACTATGCGTTTTGTCCAACATTCGGGAGCGCCACTATGGGCCATTTTTATACCGCCATTAAACTCTTGCTCGGCCTATGCCTGCTGACCGCATGCGCTGGGCAGCCCGCACAGCCGGACCCGATCCGGGTCCTACTGGTTACTGGCGGTGGCTGGCATGATTATCAGGCGCAAGAGCCGTTGCTGACCGAGGGGCTCAGTGCACGTGTTCCAGAAATCGAATGGACCGTCGTCCACGAGGGCAACCAGCAAGCGGACCACCGTGTGACTATTTTTGAAAAAGAAGGTTGGGCCGCCGATTACGACCTGATCGTGCATAACACCGGCTTCGGTTTACTCACTGATGGCGTTTTTGTAGAGCGCCTGGTGCAACAGCATAAAGGCACCCCCGCCGTGCTGATTCATTCCGCGGTGCACAGCTACCGCCGCGCAAAACCCAGCGCCGAACCCTGGTTCCGTTTTTCAGGCGTGCAATCCATGTGGCACGAAGAGGAGCGAACATTTACCGTGGAAAACGTGGCTCCCAGCGATGCCATTATGAAAAGCTTTCCGCTGCGCTGGGAGACCCCAGTCACTGAAGAGTTGTATGTGGTGGAAAAACTTTGGGGCCATATTACGCCCTTGGCCCAGGCCTATGGTGTGGAGACGGAGGCATTTCATCCCGTGGTATGGAAGCACGACGTTAACGGCACCCGCGTATTTGCCACAACGCTCGGGCACAACGTGGGGATGTTTGAGCAGGATGTCTATTTGGATTTGCTGGCTAATGGCGTGCGATGGGCGGTGAATCGTTAAGTGGGCCTCTGGCTTTGTTAAGAATCCGCTACGGTCCCTAATCCTCTATCGCTCAGGGCGATTAAAGTTGCACTCAGATGTCGTGGCAATTATTGAGGTAAGTTTTAATTCATTGGTGTTTCAAACAAGCGACGATTGGATTTAAACCACGATACCGATTATCGTACGCGCCTTTCCAATTCCCAACAGAGGTAATGATTATGGCTCAAGCCGCAGCACGTCACATCTTGGTAGAAAGCGAAGAAGTTTGTAATGATTTGAAGGCCCAAATAGAGGGCGGTGCCGATTTCGGTAAGCTGGCGCAAGAGCACTCCAAGTGCCCTTCCGGCCGCAACGGTGGCGAGCTGGGTACCTTTGGTCCCGGACAAATGGTCCCGGAGTTCGACAAAGTCGTCTTCAGCGCACCCGTTAACGAAGTTCAGGGACCAGTGAAAACCCAGTTCGGTTATCACCTTTTGGAAGTGACGCAGCGTCAGGACTAAGCTGTTAAAGCGATAGATCAACTAGATCATCGTCGCGGATAACGCGAAATTGAGAGTGGCGAGCCATCCTCTTGACTCTGCCACTTTCGCTTCTCCTCCCTGCCACATGCTACATCGGTTTCCGTTGCTACCTCTTCAACAAGAGAAGGTAAATTGCCGCTATTTCATATGAAATCAGATGGTTTCGTGCTGTGTGGATAGCTTACGGAGATAGCGCCGCTAACAACTCCCGAGTCGCTACGGCGCGATGACTAACACGGCTTTTTTCAGTCGGATCCAGTTCGGCGACGCTGCAATTATGGCTGGGAATATAAAACAGTGGGTCGTAGCCAAAACCACCGTTACCTTGCGGGGCGGTCAGAATGGTGCCGTCCCATTGCCCGTGGCATAGCAGTGGGGTTGGGTCTTCCGCGTGACGAAGAAAGGCCAGCACACAATGATAGCGGGCGCCGCGTTCGGGTTCTTGAAAATCGGCCATGGCGTTTAATAAATGTTGATTGTTTTCCTCGTCTGTCGCATCGGGTCCCGCGTATCGGGCGGAGTAAATACCCGGCGCGCCCTGCAGTGCCTCCACGGCCAAACCGGAATCATCCGCGATGGCCGGAAGCCCGGTTTGAGCGCTGGCGTACCGGGCCTTAATCAGTGCATTCTCCACAAAAGTCAGGCCGGTTTCCTCGGGGCTTTCCAGGCCAAAATCACTTTGTGGACGCACCTCAAAGCCGCACTGGGCCAGTAGTTGTTGAAATTCCCGTAACTTACCGGCATTGCCGCTGGCTAAAACAACTGTTTGCATGATTATCTCCCGTCCACGTACAGGGTGCGTGAAAAGCGCACCGGCCAGGGCGCCTGATCGGGAGCCGGCTGGATTTGCAGGGTGAAATTGAACGTCTCTTCATGGCTGTGGCGCAAGGCGGCGATGTAATAAGTCGCCTGGCCGTCGGAGATTTCTTTGAAGTTCAACGGTTGCTGTTGTTGAAGTAAGTTGCTCGCCTGGCCGCGAATGTCAGCGGGCAGCCCCAGAGTATTGCTGTCACCGTTGCGCCTGGTCACGCTGACGTTAATCAGGGCGCGATCGCGAGCGCGTATCAGGCCGTACGCTTCGGCGATGTCGGGCTTGATAAACGTGCTGTTGAAGACGCTGTAATGAACGGTGTACTCCCCGAACGCCTGGCTTTCGCCCTGGGCCGAGACGGGTGCTGCAAACATCAGCATTATGAGTATTAATAGTGCAAAGGCGCGGTGCCGTAAGCAGTGCGAATGCATAAGAGGGTTCCTGCGATCAACATAGGCCAACAACTGTGGGGCGACAGTTTACAGGAACGCGCCGAAGTCGTCTTTCAGTTCCAAGTTTCAAGTTCCAAATGTCAAATTCCGAGGCTAAGTATCGGTAAGCCCCGCTGCCGGATTTGCTTTGCGGCTAACGTTTAAAAACCCTAATAAAAAAGGGCCCGGCTGGGCCCTTTTTTGGATCTTCTGATACAAAAACGCTGGGATTACTGAGCGTGATGGGCTTCCACCATGGCGGAGACCGCGTTTTGGATGTTCTCGCGCACCGCATCGTCTTGGTTGGCTTGCTGAGCAATGCTCTGGTAATCGGAGATGGACAGGCCGGATTCGGTCACCGCCTGTTGCATTTTTGTTTGCGCTTCCTGTTGCAGTTCAGTGGCTCGCTCGGGATCTTCCACCTGCTGCAGCATGGTGGAATATTCCTGGTTGATCATCTGGACTGCCAGGTAAGCCTCGGCAAAGCGATCGATATCGCCTGCGCTGATTGATCCGGCCTCGGCTGAGTCTGCTTCTTGCGCGCTGGTGCCAGCAGCAAGCAGGAGGGTGAAGGCGGCCAGGAGGCTAAGCAGGGGGAAGCGAGTGATGTTACGCATGAAAATGTCCTCGTCTATCGTTTATTGGGTTTTTCCAAACCGTGAGCGGTCTTTCGAAGCAATCCCCACGCCACTTTTTGAATATCTCTAAAATGCTGATTTCCCTAAAAGAAACCGATATTTTGATCGAAAGAGCGACACTTTGTGTGTGCTCATAGGCCCATGTGTCAAAACGACCCATTCATTGATGCGGCACTCTCAGCGCTGGCCAAGAGCAGGTACATGGAAACGGGAACGTGAGCGTTTGGCAAAGGCAGGAGGCGACGACGTGAAACGCGGGGCTGGGCCCGCGTTTCAAGAGCGGCAAATCAGTTGTTCTCGATATGAGATGTCAGAGCGTCTTCAATCTGCTGACGCAGCTGTTCATCCTGACCGGCCTGATTGGCAATTTGCTGGTACTCAGCGATGGACAGCCCCGCTTCGCTAATGGCGTCCTGCATCTTGCCCTGGGCTTCCTGCTGGAGCTGGGTAGCCTGGTCCGAGTCCTCTACGTCTTGAAGTTGCTGAGTGTAGTCTTGGTTGATTTCCTGCACCGACATGTAGGCCTCAACAAAATTGTCCACCTCTTCCTGAGACACGTCCATACCGTAGGATGGTCCTGCATCAGGTTGTTGCTGGGGTACTTGTGCGATGGCTGCAGAGCCGAAAAGAAAGCCGATGGCGGTAAGGAATGCCAGCAATGGGGTTTTGATGCGCATAATGTATCTCCATTAGTTGATGAAAGTCCTGCTGTTGGGAAAACGTTGCCGTTAACCGTTACATGAGACCACCGCAGCCGGCGTATGGTCCGCTGCACGGTGGCACTGACACAATACGCCGTCGCGTGACGGATTAACGCAAGGCTTGTGCCAGGGCTTACGAGGGCCGGCGGGGGGACAAGAGAAGCGACAAGAGGAGCCACAAGAGGGCTAAGTGATTATTTTTGCGGTGATTTTTTCGCGCAGGGCGTGAGAGAAATTATGGGCGGACGCTGTGCGCCCTCGCCCATGTGCCACAATGGCTCGCTTATGGCGCAGGATGCTTTAATCGGATTCCAACCAACGGTACAGTGTGCGTCGGCCGATTTGTAAGACCTCTGCAGCGCGGCGCTTGTTACCGTCCAGCTGCTCGAGTACGTGGTGAATATAGCTGCGCTCGACGCTCTCTAGAGAGACCAGTTCGCCACCCGCGGTGGGCGGCTGCCACTGCTCGGCACTCACTGCGGGAGCCGCGGGGATGCTTTCTAATAGACGCGGGGGCAAGTGTTCCACACCGATGTGGCTTTCGGTGCAAAAAGTCACGGCGCGCTCGATGATGCTCGCCAGTTCCCGTACATTGCCCGGGAAGCTATAGCGGCGCAGCCGCTCTAATGCCTCGCTTGTCAGGCCATCCACCGGCTGCTGGCGGCACTGGTTAAGCTGATTGATTTGGTGGGCAATCAGTCGCTCCAAATCATCGCCGCGCTGGCGCAGTGGAGGCACGTCAATGGCGAAGGTTTCTAAACGGTAATACAGGTCTTCTCGAAAACGGCCTTCGGCCACTTCTTCCGGAAGCTCCCGGTTGGTGGCGGCGATAATGCGCACATCCAGCGCCTGTTCCGTGTTGCTGCCCACGGGTCGCACGCGGCCATCCTGCAAGGTGCGGAGCAGACTCGCTTGCATTTCCAGCGGCATCTCCCCGATCTCATCCAGCATCAAGGTTCCACCGTTGGCGGCGGCGAACAGGCCGCGACGGGCTTTTGTGGCGCCGGTGAACGCGCCGGCGGCGTGGCCGAATAGCTCGCTTTCTAATAGATTGGCATTAATCCCCCCGCAGTTAATGGCCACGAAGGGTCCATTGCGCCGCTCGCTTTCCAGATGAATAGCACGGGCTACCAATTCTTTGCCCACACCGCTTTCGCCGGCGATCAGCACCGGTCCGTTGGCGCCTGCCAGCTGGCGAATTTGGGTGAACAATTGGCGCATATTTGGGCTGGCGCCGATCATGCCGTGAAACTCACCCTGGTCCAGCAGGCGCCGGTAATAATTTAGCTCCTGCTCTAATTGCTGGCGCTGCAGCGTACGCGCCACGGCCAGGCGCAGGTGATCCAGATCCAGGGGTTTGGTGAGGAAATCATCGGCACCGCGCTTAAGGGCATCCACCGCTTGATCAATGGTGCCAAAGGCGGTGATGGCGATAAAACTGGGCGTGACCGGCAGCGGTTTTAAAATCTCCAAAAGCGTGAGCCCATTGCCATCCGGCAGATGCAGATCACTGAGCACCAGTTTGGGCATTTGCTCGCGCATAAACCCCTGGGCCGAGGATAAATCGCCGCAGCCGGCACAGGTGTGTCCGGCATCGGTCAGCTCGTCCAGCAATAGGGCGCGCAGATCAGGGTCGTCCTCTACCACCAGAATATCGGCGGGGGTGTCCGTCATGTTTCGCTTTCCTCATTCGGGCGTTGCAGGGGTAACGTAATTTGAAAACGGGCGCCGCCGAGCGGGCTCTCATCAATATGAATATGTCCACCGTGTTCGGCCACTACAGCGTTCACTACAGCTAGACCGAGGCCGGTTCCCACCCCGACCGGCTTTGTGGTGACGAACGGTTCCAGCAAGCGATGGCGGATATTTCGGGCAATGCCGGGCCCGTCGTCTTCCACGCAAAGATACAGATGCTGATGATCACAGTGCCAGCGCATGCGTACGGTGCCCTTGGGAGCGGCTTGTATGGCGTTGCGCAGCAAGTTAATCAGCGCTTGCTCCAGGCGCAGGCGATCGGCCTGAATAGGCGCGCAACGCTCGGGCTTGTCCAGTACGATTTGCACTTGTTGGCGTTGTCGTTCGGGTTCGATTTGCTGCAGGGACGACTGCACCAGTTCATCCGGGTGTACGTCGCGTGGCTCCGGCACCACCGGGCGGGCGAAGTCCATCAGTTGGCGAATGATACGCTCCATGCGGTGCAATTGCTGGCGAATGTCGTTGAGTGTTTGACTCTCGCCCGGGTTCAGGCCACGCAGAGCGCGTTGCGCCTTTCCGTCCGCAACGCTGAGGGGGGTGCCCAATTCATGGGCAACACCCGCGGCAAAACGCCCAATGGCTGCGAGTTTTTCACTTTGATGGAGTTGGGTTTTTAAATCGTTTTCCCGGTCACGGCGCGCGTCGATCTCGCGTTTGGAGGCGAGAATGCTGTCCAGCATTC
>DAHVRW010000116.1 GCA_027322215.1 Marinimicrobium sp.
CTAGTAACGCATAAAAGCCAGTGATTGGGGGTTTGGTGCCCTGAGTCACTGGCTTCGCGTTTTAAACCTCTCCACTGAAAGCACAGACAAACTCCCTCGTCGCAAACAAGCCCGCAGGGCTGGTATGTTTCGACGGGCTCATGTAGTGGATTAAGCGTTGCATCCGTTGCTCGTGGGAAAGGCGCAGGAGCTCACGTTGCACGCATCGCACTTCCTGGTTAACGTCGCCTGAAGAGTCGGTGCGGTCTGAGCTCACCCGATAATTCGTGGTGCTCCGTTTACGGTAGCGGCGAAAGTTGCGGCGCTTAGGCGGGGCTTGTCGAGTGACGTTCTGCGCGGAAATCCAGTCGTGCAGTAACTGCTTTTCGTAGCCGTCGAACACACCGGTCATAGGGGCCTGGGGGCCATCGATTAAACGCCAAAAGCGGCTTTTTTGTGGGTCTTCATTGCGGATAATCCAGCGTTTTTCTTCCAGCGTTTTTAAGAACATTTGTGCTCGCCCAGGGGCCGATAGCCAATCATTCACTGTAAGGCCACCGATGGTGCAAAAATCGGAATGGATGTTTTGGCCGTAGATGCGTTTGCGCTCCAGCATACGAAGCAGTTCATCCTCGAGATCAAAACTCTGGACAATAGCGTCAGCGCTTAGCCCGAGGTCGTTCAATCGGTAGCCGTTGCTTACACGCCGCCAAAAGTTTTTTTTGTCATCGACTATCGGCATGCACGCCTGCACCGCTTCAACGGCTTTGCGGGCATGGCCAGTGCTGGCGTTATCCACGGTGATATGAAGCGTAAAGTAAAAGGGGTCGATATTCAGTTCGGCGAGCTCAAACGCGGTGATTAGCAGATGTAAGGGCAGCTGTTCGTAGCCCAGATTGTAGCCCACCAGTTCCGGTAAAAACTGATCGGCGTTATAGGCCAGCGCCAGTTGTATAGCACCGCGCACATAGTGCTCATCGCTAAACTCGGGCAGCGTGTCGCATCCGTTTTTAGCTAATAAACGTCGGTACAGTATTACGTGGTTCAGGCTCGGGTCGCCTTCACCGAGCTCTTCCAGGTAGGTGAGTATCAAGCCTGAAAAACGGATGTCTTTCCAGTGTTGCAAGCTGCCGTAGAGCCAGGACCCGTCCACGAGTTTCGTCGGCGCGACTTGCTGGAGAAACGACAGAGCCTGCGATCGGGTTGAAAAATATTGTCGTGGCGCCCCTTGGCCGCGTCGGTCCAGATAGCCCGCATACCGCTCACCAACCTTGAGCGTATTTTGCTCCATCCAATGCGTTAAGCGGGTCGGTTCGGTCGGGAAGTCGTGGGGACGCTGGCAGGTCCATGCCAGCTGCTGTTGCAGAAACAGGCGCGATTCAAGGCGTGCCTGTGGGTTTTCGGGCGACTCCAATAACCGGTTATAAACGTTACGTGCGTTCAAAATTGCCGTGGCTGCGGCGGCGCCGGAAGTGGCGCTGGCTAAATCCTTAGTGAGCATATTAAGAAAACCTCGTCCGTTTGAAAGTAGGAACATCTCGAGGCCGCTAAATTCCCGTTCGACACCATACAGCGCCGTTAATGGTCGCCATCAATGGTCTATGTACCTCCGTTTGGTAAGTTGGCATTACTCTTGCAGTACTAGTGTCAAGCGGCAACTTTATGCCCTCTTGATTATGCGGAGTGTTCCATGGATAAAGCCCTGTACATTGCCATGACGGGGGCCAAGCACAACATGCTGGCCCAGACCAACCATGCCAATAATATGGCGAATTTGAATACCGACGGCTTCCGGGCTGACTTTGCTCAAGCTCGCAGCATGGCGGTTTACTACGGTGATGGTCATCCCACGCGCGCCTATGCGCTGACCGAATCTCCGGCCACTGACTTTACCCCTGGCCCCATGAAAGAAACCGGTCGCGATTTGGATATCGCCATCCAGGGCGACGGTTTTATTGCCGTGCAGGCGCCAGATGGCGCCGAGGCCTATACCCGGGTCGGGAGCTTATCCGTGGACCCCAACGGAATGCTGCGCAACAGCCAGGGCTTACCGGTTATGGGCAACGATGGGCCCATCGCATTGCCGGCGCTGCAGGCTATTGAAATCGGTATTGACGGCACCTTGTCCATCGTCGCCCAAGGGCAGGGGCCCGAAGCCATGGTGGAGATTGATCGTATCAAACTGGTCAACCCCGAATTACAGAATATGACCAAGGGCGAGGACGGCTTGTTCCGACAAATTGTCGGTGGCGACGCCTTGCCGGATGCGGCGGTGACCGTGGTCTCGGGGGTGTTGGAAGGCAGCAACGTCAATGCCGTACACGAGTTTACCCAAATTCTCAGTCTGTCCCGACAATACGAGATGCAGGTGAAGTTAATGAGCACCGTGAAAGAGAATTCCGAACATTCGGCACGGCTATTGCAGATCTCCTAATAAGACCGGACAAACGGGGTTAAGCGGACAAAGCTTGCCGCTTCCCGCGAAACCATAAATACCAGGACCATAGAGGCTACCAACATGCACGCCGCACTTTACGTCAGCAAAACTGGGCTCAGCGCGCAGGACAAACAACTGACCACGATTTCCAATAACCTGGCCAACGTCGGCACAGTCGGCTTTAAACGCGACAGCGCTCAGTTTGAAGATTTGCTGTATCAGATTCAGCGTCAGCCCGGCGGCCAAACGACCCAGGACACCGAGTTGCCGTCTGGCCTGCAATTGGGCACGGGGGTGCGAGTGGTATCCACACAGAAACAATTTACCGAAGGCAGTTTGCAGATCACCGATCAGCCACTGGATCTGGCCATCGACGGCCGGGGTTTTCTGCAAGTGTTACAGCCGGACGGCACCCTTGCCTATACCCGTAACGGCCAGCTGCAAATCAACGGGCAGGGCGAATTGGTTACCAACAATGGTTTGTTGATTGAGCCCGGCATCGTGATTCCTGAAGACGCCACCAACATCAGCATCAGTCAGGACGGGGTGGGCAACGCGCACTTTCCCGGCGACCCGCAACCCCAGCAGCTGGGCGATATTATTCTTGCGGATTTTGTTAACCCGTCTGGCTTGCAAGCGATCGGCGGCAACCTGTTTGTGGAAACGGTGGCCAGTGGTAACGCACTGATCGGCGCGCCGGGGCAGCAGAGCATGGGCAAGGTTTTACAGGGCGCATTGGAAAACTCCAACGTGGATATTGTGGAAGAAATGGTCAACATGATCTCCACTCAGCGCGCCTACGAACTTAACTCCAAGGTGGTGTCCACCGCGGATCAAATGCTGCAATACGTCAGCCAGACTTTATAACTCGGTGAGGTGATCGCAATGCAGATTTCACGGCTTATTCGCACCCACTTCAGGCTTATAGTGTGCCTGTGTGCGGCGCTGAGCTTGCAGGCGTGCGTGACGTACGAGCGGCCCGCGCCGGGTGATCCCTACTATGCGCCCACCATATCGCCGGCGGCGTCATTGCCGCAAAACACCGCTGGCTCACTGTATCAGGGCAGCTACGGCATGGGCCTGTTTAACGACCGTAAAGCGCATAACGTGGGCGATATTATTACCGTCACCTTGAGCGAGCGCACCGTGTCCAGCAAAAGCTCGGGTGTGTCCGTACAAAAAGACAGCAGTCTTGACTTCGGCGCTGGCCCATTGCTGGGTAGCGTGCCCACCTGGCGCGGCAACAGCATGGAAACCAATCTGTCCCAGAGCCGGGATTTTAGTGGCGATGCGGGCGCGGATCAGAGCAACCGGCTGGAAGGGAACATCACCGTTACGGTGGCCGAAGTTCTGCCCAACGGCGCCCTTGTCGTGCGTGGCGAAAAGTGGATGACGCTGAATCGCGGCGATGAATATATCCGCATCAGCGGGATCATTCGCCCGGACGATATCTCCCAGAACAACACCGTGCCGTCTACACGTTTGGCCAATGCGCAAATTTCTTATAGCGGTACAGGCACGTTGGCGGATTCGCAATCCATGGGCTGGATGTCCCGTTTCTTTAATAGCGCGTATTGGCCTTTTTAACGGCGTTTTGAGTGCCGATGGTACGAATCTTTTGATTACGGCTTTTTGAATAATGGCTAAGCACAATCGAGGAAGGTTTATGTTTACGCATCGTTTGCTACTGGCTTTCGCGTTGTTGGCCGCCTCGACATTGGCCCAGGCGGAGCGCATAAAAGACATCGCCTCAGTAGCGGGTGTGCGCTCTAACGCATTGGTGGGATATGGCCTGGTAGTGGGGCTTGACGGCACGGGTGACCAGACGAACCAATCGCCCTTTACCACCCAATCCTTTAACAACATGCTCAAGCAATTCGGCATCACCGTGCCCGAAGGTACGCGCATGCAAATGCGTAATGTGGCGGCCGTCATGATCCAGGCGGAACTGCCACCGTTTGCCAAACCGGGACAAACCATTGATGTAACGGTTTCCTCCGTCAGTAACGCCACAAGTTTGCGTGGTGGCAGCTTGTTGATGTCGCCCCTGAAAGGGCCGGATGGTCAGGTTTATGCCCTGGCCCAAGGCAACCTGATTGTGGGTGGATTTGGTGCGGAAGGGCGCGACGGTTCACGGGTAACGGTCAACGTGCCCAGCGTCGGCCGCATACCCAATGGCGCCACGGTTGAGCGAGAAGTGGCCAATAACTTTGCCGCGGGTGAGCCCATTATTCTCAATCTGAATCGTGCCGACTTTACGACGGCTAACCGCGTAGCCCAGGCCATTAATGAAATGCTCGGCTCTGGGGTCGCGCGCGCTCAGGACTCCGTTTCCATCGCGGTCAACGCACCTCAGGATCCGGCCCACCGCGTGGACTTTATCTCGCTGCTGGAAAACGTTGAAGTTGAACCGGGTGAAGAAGCCGCGAAAGTCGTCATCAACTCTCGCACCGGCACCATTGTGGTGGGCCAGCATGTGCGCGTGTCGCCGGTGGCGGTCACCCACGGCAGCTTGACGGTGACCATCTCGGAAGATTACACCGCCGTACAGCCGCAACCGTTTGGTGAAGGTCAAACCGCTATTTTGCCGGGCTCGGAAGTGGAAATTATTGAAGAGACCAACCCCATGTTTAAGTTCGCACCGGGCTCAACCCTGGAAGACATAGTGCGCTCGGTCAATAACGTCGGCGCCTCACCTGGCGATCTAATGGCCATACTCGAAGCGCTACAGCAATCCGGCGCACTGAAAGCTCAGCTGATGGTGATCTAATGAAACTGGACATCTCTCCTGCACAAATGCATCTGCAAGACACCCACCTGAACAGTCAGGGCATGGAATCCCTGCGCGCCATGGGCCGCGAGGGTGATCCGGAAGCGCTGCGGGAAGTGGCTCGCCAGTTCGAGGCCATGTTCGTGCAGCAGATGCTCAAAAATATGCGCTCCGCCAATGAGGTGTTTGGCAAGGATAACTTTCTCAACAGTAGCGAAACCGATTTTCATCAGCAGATGTTCGATCAACAGCTATCGCTAGAGCTCACTGCAGGCCGCGGTCTAGGTTTGGCGGACGCGCTGTATCAGCACATGTTGCAGGCTTACGGCCATCACTTGAATGCGCCGCAGACCAACGCTCAGGCTGACGCAGCTGACGTGCTACAACGCAGCGCGCCATTTCAAAGTGACTGGGTGGGCCCGAGCAGCGCCGTGCGGCCTGTTGTGGCCGGCGGTAAGACCAGCATGGCTGATTCTCCGCAAGAGTTTGTCACCGCTTTACAACCCTATGCACAGCAAGCCGCCGCCGAGCTCAACGTGAATGCCGATGTTCTGCTCGCCCAGGCGGCTTTGGAAACCGGCTGGGGCCGTCACGTCATCCACACCGGCGACGGGCGCAGCAGCCACAACCTGTTCAATATCAAGGCCGACCAACGCTGGGATGGCGAACGGGTGAATGTGAATACATTGGAATACCGCGACGGTTTGCCGCAACAGGAGCGAGCCGATTTTCGTCGCTACGACAGCTACGCCCAAAGCTTTTCGGACTACGTTGCCTTTTTGCAAAACAATCCCCGCTACCAGCACGCTCTGGAAGTGGGCGGTGACTCAGTCGCTTACGCTGAGGAACTGCAAAAAGCCGGCTACGCCACGGACCCGGAATACGCCACAAAAATCAAGAGCCTGTTGAACACCGAAGCCATACGCTTGGCACTCGACACCGAGGCCCCGGAACCCGGTAACGAGGGTTGACGCTGCGGCTGAAGAGTCGAAAACACGGATACAGGAAAAGGTGCTTCGTAAGTTGAGTGTCAGTCGCTTCGCAGGAGGCTTTCCGAAAACGCCGTAAACCCATCCCTGGGGGCTCTCGCACAAGATCCCTCTTGTGAGAGTTTCGAAAAGCCTCCTGCGAAGCGACTTGGTAGCGGCTAGCACGTCAATCTTTGCCAGACGTGTTCGTCGAAGTTGGGAAGAATGCCATCGTCTGGGGTTACTGGGGCCGGGCAGGATGAGTGTTCAGCAAGCCTCACAAGAGGGACCTTGTGAGGCAGTCCCCACGGATGGGTTCACGACGTTTGCTGAACACTCATCCTGTGCGGCCCGAGAGCTTGCTTACGAAGCCGCTGTTCGGTTAGCAGTGCACGCAAGAATTCATTACACAGGTACACATTATGTCCGGCTTATTGTCCAACGCTATATCCGGTTTGCACGCCAGCCAAAACGCCTTGCGTACCACCGGCCATAATATCTCCAACGCCAACACGCCCGGCTACAGTCGCCAGCGGGTGGAAGATGTTGCCCGGCCAGCGCAAACACACGGCGCCGGGTATCTGGGCTCTGGTGTCAACACCCGCTCCATCGAGCGCGTAGTGGATGACTTCGTCAACCGACAGTTGGTAATGGATACCTCGGCGTTTCATCAGCTGGATGCGTTCAACACCAACATCGGGAAGCTGGATCGTCTGTTGGCGGACGAAAGTACCGGCCTGTCGGCGGGCTTGCAGCGGTTTTTCGCCGCCCTGCAAAACGCGGCAGACGATCCGTCATCCACACCAGGTCGACAACTGGTACTGAGTGAAGCGGAAAGTCTAAGCGTACGCTTTAACGAGCTGTACAGCCGCTTGATCGCCATTGAAAAAGGCGTGGATTCGGAATTGCGCACTGTCTCGACCAACGTTAACCGTTTGGCGGAAGATATCGCGAAACTCAATAAAGCCATCGTCCAAAACCGCGGCCATGGCCAACCCAACGACTTGCTGGATCAGCGCGATCAAGCGATTCGTGAACTGGCGGGTTTGGTCGGTGTTGAAACCGTCACGCAGGGTGATGGCAGCGTGAACGTTTTTCTCGGCAAGGGTCAT
>DAHVRW010000117.1 GCA_027322215.1 Marinimicrobium sp.
CGTATTAACTTGTTGATGCAGTTGCGGGATGAATTGAGCGAATGCATCGGCTGCGGTTGCCTATCCCTTGAGTCGTGTCAGTTACGTAATGCCAACGACCGTTTGGCGAAAAAGGGGCCGGGTGCACACTTTTAACGATGAACCCCTTTCTCGTTCCTGCAGAGCTTCCGGTTTTGGTTAATAGATGAACGTCATGCACTTTTCCTGTTCTGCGCCTGTCTTTCGGTGATAACCAGTTGGCGGGGTTCCGCCGTTATTTTTATCGGCACCGGCAACTACAATGGCGCGCCGAAGTCGAATTGTTGAGCAACAAAGAACGCAGTAACGGGTTTACATTATGAGTACAGAAATCAGCGCCAGCGATCTCAATATCGATTTGGAATCCGGTGGCGATCGGGAATTGTTCAAGTGGTTCATCGCCAGTTTTCTATTTGGCAAACGCATTCAGCAGGATTTGGCTGCCGAGGCTTATCGAGTCATTGTCGATGAGCGCGGTTACGATTCGCCGCAGGCTCTGGGCGATTGCAGCTGGCAGGAGATCGTCGACATGTTGGATGAGGGCCATTACGTACGCTACGACGAATCCACCGCTGAACGGTTGCTGCAACTGTGCGACAAACTCACCACCCAGTACCAGGGAAAGCTGACCCACATGTATCGCGCCAGCGAAAACCGAGAAGAGTTTGAGCAGCGCCTACAAGAGTTCAACGGTGTCGGGCCCAAGACCGTCGAAATTTTTATGCGAGAAGCACAACAGGTTTTACACTGACTCTCAGCACAAACGGATTTAAGTAGGTTACTCCAACATCATAATATCCGCTTCAACAATGTCGCACGGCGTGTAAAGCGCGCCCTGATCAGGATGAAACGCGTTGGTCGAAACCGACACGGTGCCACGGGTCATATAGCGTGTACTTTTCTGATCCGCAAAGCGAAAGAAATAAATATCCGATTCCCGGCAGCGATCGCCCACGGTATAAAACAACCCGTCGGCGGTCAGAGCCAACAATTGACTATCGCGAGTAAAGCTCGGCGTCAGCTGTTCTAGCTCGCCGCTTGCGGAGCGCCAAAGCCACAAACCGCTCTGCCCGACGTACTGAAAGTACACCGCATCCTGATCGCCCACGGCCGTGGCCACGGCGCCAAAGGTGAGCTGTCGATCCTGGCCGGTGGCAATGTTCAGACGCCATAAGTTGTCCACGTCACCGGTTCGATTGAGAACCACGACATCTTGGGTCGACGCCCGATAGGTCAACGGCCGCAGTGCCGCTGCGCCGTTCAGATGTGCCCGGGTCAGCTCGGATTCTTTCGGGTCAGCCACAACCATGTGATCTCCGACGGTGTACACCAACAGATCATCCGGCGTCCACAAAAGGTCATGAATGTGATCGTCACCGTGGTGGCGAAACAACTGCCGTTCACGCTCATTATCCACCAGCCAGATCTGTGTTTGATTATTGCGCACAGATAGGTAGACAAAACGTTCACCATCGGGCGAAAAGCGCGCTCCGTAGTTTAAATAGGGATTTTGAATGACCGGTTCCTGTACCCCCGCGAGGGTGTGTCGCCATAACGGCGTTTGCGGGCGTTCTTCGGTGAAGAACAACCGATTGCCGTCGGCGCTGTAGCGAGGCGTGGAGAGCCAGGTGTCGGCCCGGTACGGTAGAAAGAGCGACTGGGTCCTTCCGTCCCGGCGCACCAGTGTCAGGCTTTGTTGATCGGGCGCATGGGCAAGCACACCGCTGCCATCGGGCACCCAACTTAAATCGGTTGCCGCCGCTTCCAATTGCTGGCTGGCAAAGCGCGACTGGTCCCGACGCAAAAAATCCACGCGTGTGCGCCCATCGTGCAGACTGGCCACCGCCGTGAGGCCATTGTGTACTTTGCTGATCAAGGGATTGGCGACAAAGTCCAACGATTCCAGCGGTGACAAACGCTGGCTTTGTACCGCGTAGCGGTAACGGTGGCTCAAGGCGCCATGGCCCTGGGTGGCGACCAATTCCAGCGTGTTGTCATCCCACCAGGTGATGCTGTTGATGCGCCCCTGCCATTGGCTGAGTCGGTGGGTTTCGTTCACCATTTGCGTACGCAGGTCCACGGAGAATACATGTAAGTCGTACAGCAAAGGCGCTCGGACGTTTTGATTGGGCCTCAGTAGCGGCCCGGCCTCATAAATTAACTCCACCGCTGCCAACTGCTTACCCCCGGGCGACCACGCCAGATCAACCCAAGAGCCAGCGCTGCCCGCCAGCACCCAATCGTCTCCTTGGCCGTCACGAATCACCAATTCGCTTTCGGTGCCAGCACCATCGCCGGTGAAACGCTCGCGCACGTAGACCATATGCTGATTATCGGGGTGCGGCTCGCCCGCGCGCTCATGACCAACTTCGCTGGTGTAGGCGCGCACTGTCGCAAAGTCGGTACGATGATCGGCTGGAATTAACAGGGTGTGTCTAATCGTGTAAAGGTAAACGCCGACTATCCCCAGAGACAACGCCAGTGCGGCCAATGCCAGTTGCCGCAATCGGCGCGCCCGATCGCTGTGGTGCTCATTCGGCTCCGAGGCCAACACCACTGGCGTCACCTGCAGCTGATAGCCCTTTTTCGAATAGTGGGTGACAAATTCCTGCTCACCCACCAGCTCAGACAATGCCTTGCGCAGCAGGTTGATACTCTTTTGCACCGAACCATGGGTGACGATACGGCCGGACCACACCTGGGCAATCAGCTCATCGTTGGAAATTACCCGCTCGTGATGTTGCGCGAGATAGCACAGTACGTCCATGACCTTGGGTTGCAGGCGCACGCTCTCGCCTCGGGCGCACATCTCATTGCGCGAGGGATATACCTGCACCTCGCCCAAAGCAAACGGGGCCCGGTGGGATTTGTGGTTTTTGTCAGGCACGGCTCTATCCTTTCCTTTCTTTGTGGCCCGCTTTGTGTTGTCCGCTCTTTGTGGCCCTTTCTTTTATTATCCGCGCTGTACCGCCAGTTTGTGTTGTCCGTTGCGTTTATCCTGTCGCTATGACCGTCGCGCTTATCGCTATTATTGAGCGTCCGGCTCGCCCGCCAAATGGGATACTTTTACGGCGGTCTAACCAAGCGATTACCTTACACAGTTTGCCGCTGACGGGCCCGGCGCGCAAATTTTTCCACTGTACTTCGGCGCTATAACGTATTGATTTTAAAAAGGAAAATAGTGGTAAGCCAAAAGTCAGTAGAGCTTCGGCGTTAGGTCAGTGCGCGCCCGCGCACGGGACTTATATTCACCTTACGGCAAAACGAACCGACCCATCGGATCTGATTGCTTATACTGATACATTGAAACCATGAGGATTTACCCATGAAATTACCAGCTTTGTGTTTGTCTGTGGTGGGGGCACTTATGTCTGCTGTCGTATGGGCGGAGGGCACCCCGCAGATTTATCTGAACGAAAACTTTGGCTTTAACGTGGAAGGCTATAACTACACCCAAGCCGAATACCCCTGTGCCATTGATAAGGTGCTGGTGGAAAAAATCGTCGAACGGGGCCAATCCAACGACCTGAATATCGAGGCGGTGAGTACGGCCGAGAAAATCCATAACGCCGAGGTTCCAGTGCTGGCCATCGACATTGATGCGCTGGTGCTCGGCAGTGAAGAGTTCACTTTTGGCACCCGCTCATCCAGCAATCTGCCCAGCGTTCGGGTTACCGTCGCGCTGATTGATGAATCGCTGCCCAACGGTTTCGTGAGCGCGCGCCACAGCTGTGCCATAGCGACGCTGAACCAATTGGCCCCACGCTCCAGCGTTCTGGATTTGGACGCCGGGGGCCATACGGTGTGCTCGGCCACGCACCGCTGCCTGAATGATCTGAGCCGGGATATCGTTCGGTGGGTAAAACCGCAAGTGAGCCACTAAAACCCGTGATGGGTGGTTGGCCTCGGCAACAACACGAAAAAGTGCCTCGTCACCATAACCCGGTCCGCGCAGGACAAACGTTTAGCAAACCCCTGCGCGAAGCCGGGTGTTTTTTATTCGCCCGCTTGGATAGCCGTGAGGGCGATGGTGTAAACGATGTCCTCCACGGTGGCGCCTCGGGACAAGTCGTTAACCGGTTTGCGCAACCCTTGCAGCATCGGACCAATGCTAACCACGCCGGCACTGCGCTGAACGGCTTTATACGTGGTATTACCCGTGTTGAGATCGGGAAAGATAAACACCGTTGCATTACCCGCAACCGGACTGTCGGGTGCTTTGCTGGCGGCAACCGAAGGCACACTGGCCGCGTCATACTGAAGCGGACCATCGATTAAATAGTCTGGCCGCATTTGGCGTGCCAGCTCCGTCGCTTCGCGCACTTTTTCTACATCGCTGCCGCTTCCGGATTGACCCGTGGAGTAGCTGATCATGGCCACCCGGGGCTCGATACCAAAAGCCCGGGCCGAGTCCGCTGACTGCACCGCGATGTCCGCCAGCTGGCGCGCATCGGGCATAGGATTGACCGCACAGTCGCCGTAGACCACTGTCTCCTCAGGCAACAACATAAAAAATACTGACGACACCAGCGACGCATCGGGTTTGGTTTTGATCAGCTGCAACGCCGGCCGGATCGTGTTGGCGGTGGTGTGCACCGCACCGGAGACCAACCCATCAACATGCCCTTGGGCAAGCATCATAGTCGCCAGCACCACGGTATCTTCGAGCATGGATTCCGCCAATTGAGTGGTCAGACCTTTATGCTCGCGCAACGCCACCATGGGCAACACATAATGCTGGCGCACATCATCGGGGTCGATGATCTCGATATCCTCGGGCAGAGTCACGTTGTGGCTTGCGGCGACCTGGCGCACATCGTCCGGGCGACCCAACAGCACGCAACGGGCAATGCCTTTCTCATGGCACAGCGCGGCCGCTTGAATCGTGCGTGGCTCCTCGCCTTCAGGAAGAATGATGCGTTTGTTAGCGGCCCGCGCCCGCTCCACAAGAAGGTGGCGGAAGGCGGGGGGCGATAGGCGTTTTTCAATATCCACACGCGCTCTTTCAACGAGCCACGCGCCATTGATGTCCGCCGCTACAGCATCCTTCACGCGTTCAATGCGCTCCACATCATCGGCGGGAACTTCGGTGTTCATGTTGTTCAGTTTTTGCGCCGTGCTGAAGGTGTTGCGCTCCACCAACATCACTGGCAGACCAGTTTTAAAAGCCGCTTGGCATAACTGCATAATTTCCGGCGACGGTTTAATGCCACCCGTCAACACCACACCGGCCAATGGCACACCGTTGAGGGCCGCCATGCAGCAGCCGAGGAGAATATCTTCACGGTCCCCTGGCGTTACCAGCAGCGCCCCGGCGGTTAGGGTGTGCAGCATATTTTTAATGGTGCGGGCACACACAGTGATGCTCTGCACGCGGCGCTCGTGGATCTGGCCTTCGTGGAGTATTTCCGCCCGCAGGTAGCGACATACGTCGCTGGTGCGCGGCGCCACCAATGATGGGTTCCAGCGCACTGTGCCGAGACAGCGGAATGTGTCATTAAACACGGGCAGCGCACTGACTACCTGTTGCAGGTTCTCGGCATCCACTTCAACCTTGGGCGGCTCTTCACCGGCAATCACTTGTTGACTGTCCGGATCCGGAGCACCTACTTTGTTGAGAATGCACCCGAGCAGCCGCTTGTTGCCAAACCCGCCGAACAGACCCGCGGTCATGCGGATGCGCTCGTTCAATTGTGCTGAGCTCTCGGCATTCTGAGCCGCCACCAGAATCACGTCCGCATTGAGCGCCTTGACCATATTGACGTTGAGTTTGCCGATGTAGTTTTCGTCCGCTAACTGCAGCAAGCCTTCCACGATCACCACCTCGGCATCCTCAGCGCATTGGTGGTAACGCTGAAGAATTTCTTCCATCAACGCATCGGTTTTGCCCAGGGAAAGCTGGCGCTGGGCATAACGCAAGTCAATGGGTTTTACGGACTGTGCGCCAAGATTGGAGTTAACCAGCTGTCCTGAACGCTCCGTTCCCGATTCTTGACCATTGGGCTGGCTGATGGGGGTATAAAAAGCGGTTTTGACGCCGAGACTTTCCAGAGCTCGGACCAAACCCAGGCACACAGACGTCAGCCCGGTAGCAGTACCCGTAGCGGCAATAAAAAAGCAGTGTTGCACCGTCTGATCTCCCTCATTGTTTACAGCAGCCGAATGAAAAACGCGAACCTCCTGCCACAGAGCGTGCCGCTATTAGGTAACGCTGGCCGTGATAACAAAGCCCCGCTTTCACGACCCGCAGGCACGGGTGATCACAAAATGCTGCTTAATCTCCGGCGATACAATCTATCAGGTCAGGTTATCAGGTCAGGCTTAGCTCGTAAGCATCGCGGGCAATCACCCACTCTTCACGCGTGGCGATCACCACCGCAGGCACAGAATCGGCACGGGTGATCACACCGCGCTCATCGCCATTACGCTGGTTAAGATCAGTATCGCAGTGAAACCCGAACAGCGGCAAGCGGGCGAGCACCTGGGCGCGGATAGAACGGGCGTTTTCACCAATTCCGCCGGTAAAGACCAGCGCGTCCAGACGTTCCAGCGACGCGGCCAAAGCGCCAACCTGACGTGCCAGACGAAAGCAGAAAACGTCGATGGCACGCTGCGCATGGGTGTTACCATGATCGGCTGCTTCGGTCAGCGTGCGCATATCGTTGGAAACTCCCGACAACCCCAACAGCCCGCTTTTTCGGTTAAGCATGGCGGTGATCTCCGCGAGCGACATGTCCAACCGATTTGCCAAATGTTCGTGCAACCCCGGGTCCACGTCACCGCTGCGGGTGCCCATAACCAAGCCTTCAAGAGGTGTCATGCCCATCGTGGTATCCACTGAGCGGCCGTTGCGCACCGCCGTGGCGCTGCAGCCGTTGCCAAGATGAGCGGTGATGATGCCGTGGTTATCTGGATCAAGTCCTAACTGTTCTACCGCTTTGCCGGAAACATAACGATGACTCGTGCCATGGAAGCCGTAGCGGCGTACGCTGTGGTCCCGATAGTAGCTCATGGGAATTGCGTATAGATACGCCTGCTCGGATAGAGTCTGATGAAACGCCGTATCGAACACCGCCACCTGGGGCACCTGGGGGTAGAGGTTCTGCATGGCTTTGATGCCCAATACGTTGGCGGGGTTATGCAAAGGCGCGAGACTGGCGCATTGTTCAA
>DAHVRW010000118.1 GCA_027322215.1 Marinimicrobium sp.
ACGTACTCCGCCTGCCAAAGGGCGAGAAGGCTTTTGCGGGTGGCGATGCGCAGGGTTTGACTCATAGATACGGCCAGAGAATTCGGGGTTAGGAAAAGGTCTGATGATAGCAGAGAAGGAGGGCTTAACGCAGCGTGGCGCGGGGCTTGGGCCGGAGCGAGGCCGGGATGGTTCGAGGCGGAGGGGAAATACGCTGTTTGACGGGGCGCGCTGTATTGAAGTCGCGGCACCCCGCCAATTCTGCTCAGTTACTGTTGCGGTGTCGGTTTGTGTGCATAGTCCCAGCCTGGAGCCTGGGACAGGCCCGGCGGGTTGCCTACAAAGAGCTTGGCGGCCGTTTCATCGCCTTTTAATTGCCATTGAAACCACGCGGTGGCCACCTTGCCGTATTCGCCCCCATAGGGATCGCCGTAGGTGCCGCCGTGGCCTACATCCAGGTTGCCCACAAAGACCGGCACATGGTTGATGCGTTCGACATCATCCATACCATTTTCGTAGGCGATATCCGAAGGGCCGCCCAGCAGGTAAAGCGTGGGCGAATGAATCTTGTCCAGTTGGGATTTATCCACTTGCGGAATTCCCGGCAGACCTTCACGCGGGCTATTGAAAATACCGCTGTTGGCAATCAACAGCGCCGTGATGCGCTCATCGCCAGCCACTTCAAGCGCCTGCAAACCGCCGCAGGACATTCCACTGGCGGCAATCCTCTGGACGGCTATTTTTTGAAAATAAGGGCTGTCTTGATTGTCGTTTTGAGCCATGGCCCAATCCATAGCGTCCACCAATTTGGACGCGGTTGAACGGGCGGTGATGGGTTCGCCTTCCGCTTCGGGGAAGATGCCCGTGGCAATCACCAAAAAGCCATAGGAGGCAATTTCATTTAAAAAGTTAATGTGCTCCCAGGGTGAATCAAAGCAGGCGCCATTGCCCCACACAATCAGCGGCAGCGGGTTATCGGCGCCAAATTGGCTGACATCCTGGGGTCTGAAAACGGTGTGCGTGGGCAGTGAAGCTTCCGCCAACATAAGAGCACTGTATGGCCCGGTGCCGCCCTCTTCGATCACGCGGCTTTTAATGATCTCGGACCAGGCTGGATTCATGATTAACAGTGTTAACAACATCAGAAACAAGTGGCGTTTTCGCATTATGTACTTCCTCGTTTGCATTTATTTACGTTACTGTCCGCAGGTTAACAAAAGGTTCAGCGCTCAGTGCTATTTCGCGTTCGTATAATACGTTACTATCGATTCCGATGTTCTTCTATCACGTAAAAATAAAAAGCGTCAGCGGTGAGGAAGCCCATGATGATTCGTCCGCACTTAACCCCGCAAGCGCGCGGCGGTAACACCCGGGCCCGTCAAACGAGCCATCGGCGCGATTGTTTATATGTCCAAGCGGCTGACGATCGCGGGTGCGATATCACGTCCGTGCCGTTAACAAATTTGCCCATACGAATTCAACAAGTGGCGCCGTAAGTTACCAGAGCTATCGCTTCTATATAGAGATGTAGGCAGCAGCTCGCGTAAGTGGCGCCGCGTTTGAATACAATAAAAATCACAATTCAACTAATGAGAGGAATAACAATGCAACGATCATTGAAGATCATATCCAAGTGCTTCGGCTTAGGCCTGTTGTGCGCGGCTGCGGCTATGGTGCAGGCGCAGGACGGAAAAATGTACCCGATGGAAAACCCCGAAGAGCCGCGCGCCATAGTGCTTGGCACCGGTGGCGTTGAGGGGCAGGAGAATCCGGAAACCTGGTTTCGCCAGTGGGGCGACCCTATGGCGCGGAATATTTCCCAGGCCACTCTCACGCCTTTCCTGGCTGACCCGGCCAAGGCTAACGGCGCTACCGTGATCGTTGCTCCTGGCGGCGGTTTCATGTGGTTGTCCATGGACAACGAAGGGTGGCAGGTGGCCGAGGCTTTGGCGGCGCAGGGCATCAACGCGTTTGTGTTGAAGTACCGACTGCAGCCCACCGCTGCCACGCTTGAGGATTTCGAGAATCAGCTAAACCAGCGTATGGCCGACGCGGCGGCGATGGCTGAGGGTGAAGAGCCGCCAAGGGATCCCCGGCCTCGTTGGGACTTGAGCAATCAGCTGACGGATGTGGAAACCGCTTACGCTTTGATCAAAAGCAGGGCCGAAGAGTGGAACGTCGATGTGAACAACATTGGCATGATGGGCTTCTCCGCCGGCGCGGGCTTGACCATGCACACCACCTTGAACTCTGAGAAAGTCGATCTGGCATTCATCGCCCCCATTTACGGCGGCATGAATCGTGTGGACCTGCCGGAAAAAGTACCGCCCATGTTTTCCGTTATCGCGGTGGATGATTTTCTGTTTACCGGCGACTTTGGCGTAATCAAGTCCTGGTACGAGGCGGACGTTCCGGTTGAGTTTCACCTGTATCAAAACGGTGGCCATGGCTTCGGTTTGGGCAACCCGGATCGCACCAGCAACAAATGGTTTGACGCCTTCATCCATTGGCTGGACGTGAACGATTTTATTTAAACAGTGATGGTTAATCGCAGCTCAGTTCGTTACTGAGTCTTGCCACAATACCGTTTCAGCCGACGTGTATCGGCGTCTGCTGAAACGGTCTTCGCACGAACATTTATCAACGCATTTGGGCCTGCGCGCGCAAAGCCGTTATGATTGGCCCATGACCAATTTACTTATTATCAAAGTCGGCGACGCCTTTCCCGAGGTGGTGCGCGATTACGGAGATTTCGAAACCCTGTTCCAGCAGGCGCTGACGGCTGAAGGTTTTACCGCATCGGTGTTCGATCCGCGTACCGGCGCACCACTGCCGGATCCGGCGACGATTGACGGGCTAATCATCACCGGTTCCCACAGCATGGTAAGCGAGCGGGAGCCGTGGAGCGAAGCGCTTCAACCTTGGCTGCGCGACGCCCGAGCGCGGGATGTAGCGATGCTGGGGGTGTGCTATGGCCACCAGTTGATGGCTGCGGCTTTTGGCGGGCATGTGGATTTTCACCCGGAGGGACGGGAGTCCGGTACGCTGGCGGTGCGCTTGACGGAAACCGGCCGTGCGGATGCGCTGTTGGGCACGTTGCCCGAGCGTTTCTACGCGCACTTGACCCATGCACAGTCAGTGCTTGAAGCGCCCTCCGATGCCCAGGTGCTGGCCTTTAACGACCACGATGCCAACCAGGCATTGCGCTATGGGCCCCGTCAGTGGAGCGTACAATTCCACCCTGAGTTTACACCCGAGGTAATGCGCGCGTATTTGGAGCGCCAGCGCGAGGTGTTGAGCGACCTCGGGCGCGACCCACAAAAACTTATTGATGAAGTCGCCATGACGCCGGAGGCCACTGGCCTGTTAACCTCGTTTGCCGGCCGAGTTTTCAATCCGGCCAGCTCGACCTAAAGCGTCGCACAAAGAGCGGGCACATCGTTAATCCACATACCATCCACACCCGCGCAGCCCTTGTCCATCCAGCCACACGGTTACGGTCAGTGGAAATTGATCGTCGCTCATCGTGTCCTGGCAGCGTTGCTCGCGAATGACCAAATGCAGCCGGTGCTGTCCTTGACTCGCGTCGTACTGCACAGTGCCATCGGGCTGCTGGAGACGTTGCGCTGGAGCCTGAAAGCCAAAGGCACCGTAATTACCCACAAACGACAGTTGCTCCTGGCGGTCTATTTCCACCACCCAGCCCGGCTCGTTACCCGTGGCTCGAAACACCGCCCCGCGTTCGTGAATCGTCGCGTGGTGCAGCGTCAACGGATTGTCCGAAGCCGTTTCCCTTGGTGTTTCGATCGTTTGGCAAGCGGCGAGTGTAAACAGTGAGGCGCCAACTAACAGACGCCTTGCGCTTAATAAAGAGTTAATTTCAAACATTGCCGTTACCATTTCATC
This sequence comes from Marinimicrobium sp., assembly GCA_027322215.1. Taxonomy (GTDB): domain Bacteria; phylum Pseudomonadota; class Gammaproteobacteria; order Pseudomonadales; family Cellvibrionaceae; genus JAVDDU01. The sequence continues at coordinate 3,886 of DAHVRW010000118.1, forward strand.
ATCCAACGCTCAAGTCGATGAAAAATTCCCGGATGGTGAACGACCCAGCCACCCAGATAACCGATCAGACTACCGAGCACAATATCGAACATTCGGACCAATATTAGCCGATCCGTATCCAGCGCGGCGAGGGCCGAATCGGCAAAGATCACGGTCAGCGGGGTAATAAAAATGACCGCCAGGCCATAGTTGCGTATTACCAATGCTTCGATAATAAACGTCAGCAGCATGATTAGGCCCGCCAGCGCCCACGCATTAGGCGAAAATGAAAATATGATCCAGGCCAGTCCCATACCGATCACTGTGCCAAAAATACGATGCACGTTGCGCTGCCAAACCGCCCGAAACGTAGCGCCTTGCATAATGGCGGCTGTGGAAACCGGCACCCAGTAGGGGTTGTCCAGTTGCAACAGCAAGGCAAACAAATAGCTGCCGCCAACAAACAGGCCGATAATCGCCGACTCGATCAACAGCGCCGCCACCCGCGGCTCGTTGGACACCGCCGCGGACGTCACCATAGGCTGGCGCTTGAGCAGTAACTGGCCGGTGCTGTAAATCAGCGCCAGTAGACAGGCACCCATACAGCCAAACAGCAGCGTCCCCGTTCGCCCAGCGGCGAGGGTAATATCAAAGGGCAACGTTCGGGCGATACAGGCCACCAGAATAAAAAAGAAACTGCCCGGCGGCGGCACCCTGTAAAACCGGGTGGCCACCGTGGCTAAGAACGCTGTCAGCGCTAGCGTAGCGGATGACAGAAAAGGGTTAAAACTGGTGAACGTACCCAGGGCAAAGCTGGCGGCGAAACCGAATGAGCAAATCACCAGAATCATCATGCGGCGCGACATGTGGGTTGACTGCATGTACAAAATGACAAGGCCGCCCATACTGGCAATAATGGCTGGTGAAAATCGATCAAGCCAGGCGCCCGCCAGCACGGGCAGCCCCACCGCCAGGGTGGCGACCAGCAAGAACCCCCACGAGCGTTTGTTTGGTCGCAATACCAAAAGCGATCTAACGTGTGCGACAACATTGGAGCTCCCTTTAGGGCATGGCTCCTGCTCAGCCTTCGGCATAACGCATTCCTTACAATAACAATGTTTCTAGAGTGGCGCGTAGCGAATTACGTTTGGCAGCTTATGTGGCGTACGGGTTGTCATGCATAGGTATTCCGGCAACTGTACCAGCTTGTAGGTGGTCCGCACGACTGCTCAGGTCGGCTGCGCGTAATGCATGTGGCGCGTCGGCGCCGTGAGTCGGGTGGAATTCCGACTACCGTCCTTGGTAGGCACAGTTAAATCTCCTCGTCAGTGTCGATGGCGCGAATTCTGAACGAAACCTCGATTAATTTTCCGACGAGATAATTTGGAGCTTTTCGTAATCTAAAAATTTTGCATAGGAGCCAATTGCCTGGGCCACATCGTTATTCATCATTAGCTCCATCATCGCAACTTCTCCCACAAGCTCGAAAGCGCCTATGATCGCCGCGTCACCTTCTTCCTTAACCGCCGTTTGTGCTTGCGCTAAACAGTCTTCGGTTAACAGTTTTGTAACTAACGCTGCCAGGTTTTTATCAGCTTTTTCTTTGGTTTCTGGTGATACTTGGGAATACTGCTTTATCTCAGGGTGCGCTGCTATTGCGAAAAATACCCAGCGTGCTGTTTCTTTTCGCTCTCGGCCCGTCATTGAGTCGACCATACACGACCCTAATGCCTGTCCGGCCGCATAAACGGGGCTGAACGAAAAACAACTGCAAACAATCAGTATTGCGAGACTAAGTTTAGCTTTCATGGGCACGGCTTCCTATGTTTTTGCTTTATTGAACTAGGAATTCTATATGAAAGTATTTAATGCTGCGTCACGAACATTGTTGATGTTGCCGACGCTGTTGGTACTTCGGGGGTCAACGTGTGCAGGAACCCTACAGTTTTTGCAACAACGCCTTCAAAGCACTGGCGTGGCGGCGGCTGACTTGTGGGCGCACGGGCACATCGACTAGGCGTACCTCGTAATGTCCTTGGGGGGTGCGCTCCATGGCCTGGATGTGTTGTACGGACACGAGTGCGCTGCGATGAATGCGCAGCAGGCGGTGGCCGAATTCTTCTTCCAAATCTTTTAGGGTGTCGTCCAGCAAGTGCTCGCCATTAACGTGGTGCACGGTGACGTATTTTTGATCAGCGATAAATGCGCGTACGTCATCCAGCGGAATCAGCTCAACGCCGCGCAGGGTTTTGGCGCTGACGTGGTTGCGCTGAGGTTGATCGTCGGTGCGGGTTGCCACGCGCTGCAATCGGTTTGGGCGCTGCGCGCGTTCGAGTACGTCCTGAAGCTGTTCCGCTCTTACGGGCTTAAGCAGATAGCCCACCGCTTCTGTACCGAAGGCATCCAGGGCGTACTGATCGAACGCGGTGCAGAAGATTACCGCGGGCGGGTCGTCCAGAGCGCTGATCTTGCGGGCTGCTTCGATGCCGTCTTCGCCGGGCATACGTATGTCCAGCAAAACCACGTCCGGGTCAAAGGTGGCGATAGCCTCAAGGGCAGCCTGGGCGCTGTCTGCCTGGGCGACCACCTGATGCTCCAGCTTTTCCACCATGCGCGCCAGGCGTTGGCGCGCCAGGGGTTCATCGTCAACGATCACGATGTCCATGGTTCACTCCACAGGATAAGTTATCACTAAGCTAAACCGTTGCTCTTCAATCGTCGCCATCAGCTTCGCTGCGGTGCCATAGTGGGCGTTAAGCCGCTGGCGAATATTATCCAGCGCCATGCGATTGTGCTGCTCGGGTGCCGTCGCCAATGTGTGAGCTGGCAGCGGGTTGCTGATGTGAATGACCAGCTCAGATCCGGAGCCAGGCCCCGAGGCCGAGTCGGAGCGAGCTACGTGCACGCTGATGCACCCGCCCTGGGGTAGCGGTTCGATACCGTGCACCACGGCGTTTTCCACCAGCGGTTGCAGTAGCAGTGCCGGCACGGTGATGGAGTCGGGCAAGGGCTCGATCTGCCAGTCTATCTCCAGGCGGGACCCCAGGCGTAACTGCTCAATGGCAATGTAACCGCGGCACAAATCCAGTTCTCGGTTGAGAGGTATCAACGTCGGCTCGGCCAGGCTGGCCCGAAACAGTGTCGATAAATCCTCCACCGCTCGTTCTGCTGCCTCCGGGTTGCTCGCAATCAGGCTGGCGATGCTATTCATGCTGTTAAACAAAAAATGGGGCCGAATACGCGAC
>DAHVRW010000119.1 GCA_027322215.1 Marinimicrobium sp.
TGTACATTTCATCGAGTTTCGAAAATCGCGCCGCGTTGCGTCGCCACTGCTGAACGGGCTGCACTGGAATGGGTGAGGAGTAAACCCCCGCCTCACGGATGGTGCCAGTTACGGCAGACATGCCCATCAAGGTGGTGTTGTCGGCGATGTCAATATGCCCGGCAATAACCGCGGCGCCCCCGATGGTGCAATTTTTCCCAATGTTGGTGCTGCCGGCTACGACAGTACACCCGGCGATAATGGTTCCCGCGCCGATGCGGGCGTTGTGGCCGATGTGTACCAGGTTATCCAGCTTGACGCCCTGATCAATGACGGTGTCATCTTGGGTGCCTCGGTCAATGGTGGTATTTGCGCCAATTTCTACATCGTCACCAATTTGCACGCGCCCCAGTTGGGGCACTTTTCGCCAGCCCTCTGCACCGGGGGCGAAGCCGAAACCGTCGGCGCCGATCACTACCCCTGGGTGAAATACAGCGCGCGCGCCAACAATACACTCACGCTCTACGGTGACGCCGTTTGCGAACCAGCTTTGCGGTCCGATTTGAGCGCCGGCGCCGATGAAGCTTCCTGCACCAATTTCACTGCCATCGCCGATGCGCGCTCCCGCTTCGATTACGGCGTGGGCGCCGATGCGGACGTCGCGGCCCAGCTGGGCCTGATCTGACACCACGGCAGTGGGGTGAATGCCCGGCTCGGCCCATTGGCGTGGGTGTAAATGGTCGGCAATTTTGGCGTAGGCGTAATACGGATCTTTTACCACAATGGTGGGCACGGGGCAGTCATCGACGTGCTCGGCGGTGAGGATAACGCCCCCGGCTTTGGTATTGGACAGGTCGGCTCGATAACGCCGGTCTGCATAAAAACTGATGCAGTCACCTGTGGCTTTATCCAGAGAAGAGACTTGGCGAATCGTTGCCTGTGCTCCTCCCAGCGTCCCATCTACCAGTTTGGCCAACTCCGACAACGCGATACCATCTTGTGTTGTCATTATCCGTTTCCTCCTACGTCATTAGCTCATGCGCGTCCGGCCCGCGCATCGTGATGCGCCATTATACCGTGACCACAGGTTCCTCTGTTCGACAAAATGTTATGAAATGTAATTTAGCGACGATTCGCACATAATCGCGGAGAATCGTGCAAGCTTTGGCGCCAATAAAACGAATTTTGCGTCGCATAAAAAAGCCCGGTCATGGTCAACCATGAAGCCGGGCTTTAGGTGCTCGTAAATTACGAGCGTTTTTTTGTTTATTGCTGTCCGTCGATGCGCTCGAGCATGTCCTTCACGGCTACGGCGAGTTGTCGGTCCTGATCAGCAATTTCATCTTCCGGCGTCTGCTGGATGATTATGTCGGGCATGGCGCCGTTGTGCTCCATATCCGTGCCATCGGGCTGGTACCAGCCGCGGAAGGGTCGACGTACGGTGGCGCCGTCCAACAGTGTGTGGCTTCCGGTAGAGATCACCCCACCATAGGTTTGTTGTCCCACCACTGTGCCCCGGCCTATGGCGCTAAACGCGTGTGCGAGTATTTCCGCATTGGAGTAGCTCTTTTCATTGATCAGCATATTGATCGGCATCGTATAGCGCGGTGCGTCCAGGCGGTCTTGCGGATAATGTCCTGTCATTGCCGGGTCGGCACCACCGGGCAGCGTGTAGGCGTGTTCCGGCGCGGCAATAGAGGTGAGGATCCGGTCGGTTGTGTGACCGCCACCGTTATTGCGCACGTCGATAATCAAACCCTCTTTACCCAACGCAGCGGCGTACAGGTCGCCCTGAAACTCTTCCAGTGACGCTTGGTTCATGGCCTGAATATGCAGGTAACCCAAGCGACCGTCCGACAGCTCTTCTACACGCTGGCGGCTTTGCTCCCGGAAGTCGTCGTACTTCAGGCGCACCAGCGCGCTGTAATCGATGGGGGTCAGCAACGCGTGGTTTTCCATGTTACGGCCACCGCTCTCGCGTTCAAAGGTAATGATCACCTCCTGGTCAACCCGGCCTCTGAGCCGTTGCAGCAAGGTATCGTGTCGGTCGAAGGGCGTCATGTCGATCTCGGTAATCAAATCACCCTCTTCCAGACGCACCGGCCCACGGCTTGCGGGTCCGCCCGGAATGACTCGGGTGACTCGGTAAGCGGCCCGATCGCCGTTGAGGTACACGTGCTCGGCTTCGATTCCCAGGCGTCCAGACGGCTCTCGCAGTGCCGAACCAGGGCCGGGGTTGGTCACGCCCATATGCGAGGCGGCTAGCTCGCCCATAAGGCGGTTGGCAATATCACTGAACTCGCTCGCAGTACGGGCACGACGAACCAGCGTTTCGTAGTCTTTTACCACTTTGGGCCAATCCAGTCCTTTCATGTCAGGGCGGTAAAAGCTTTCGCCGATCATGCGTGCGGCCTCATTGAATTTTTGCAGCGATTGCTCACGCAGGTCGATGCGAATTCGATCTGTGATGTCCGGCCAGCGATGATTGCCACCAGAGAGCTTGGCCACGCCCACCCGACCACGGGCCACATACACGACCCGGTCACCGCGAATATCCAACTGCTGCACATTGACGGTGGGGCCAAGGCGCTGGCGGTTTCCACCGTTCCAGTTCATGACCATCAGCCCTTCACCGCTGGAGTTGAACACGTATCGGTCACCGCCCGGTGTCATTTCATTGCCGAACTGATGTCGGGGCGCGGCGGTTACCCGCTGCACGCGCCGCCAAGCGTTTTCCAGATCAAAATCGTCAATGACGGATGCCGTCTTGCCTGCCCGGTTACGACCACTGCTGGCGTCAACCGACAGAGGACGCTGTTCGCTACCGGCCTTACGGGCGTCTCTATAATAGGTGCTCAGCTCCCGTGGTGTGTAGTTCTCGATCTCCTGATCCAGATAAATGCGGTAGATATCGTAGGTCTCCGCTGACCGGTTGGAGATAAACGTGAGGATACGTCCATCTGCGGACCAGCGCGGGTTGAGATTATTACGCGGGTGGCGCGTTATGTTCACAGGCTCACGGGTGCCATCGGCGCGCACAATAAAAATATTGGCGCTGAAGTTCAGATCATTCTGAGAGTAGGCAATGTACTGGCTGTCTGGGGACCAGCGCCAATGAATGTTGGTATCCCAACCTTTCACCAGAATTTTCTCGTTGCCGGTGCGCAAGTTTCTGACCACCAGATCGCCCAGGCCGCGGCGAAATGCCAGGCTTCGGCCATCGGGGGAAGGCGTCGCATTGCGGTCATTGTGGGCCGTCTGCACCAAAGGCTTAACGTTAAAGTGTACAGCGTCGTGCCAGCGGCTCGGGTCGTTATCCGCGCGGCGCTTGTCAGTGGGTTCAGTATCCAGCTCGGACTCCGGTATGGTTTCGGGCTCCACAGGAGCGTCTGGCTCAGCGCCAGGCTCAAACGGCGAGGGCTCGGGTTCAGGCTGAGGCTCGACCGGGCCATACGGAAGGCCGGGATCGACCGGACCAAAAGGATCTTCTGGCTCTTCGCCTCGACCATCAGGGTCGATGCCGGGCTCGCCCTGCTGATTAGGTTCAACCAGGGGCAACTCGGCATTGGCAGACGTGTTCAGCGCCAGCTCTGTACGCGGCGCGGTGGGCCGTCCGTTAGTACCCGCACGAATCTCATCACGGGTAAGTGCGACTTCGGCCTTATAAATGGAGTCAGTGCCATCGGCATCGCTGGTAAAATACAGACGCAGTCCATCCGGCGACCAGCTCAGGTGCTGGTGTCGGGCATGGGTATTTGGCGTTACGGCGCGCGTGGCGCTGTGCTCGTCCATATGCCGAACGTATACACGCCCATAGGCAATGTAGGCCATGACTTTGCCATCCGGGCTCAGGGCGGCCTCGGTGATATCGCGGTCAATACGGCGCAGCTTATATGCATCGCGGCCGTCTTCGCTGGCGCGAATGGTCATTGCCACCGGCTCAGCATCAGCGTCGGTCAAGTCCAGCGTATAGAGAGTGTCCCACACATGGATGACGGCGGTGCGCCCATCGGCGGAGACGTCAAAGTGCTGTATGTCACGGCCTTCAAAATGAGTCAGCCGCTCGGCGACGCGCTGCTCAGCGTCGACATTCATGCGATAGAGGTTAACGGTATCCAGTTCGCGACCCGACATAAAGATTAACTTCTGGTCGTCCTGCCACTGGGCGTTGCCGTCATCCCCTTCCCAGTCGGTCAGCGCCTCGAAGCCGCCAGTTTGGCGATCGTACAGCCACACGTTCATGGCATCCGGCCCGCGGTAGTGGCGTCGGCCCCAATCGTGATAATAACCGCCGCGGGTAAAAGCCACGCGCTGGCCGTTCGGGGAAACCTTGGGTGAAGAGCCAAAGGCGTCATGCACGCGCTGGGGCTCACCACCTTCGGGATGAACTATATAAGGGCGCTGCTCGCGATAAACGTCGGCCTCCATTGAGCTCGAAAATACGATACCCATGCGCCCTTGTTCGTCCAAACCGTAGGCGGGGTGCCGCAAAAAGCGATCGCTGTAAGTTAACTGCGAAATATTGCCGCCATCGCGGTCCATACGCCACAGGTTCATATAACCATCCCGCATGGAGGTGAAGGTGATCCACTCACCATCCGGGCTCCAGGTGGAGTGCATATCATCCAGGTTGTGACGGGTTAGCCGATCGGCCTGCCCACCCCCGGCTGACACTCGCCATAGATCGCCGCCCCAGGAGAAAACCACTTCTGTTCCATCGGGGCTAATGGAGGGAAACCGTGGTAACTGCACTAGGCCATTATCGGCCTGTGCAGAGGCGGATAGAGATAACCAGACAAACAAAACGGATATCAACGTAATGACTGGCTTAAACCAGCGAATACCTGACGCTTTGTGACTCCGATTTTCAACGTTTGACAGACTGGACGTGCGGGTACTGAACCGGTTGTCTGAACCCGGCAACTGCATAGTTAAATACGGCATATAATCAAAAGTTACAACGAGAAGTGGAATCAGCCAAGGAAACTGAATGTGTAAAGTGGTGACGCTCTGATGGACCCTGTGCCATAGGTAAGGTTCAATTTTTGATCAAATTTTGAGCAGAAAAGCGCGGACGTTTTACCCGTCAAAATGGCACCAAATCCGCCGAATCGGCACGTAACTGTTGGTATCGGCACCCTAAACCACGGATACACAAGCCGCGGATTTTTTATTTATTTTTATTGTTAACCGATTTGCGTTTTTACACGGATAAAACCGCACTAAATCGGGCTCTGCTTGACGCTCAAAGCGCCCTGGTTCATTTCTCGAATCTTAATTTGACGTGTAAACTAAACCGAGCCTGGCGTCAAAACCGGGCTCGCTCGTTGAGTTGACACTCAAATCAGAGGAAACTCTCCCCCCTTTTCTTTCAATGATTGAGATTTATCATGGCCATTAATTGGTTTCCGGGCCACATGCACAAAGCGCGCAAAGATATCGCTCGCATCATGTCCGAGGTGGATGTGGTGATAGAAGTACTCGATGCTCGCATCCCCTACTCCAGCGAAAACCCGCTGGTGCCCAACCTGCGCGGTACGACGCCGTGCATCAAGTTGCTTAATAAGGCGGATTTGGCCGACCCAGAAATAACCTCCGTCTGGGTGCGACATATGGAAAAAGAACAGGGCGTCAAAGCGTTGCCGGTAAGCGCGCGACAACCGGCACAGATTCGTCAGCTGTTACCCATGTGCCGAGAGTTGGTCGCGGACCGCAATACCGAGGCGCGCAACATCCAGGCGATGATCATGGGCATTCCCAACGTGGGAAAATCCACCCTGATCAATCTTCTGTCGGGGCGAAAGATCGCCAAAACCGGTGACGAAGCGGGCGTTACAAAAGCTCAGCAACGCATCAGGCTGGATGAACGGATCGTGCTTACAGATACGCCAGGCTTTCTCTGGCCGAAGTTGACGCCACCCGAATGCGGCTACCGACTGGCGGCCACCGGAGCGATAAAAGACACCGCCTTCGCTTATGATGATGTGGCGATGTTTTTGGCCGGATACTTAGGCAAGCGTTACCCCCAGGCGGTGCAAGGCCGTTACGGGATTGATCCAGTGCCTGATGAGGATGTGGCGTTGTTAGAAGCCGTTGGGCGCGCCCGCGCTTGTCTAGGCCGAGGGGGGCATGTGGACTTTGATAAAGTCTCGGCTCTGCTGGTAAATGAACTGCGCTCGGGCCTGCTCGGCCCAATCAGTTTAGAAACCCCTGACATGATTGAGAAGGAAGTGGCAGACGCCCAGCGGGCGGCGGAGATTAAAGCGCAACAAAAAGCCGAACGCGACGCGGCGCGCCGCGCTCGTGCTCGAAAAAATCGCTAAAGGCCGCCCCTGAACAGTTTGAACAACAGGGGAACAGCCTGCAGTGAAAACAACTGAGGCAGGTGTCGTTTCCATTGGCGCGCATTGGGTGCGAAGCGACCCACCAACAAACCGGCACCGAAACACCCCATCAAACCCAATGGGGAGCTCACCTTCCGGCCAATTAACACCTGGGAGTCATGCAGCCCCGCTTTAATCGTTTTCTGACGGACACGCAGGCGTTGCTCGACCACGTCGAGCCGCCGCTTTTGTCGTCTGAGCAACATTTCTATCATTGCGCTAGTGCCTCTTTTGGTTTTGCTGCGGCTGAGGGACCTTGCCCCCCTGAAGGGTTTTCCCCCGCTGATGGCCCTTGACCCGCTGAAGGCCCTTGACCCGCTGATGGCTCTTTATCCGCTGATGGCTCTTCCCGCCAGGCTTTTAGTGCCCGGCGAGAGACAGGAAAGCCCAGCGATTTCGCCAATTTTTTAATCTGCAAGAGACTTCCCCAGATTAATAACCCCTGAGCAACCAATAAACCCACCACGACGACGCCCCAATGCACACCTAAGGTAATCGCGTAGTACCCCAAGCCAAACAACAAGGTGATGCCCATCAACACGCCCAGCAGCGCCATACAGCTGAGCATTAATGAAATAAGCACCACGCTTTTTAACGTGAGACGTAATTCAATCCTAGCCAGGGCAACATGATCAGACAGGGTTTGCTGAATCAGGGTGAGCATCCCTGTCAGCAAATCCAACAGAGTCTCATCACTCTCCGGGCCGGCCGACG
>DAHVRW010000011.1 GCA_027322215.1 Marinimicrobium sp.
TCCTTGGAGTCTTGGCGTCTGTAAGTGGGCGTCTGTAAATAGGTCCGCTAAGCCTGTTCAGCGCCACCGTATAACCGCCCTCATCTTACGATAAGGGCGGTGTTTTTTAGGCCAAGCTTTTACTCACTACCTCATACACATCTTTAGACACATCGGGCTGCGCCATAATATGTTCCAGCTGCGCACGCATACGCTGTGCCCGTTCTTTCGAGTAACGACGCCAGCGGGTCAATGGCGTGAGAAGTCGGGCCGCCATCTGCGGATTGGGTTTATCCAAACGCAACACATGTTCGGTGAGAATCTGATACCCCTCGCCGGACACATCGTGAAAATGGATGGGGTTGGCATTGCTGAACGCACCAATTAAAGCGCGGAGCTTATTGGGATTGAGCGGATCAAACGCGGGATGAGACTCCAGGCGCCGCACTTGCTCCAAGGTGCCGGGCAGCGAACAAGTCGCCTGTACCCGTAACCATTCATCCACCACCAGTGCCTCATTTTGCCAGCGCTGGTAGAAATCATTAAGCACAAGTTCTCGCTGCTCCTGCGCCGCTTTGGCTGGACTATTCACCAAATAGGTCAACGCGGCAAGTCGATCGGTCATGTTGTTAGCCTGGCGATAGTGCTGTTCACACAGCGCAACGGTTTCGCGATCAGGCGTTAGCATCAAATATCCCAGAGCCAGGTTCGCCAGCGCGCGCTCAGCAATTGCTTGCGCGTTCACCTGGTAGGGTCTCATCGGGTCGTACGCGGCCAGAACGCGTCGCAATTCCGGTTCTAGCTCCCACCCCAGTGCACGACGCACGCCCTCGCGGCTGTGATGGATGGCTTCTACATCGATCGTGTCCAGCTGCTCAGCGATGTACGCTTCCGATGGCAGGGTCAGCATTAACGCCACCAGTGCCGGATCCAAGGCGCTGTCGTTGAGCAGTGCCCGATAGGCGTCAACCAGTCGTGCATCAATCGTGATTTGGGTCAGATCCTGGCCGTTTCGATAGGCCGCCATTACATCGTCCAGTACTCGCAGAGCCAACTGTTGGCTGGCATCCCAACGACAAAAACCATCGTCTTCCGCCCGCATCAAACGCATGAGATCATCACGGGAATAATCGTAGCTCAGCCGCACCGGCGCGGAAAAGTCCCGCAACAATGCCGGCACTGGCCGCTCAGGCACACCCTCAAAGGTGAATGTATGTTCGCGCTCGGTCAATTCGAGCACTCGGTGAGTGTCCGCGCCCTCGCCTGCCCGATTGTGTCCTTGTAATCTCAATGGCATGGGCCCGGCTTCGCCTATCAGCCCCATGGCCAGGGGAATATGGAACGGTTGTTTATGCTGGCTCTCGGGTGTGGGCGGACAGCTTTGTGTGATGGTCAACCGGTACTGTTGCTGTGCCGCGTCATAGGCATCCGTCACCTCCAACTGAGGCGTACCGGCCTGAGAATACCAACGTTTGAACTGTGTTAAGTCTCGTCCCGATACCTCCTCCATAGCAGCCACGAAATCATCGGTGGTTACGGCCTCGCCATCGTGACGGTCAAAATACAAATCCGCCCCTTTGCGAAATAGCTCTGGCCCCAGCAAGTTCGCCAGCATACGCACCACTTCACTGCCCTTCTCATAAATCGTCAAGGTGTAGAAGTTGCTGATTTCGATATAGGACTCGGGCCGCACCGGATGCGCCATGGGTCCCGCATCTTCCGCAAACTGTGCGCTGCGCAACAGACTCACGTCCTCCACCCGTTTCACTGTGGGGGAGCCCATGTCGGCGGAGAACATGGCATCACGGTAAACGGTAAAGCCTTCTTTCAGACTCAGCTGAAACCAGTCCCGACAGGTAACGCGGTTGCCGGACCAATTGTGAAAGTACTCGTGCGCTACTACCGATTCAACCCGCTGAAAGCCCTTGTCGGTGGTGGTTTCCGGATGGGCTAACACACAGGCGGTGTTGAAGATATTCAGGCCTTTGTTTTCCATGGCCCCCATATTGAAATCATCCACCGCCACGACCATATAAATGTCCAGGTCGTATTCCCGCCCGTACACCTGCTCGTCCCAACGCATCGCATTTTTGAGAGACTCAAGCGCATGCTCGCATTTGTCGAGATCCTTCTCTTCCACATAAATCTTTAGCGAAACCTCTCGGCCAGAGGCAGTGGTAAAGGTGTCCTCCAGGTGCTGCAAATCGCCCGCCACAAGAGCAAATAAATAGGCGGGCTTTCTGTGCGGGTCATGCCAGGTGGCAAAGTGACGCCCCTGGTCGAGATCGCCCGCCTCCACCAGATTGCCATTGGAGAGCAACAGCGGGCATTCCGCCTTATCCGCCACCACGGTGGTGGTGAACTCGCTCATGACATCGGGGCGATCCAGGTACCAGGTAATCTTGCGAAATCCTTCGGCTTCACACTGGGTGCAAAAAATCGTACGGGAACGGTAAAGCCCTTCCATGGATTTATTCAGTTGGGGCTTTATCTCGCCCACCGTTTGCAACTCAAATTGTTCAGGCGGATTAATAAGTACCAGGTATTCGCTGTCCAGTCGGTACTCGTGTTCCGCCAAGGCGCGACCGTCAATGGCCACAGAAATCAATCGTATATCCACCCCGTTCAGCGCCAGCTCCGCTACCGGAGCGGCCGCCGCTGGGTTGCGGCGCAGATTCAATTGTGCCGACACTTGGGTGGTCTCGCTGCCGATATCCACACGCAAGTGCGTGCGATCGATCAGGTAGTCCGGTGCGCGGTAGTCTCGCAAACGAATAGCTTTTGGCTGCGCGTCTCGTGCAGACATAAATGATTTCCTTTTTAAAACGGGTAACGGGTAACGGGTGCAGAACCGAGCTAAGAGTCGTCGCGTTTCAACGCCACTTAAGCGGCGTTTCCGCCTCGGGCTCATCTGTGGCACATGCCCCGCCTGGCTTGGGGGGAATGTAGCCGGTGTGCTCTTCGGGCGGGAGATTTTTGTGCTCGTAGACAATCATCGCCTCCATGCACAACTGGCGCTGCTCGGCAGTCAGTGGTTTGCCGTCGGGCCATTTTCCGATTTCCACCGCGCGCTTGAAGCGCTGGTAGATATCTGGGGTGAGAGAGGACAACAGCTCTTGGTAGTTCATGGCTTCACTCATATCAACAGGGTGCGCGATCACGGGAGTATATCAAAAGCGCTCCCGCCGACTGCCGAAAATGCCCCATGCCATGCCAGCCATTAATCCGCCCACATGGGCTCCGTTGGCCACGGAGCCCTGCATAAACTGATCGATGATGCCGGTAAGCGCAATCACCAGAAACACGAGCATAAAACCGATAATACCCGGGGGAATCGCCAAAGCCGGGTGTGGCGCCTGCCGCTGCCGCATCCAGATGTAGCCCACCAGGGCGTAAACGACGCCGGACATGCCCCCAAAGAGCGACGGGCCGCTCCAGAAGTACTGGGTAACGTTAGCCGCCACTCCGGTGACCAGCACCATGAGCAGATACTGGCGCCAGCCCAGCGCCACTTCCACACGCCGGCCCAACTCCCACAGCCATAAGCTATTAAACACAATATGAAAAACGCCGAAGTGTAAGAAAGCCGGTGTGAACAGCCGCCATACCTCGCCACTGCCGATACCCTCAGCCACCGGCACAAACACTGGCCCGGTATGAGTTAGAGAAAAATCCTGAAACGTCAGCAAGGGCACCAATACATTGGCCCACGGCGTCATTAGCACCAGAGCGCCCAAAATACTGAATGCAATTAGCCCCATGGTCCAGGGCACTTCGCGGGGGCCGGGGCCAAGCCGCACTGCCGGAGTCGGCCGAGCCTGCAACGTCGAATCCTCACCGACCTGCATCAAATCGCCGGCCAGCCAACGCTCAGCCAACACGGCAACCGCGGGGGCGATCTCCGGGTGCGCCACCCAGAGGGTTTGCCGGTCACCTTCGTCGGTAATACGGTGGACCAAGCCCTTGCTGTGCAGGTAACGGCTCAGCCCGGAAAGATCCTGGGCTATGGGTAAATGCTTGACTGGAATCCAGCTCACAGATGCTCTCGCGTTCATTATTAAACAGTTATGGCCAGGCGTTTGCGGGGCCCGCCGTCGACCACGACCGGCGCGCCAGTCAACGCAAGCGCAATCAGCCGGTTTAGTGGTTTATCAAACTCATGAGTCCTTCTCATGGATCCTTATACACCCAGACAAACTTCTCCTGGTGCAGTTGCGTTTCGCCGTCAAAACGGTAAGCCACCAAACGGCCCGATTTAACCGCGCTGTAATCCAGACAGGCGATATTGGGCGCGATCGCCCGCGGGGTTCCGTTCAGCCAATAATGGCCGATAAACAGCGGTCGCTGATCGGCGCCATAGATCACCATTTGATCACGATGCTCTGCACTAATGGGGCTTTGCGCCACCTCTGGGGGCAAAGGATCAGGCTGAAACAGTAAATCGCCGTAGGTGCGCGCATCCGCCACCCAAAATTTAATGCGAAAACGCTCGCGCTGATAGCCATCGCGGGACACGATACTGAGCCCTTCAGGCAACGGCAAATCCACGCCGCAGGTCAACCGTTGCTGAACCTGGGCCTCGAGCGTGCCGGCTTGCGCGGCGGCGCGCAAAAACTCACGGTTGATGTGGCCGTCCCCATAACGCTCCCGATGTTGCGCTATCAGCGCGGTATCCCAGCACGCATGCACTACCCGAAATTGGGGAAACTCCAAAAACAACGGCAGGGTTAAAAACCAATCAAGGTAGCTCTGCCACAACTGTGGCGCCCCGGCGAACTCCTGCTGGGTTTCCGCGAGCTGCCTGGCGTTGCGCTCGCTGTGATCGCGCAGATAATGGTTATCAGCTCGAGTAAAATACGCCAGCGCGTTGCACTCGTGGTTGCCCAGCACCATCTGCGCCTCATCCGCCTCGACCATACGGCGTACCAGTTGCAACGCCTCCCTAATCTGGGGGCCCCGGTCGATAATATCGCCTAGAAAAATCACCTTGCGCTCGGGATGCCGGTAAACACCATCCAATTGGTGGTACCCGAGTTTTTCCAGCAAGCGCATCAGTGCATGAGCACAACCGTGCACATCGCCAATAATGTCGTAACCCTGCAAGGCCGAGCCGTGCGCCATCGTTACTCCAACAGGTGACCACCCCATCCGAGCTTGGAGCGACAGCGCTCGTAAAAGTTATGGCTGAGGGGGTGTATTAACGTCAAATGTTGAGGTTTTTTGCGTATCAGCACTTCGTCCCCAGGGTGGGTTTTAAGGTGAATCTGGCCGTCGAACGTTACCTGAGGATTGGTGCTGTTATGCTCGCCTATCAACACACGAATTTCGCTGCTACCGTTAACCACTATAGGGCGGCTACTCAGAGTATGGGGATTCATGGGTACCAACCCAATGGCATCCAACGCCGGGTGCATAATCGGCCCTCCACCACTGAGGGCGTAAGCGGTAGAACCTGTGGGAGAAGTAATGATAATGCCATCCGAGCGCTGGCTGGTTACGAAGTGTCCGTCCACGTAGATTTCAAACTCCAACATGCGGATGAACTTGCCCGGATGCAGTACCACGTCATTGAGTGCATCGCTGGCGCCCATGAACTTGCCCCGGCGATACACTTGCCCGGTCAGCAAAAAGCGCGGTTCTTTTACAAAGTCGCCCGCAAACACTTCGCCCAGCTTGGTTTCAATGTCCTCGGGGACCACATCGGTAAGAAAGCCCAGGCGGCCGCGGTTGACACCCAGTAGGGGCACACCGTGATCCACTAATGCGCGGGCCGCTCCCAACATGCTGCCGTCACCACCGACGACAATCACCAAATCGCAGCGCTCGCCCAAACTCGCAAGTGGTGCCAGACATTGCGCGGCAGCACTTGCCGACGCATCAGCCAAAAGCTCTGCCGTATCCTGCTCCAGCACAAATGCGATACCCTGATCCTGTAAGAACCGAATAATTCGCCGCAAGGTATAGCCGGCGCGCTCATTATCCAGGCGTCCTACTAGCCCGATGGCGGAAAAAGCTGACATGAACTGTTCTCGATCATTAACGGGATGAATCGTCGGAGTATACCAGAGGTCGTCGCTGGGCCGTTTGAGCCTAAACGCACCCTTAACGAAGCCGTATCATGACACTATACCAACCAGATTGGAGACATTATCAGCATCAGGCCGTACGCGATCTGGCGTGGGCCGTGTTCAGCACACCGCTAATGGCGCAATTGCCCGGTAGCGATGCGCAATTGGTCGCCCCGAGAGCCGACGCCGCTGACTTACACTGGCTTGAACAGCTCGATCGTTATCCAGAGCCACTGTTGTCTGCATTATCCGCCGGGCATAGCACCCGTTTGGGGTTGTACTTCGAGCGTTTATGGCAGTTTTATTTGCAACAACATGCGCGTTGGGCACTGTTAGCCCATAACCTGCCTGTCACGCGCGCGGGCCGAACCCTGGGTGCATTCGATTTTTTATGCCGACACGACGAGCAATGGTGGCACCTGGAGCTGACCGTGAAATTCTACTTGGGTAGTTACTTGGGTAATAAGGGCGCGGCCCGACCCCAGGACTGGCACCAATGGCTCGGCCCCGACACCAGCGACCGGCTGGACATCAAGTTGGAGCGTCTGCGCGATCATCAATTAGCGCTGAGCCAGAACCCCCATAGCGCTGCGGTATTGAAGACTGTGGCGGCGGAGGGCGCTCGATGGCAACGGGGACTGGTTATGAAAGGTTATTATTTTTACCCAGGCCGCTCTGACCGACCGCTGCCGCACCCAGCGCCGGAAGCAGCCCATCCTTTGCATGAGCGGGGAACCTGGTGGTACCTCGATGAGTTTTTGCCACAGCTGAGCACGGGTTACTGGTATCGCCCCAGTAAAATGACCTGGCTGTCCCCGGTGCAATTGCGTGAGCCGCAGAGGCCGCTGTCCGGGCCTGCCATGCATCAAGCCTTACAGGAACTCGTCGGCGAAGCCCAGCGGCCAGTGTTGTTAGCGCGGATGGCGCCACAGGGGAGCGCATGGCATGAACAGGAGCGGGTATTTGTGGTACCGAATCATTGGCCCGGCGTCGCCCGACCTTGACGCAGAAGGTAGTTCGAGCCTCGCTCCAGGAACGATGCGCGGTCGGGGTCGTTGAACAGTGCCCGGCAATCATCCAACGCCACGGCGTTATAACCCCGTTGTTTAAGCAGATACGCGGCCGCCCGGCTACGCCGGCCGGTATCGCAGTAGCAAATATAAGGCACCTGTTCGTGCAGCAAGCGTGACTTTATGGCCAGCAAACCAAGGGGGATATTGACCGCCCCAGCCAAATGGCTCTCGCTGTACTCCTCTTCGCTACGCAAATCCACACACACAGCACCGCCCTGCACGGCGCCGGTCATGGCACTCAGCGACAGGCGGTCTACCTCGGGCTCTCGCAACAGGCGGTAAAAGTCATGTTTGGACAGGCGCATTAACACGCCGTCTGTGAGCATCTTGATCGTGGCGTTGCGCGGCGCCTCATTGACTAACGCATCCTCGCCGAAACAGCGGCCGGTACTGATGTTCGCTAAATGCTGGTGCGCCCCGCCCTGATGACGCGTTACCTCCGCCTGCCCTTCCTTGATGAAATAGGCGTAATCTCCCAGCTCGCCCTGGCGCAGAATCGTGTCGCCGGCATAGACGACCTGTGGCTCGAGACGGGAGAAAATCTGTTCGACATTGATGGGCGGGACTTTAAAGAAGAGATTGGACTTGAGTACCGTGAGCATCCATTCCATGTCCTCGTCCAGATCCCGCTGACGGGACATATTCAGCTGCAGGTAATCGCTGACCTGGCTCCAGGTCAGCAGCTTGTCCAGCCGCTCACTGTCAACGCGCAATATACTTCCGTCGGACTCAGCCACAGCGGTTTCACGGCGCGGCTGATAGGGGCTAAGCGGCATCAGCGTTGAGCGCCCTTTTACGTGTCTACGCCGACCCTCTTTGTCCGTCAGTGCGACGTCACCGTGGAGGAGATACAAACGGTCGCCATCGAAGCTGTCGGCACTAAACAACGTTTGTCCTGAAAACGTCATCTCTACGGAACTGTTATGCAACAGATCCAGCAAGTGTGCCTCGCTCATATCTTTAAGGGGCACCAGCGTGCGGGTCAACGCGAGGTCTACGTCCGCTTCCGTGGTGTTAGTTTGTGGTGATAGCAACATAGACTCGAACTTCCGTAATCACTAGCCGTAGTGGTATTTGTTATTATTTGTCGCCCCTGCCTCGGATGCCATTGCCGGTGCCTGATTGTGAAACCCCCGGCGTCCCTGTATCCCTCCCGTGTGGATCGCCACCAAACGGCTGCCCCTGGGCCAGTAGCCGCGCAGCGCCAGCTGTTCGATTCCCCAAAACATCTTCAACGTATACACAGGGTCCAGCATCAGGCCGCTGTCACCCTCGAAGCGGTGCCAGAACTGATGCAGATTGGGCTTGAGCCTGCGCCCATAACCACCGCCATGAAAACCGCTGATCAAACGCCAATTTCCAGCGTCGGTATAGGACGCCACCTGAGCCCCCAAACCGCCCTCACCTTTGAGAACTGAAAACCCCAGCGCAATCTTATCCTCTGGCAAGGCGCTGGCAATACCCGCTAAGGTGGCGCCGGTACCGCACGCCACGCATACGGCGTCATAAGCGCTTTGCAGTTGTTGCTCAAGAGCCCGAGCGATTTCCTGCGCGCCGAGACTGCCCAAGGCGTTGGCGCCACCTTCAGGCACCACATGCAAAGCACCGTATTGGTTGCGAAGCTGTGCCAGTACGGCTTCCGCACCCTCACGGTACAAGGACCGGGGCACAAAATGCAGAGTCATTCCCAGCGCTTGCACATCCTGTAACGTCGGGCTCAACTGCCTGGGCCGCTCCCCTCGCACCAGGCCGTGGGTTGCGAAACCGTAAAGATGCCCAGCGGCGGCCAGCGCATGCAAATGGTTCGAGTGCGCGCCGCCAAAACTCACCACTCGAGTATAGCCTTCCTGATGAGCGTGGTGCAGATTATGGTGAAGTTTGTAAAACTTGTTGCCAGGCAGCGCGGGGTGGACCAGATCGTCGCGCCGGACCAACACCTCGAGTCCCAGGCGAGACATGAGGGGCCAACACACAGGGTCGTGAGGCACCGCTCTGGCATACTGGCGCAGCGTTTCTGTGGTCAGTAACTCGGGGCTGGCGTTCGTGCTAATCACTGTCGCTCACCCACCCGCCGTTGATCTAGCTCGTGATGTTCTGAACAGCGATCACTCTCCCCTTGATGAAAATCGCCAGGATGAGTGACTCGCGTTATGGTGCGGCCGCATACCTGGCCCTTGGAATCCTCGGCCCCACACCGCGGGTGGGCAAAATGTTGCAACCACTCCCGGTAGTGCTCCACGTCAACGCCGCACTGCTCAGCGGCATACGCTTTGGGGTCGCTCAAATACCGGCCCATGTCGGCAAGACTAATGGTCATGTGCTCGGCGCCGGGCTGATAGGTCACAAATGTGATGCCCGCCTCGCTAAGCTTGTTCAGCAGCTGACCGCCGCTCTGATTGACGAGGGATTGATTCTCGTCCTTCAGTCGGGCGATTTCGTCTTTGAGATTACGCTCTTGCTGATGACGATAAAATAGCTCCACTTCGCGCATATCCAAGCGCTCTTGCAGCTCGGTCGTGGCGGCCTGAACCCGCGCGGCCAGTTCCATTTCATAGTTTTCTTGAAGCGCGTGTAACTGGCTGTTTTCGCCCTCATGGGCCGCCGCCAATTTATGGCTGAAGTACTCCCTCATCCCCTCGATTTTCTGCACCTGGCTGTCAAACTTCTCCAGCAGTAACTGGTGGCGGCGAGTCAGCTCCTGGTTTTTTTCCTGCAATTCATGAAGTTTGTCCCGATACAACTGCAGCCGCCGTTGATGCTCAAGCTGTAATTTTTGAATATTTTTTGTCTGGCGGTTATTGAGCGTTGTGATTCGAAGACGTTGCTCCCGCAGCATATGCGCCATGCGATCACGCAACTCCTGAGAATAGTGCTGATGCAGTTTTTGCTGCAGCTGCCTCTGGCTTTTGGCCTGATCCGCCTGAGCTTTGACGGGCGCCTCTTGCACGATCAACCCGAGCCGGTTGGCCTTTGCCGCCTTGCGCATGAGCACAAAGCTGTTCTTTCCGGGTTCCATCTGCGGATCCCACAGGTTCTTCTGCTGCCACTCAATGGGACATTGGCTGAAACACACCAATCTAATCGGGCCAGCACCCAGATCCGGTCCCCTGGCGGCCATAGCCAACATTTGCTCCAGGGGGACGTTCCAGTGGGGATCGGCTCGGCCGGATGGGTCAAAATTCAGAAGGAAGAACACGGCGGCGGTAATGCGCAGTTCACCATCGATGCGTACATACACAGCCTTGGCCGTGCCGCCGGCATTTTCGGGCATGGGCACAAAGCCGTCCAGAATGGCTTCAAATTCCGGATACAGCATCTCCCGATCGATGGCATCTCCAGAAAATAGAAATACAGCTTCGTTCTGCGGCGAAGTCTCTTGGGACATAAAGCAGGTCCGGCGATGAAAGTAACAGGCGATGAAAGTAACAAGAGTATAGAGGATCCCCGACCACGGCGTGAGTCGGGGTGACGCCTCAGCTATCATTATGCCGAGGCCTTGGCAGGGATGGTGTGATCGGTTAGGCAGATTAAACCGAGTAAATGTAGGGCTGACCGTTATAGGTCAGAATAATCCTCTACTTGGTCGTCATCGTCGTCGTTGAGCAACTCAAGCAACTCTTCTACGTAGTCTTCCATAGCGTATATCTCCTTTTAGTATGTGTCTGTCGGTATTGGTTTAATTAGTGCGGGGCGTCCTCGCCTCGCAAAAGACCTTCAAATGTCCATTGAGGTTACAGGCTACCACGGCTCTGTGACCTTTTTGTGACAATTGAGTTCGGATTTTGCCTGTGGCGGCGGATTCTAAAAGTGGGCGTAAAATCGTGAGCAATTGCGCGTCATACAACGCCACTGCGGGAGATGACCAGAAAACGCAGATCAAGAGGGCGTATTTCGTTCGGATTTACTTCGTAAGATGCATCCCGGTCGCTTCGCAGGAGGCTTTCCGAAAACGCCGTGGACCCATCCCTGGGGGCTCTCCCACAAGATCCCTCTTGTGAGAGTTTCGGAAAGCCTCCTGCGAAGCGCCTTGGTAGCGTGCCGTATGTCATTCTTATCTAAGAGAGCTCCTGTTAGAAAGTCAGGAAGAATGCCATTATTTTGGGATTACCGGGGCCGTGCGGGATGAGTGTTCAGCAAGCCTCACAAAAGGGACCTTGTGAGGCAGTCCCCAGGGATGGGTTCACGACGGTTGCTGAACACTCATCCCGTGCGGACCGGGATCTCCCTTACGAAGCGATCAGGTCGAGAATTTATTCCGTACAGCCCTGGATGCAGGCACTGGGTTCACCGGCGGCCCTGAGGCATATTACAGGCAAAAAAAAAGCCCCAACGATGTGGGGCTTTTTTGAAAGTGGCGGACCGGACGGGACTCGAACCCGCGACCTCCGGCGTGACAGGCCGGCATTCTAACCAGCTGAACTACCGGTCCGCAATTCTTGGCGATTCCTCTTTAAATAACCTGAATTAACAGGTCGAGGATAAGTGGTGGGTGGTACAGGGGTCGAACCTGTGACCTACGCCTTGTAAGGGCGCCGCTCTACCAACTGAGCTAACCACCCTCGCCGAGAGCTGCGCATTCTACCGAATTCAGAACCCATGTCAAACACTTTTCACAAATTCATTGAAAAATAGCCAAGATATTGATTATTGGGCATTTTTTAACCAATTTTACCCTACCTGTGAGGTTCACCCGACATAAGTGCAAAATTCCTTTTTCCATCACACGCCGGGTACAATAGCGAAATAATCGGCGACGCCTCCGTTAGGAATCTAACGGGCGAATAAACCCATACAGCCTCATTGCCGTCCCATTACGACCAGCCGGCGACATTACGATAGGAATAACCGATGAAAAAACGCACTGAATTTGAACGGCTTTCCAGCGTATCCCTGGCCGGAATCGTTTTGCTTGCCCTGGGAATCGCCGGCTGTGCTACACCGGAGATACCTCCCGCAACCCAAGTCGAGCTGGATTCCGCTTCTGAGCAAATTCTGCACGAAGCCGTGTACGTCAATACCATCCTGGACAACTGCGCCCGCCTGAGCGCGCCCTTAGCTACGCAGTCCGATGAGCTGCGCCAGGCGTGGCAGGAGCACAACGGCGCCTACCTGGCAGCGGCCGATGCGCATTTCAGCGCGCGACTTTCCCCCGAGACGATGCAGTACCGGGGCGTGCCTTTGGCACTTGAGGCCGTGAAGCTCAGTCACCTGCATCAATCACGTGCTCTGGATGAGCTAAGGCTCCCCCAGCGCAGCTCAACCAATCAGCGCATCGTCTGCGAGCGGCAGCTTTATACGCTGCAGGACAATCTCCGGCCAATCATTCCCGACCAGGGACCCCGTAGCGAATGGGTACTGGATACGCTTATCTCATCCTACCCGCAGGCCAGCGCCACTTTGGCAACAGCGCCAACGCTCGGCTCTCATATCGCGCCCAATCAGGAGGCCAGCCGCAGCTACTACCAGCTCCTTGAACAGGAGCAAGGCACCTGCCCCAATCTGGACCTTCGAGTGATAGATAATCAGTGGCCCCATGAGGCCTACGGCGCCTTCTGCGAATCCGTGCCCTACGCACTCATCGAATGCCAATGGGGCCAGTGTCGCCACCGTTAAGCCCTGTTTAGTCGTCCTGCACGAGCGAGCCTGGCAGGTGGCTGAAAAACGCCTTCGACGCCGCCTTTAACGCGGCGTAGCACATAGAGAGCCAAAGCCGAGATCGTTTTCAACCAAACGCCGGATTTCCCGGTCACATTGTTACCGAGTCATTGCCAACGCATGTCCATACATCAGGTTTTCCCACAGCAATACCAAGCGCAACTGGACCAGAAGGTCGACAAGATCAAGACGGCATTCGACCACTTTAACCTGCCCGAGATCGAGGTGTTCGCCTCGCCCAGCAGTCATTACCGCCTGCGTGCCGAGTTTAAAATCTGGCATGAGGACGGGCGCGCGCACTACGCGATGTTCGAGCCGGGTGAGCGCAAACGGCCGTTTATTATCGACAGCTTCCCTGTGGCCTCACACAAAATCAACGAATTGATGCCGCTGCTGCTGACCGCGATCAATGAGCAACCGATATTGCGCCAGCGTCTGTTTCAAATGGAGTTCTTGACCACCTTGAGCGGCGACGCTCTGGTGAGTTTGATTTACCACAAGAAACTGGATGATGACTGGGAGGACGCCGCTCGCGCATTGGCGCAATCCTTAAACTTGGCGATGGTCGGTCGCAGCCGGAAGCAAAAACGAGTGATCGGTCGGGATTTCGTACTGGAAGAGTTGCAAGTGGGTGCGACGACCTTCCGCTATCAACAGGTGGAAACCGGTTTTACCCAGCCAAACGGGCGTGTTTGTGAAAAAATGCTTACTTGGGCGGTGGAAAAAAGCCGGGGCTTTTCCGGTGATTTATTAGAACTGTATTGCGGCAATGGCAACTTCACCCTGCCCTTGTCACAAAATTTTGATCGGGTTCTCGCAACTGAGCTGGCCAAAAGCTCGCTGGCGTCAGCCCGCTACAATCAAACCTTAAACAACGTTGAGAATCTTACGCTAGTGAGAATGTCCAGCGAGGATTTTTCTCAAGCACTGGATAAGGTACGACCATTCAATCGATTAAAAGATATCGACTTGGATAGTTATCGGTTCAGTACGATTTTTGTCGACCCCCCGCGCGCGGGTCTGGACGATCACACCACCGCTGTGACCCAGCGGTTTGACAATATTATGTATGTCTCGTGCAACCCGGAAACGCTCCGGCACAATTTGGCGTCCATTACCCAAAGCCATGAGATCACACATTTTGCGGTGTTCGATCAATTCCCCTACACACCGCACTTGGAGTGCGGCGTGATACTTAAGCGACGCCGATAAATCCTAAACCCAGCTCACCAGGATGCTCAAAACGCTCTGCCCTGGATACGCTGGGCGGCGTCTATGATGAACTCCTGATAGTGTGCCTCTTCTCTCAACCGCTGCTGATCCAGAGCAAACTGCTGTTTGGGCGTCAGCTTGCGCCACTCATCAAGAATGGGAATGTGGCGGTTAGCTTCTGCCAGCTGGTAGAACGCGGAAAACTCTTCTCGCACCGGCTCTTCCACACCCAAACTGTCCAGCAGTACGCTAATACGAATACTGGCTTCGGTTAGGGTGATGTCGTCACGTCCCACCGCTTTGGCAATGATCTGAATACTGCGATTGATTCTGCTGCGCTGGGCCGAGGCATCGCGCGCCAGTATTTCCTCGCGCTCTTTCTGAGCGCATTTAAGCTTGTAAACTCGATACTGTAACCGAGCGGCAATTACCGCCAGTACGCCGATAATGGCTATGGCAATAACCAACAAAGTGCTTTCAAGCGTCACAACGTCTACCTCCTATTTTTTGGATTGCCGAGTAGGCCAGTCAGCGCAAAGGAGCTGCCGCTACAGCGGGTCAACTTTCGTCCAGCTCCAGATACGCCTCGGGTTGGGTTTCCAACGGCCGTTCATGTTCGTCCGTAGCCGTTTCCATCAGTTCACGTTCGATCGTTTTTTTCGTTTTGGCACCCAGACGACGAATATCGTGCACTTTCTTGACCAAGTTACCACGCCCCGTGTACAGCCGCTTATAAGCGGTATCGAACGCCTCTTGGGTGCGGCCCAGATGCGCCTTCACGCCATCCAGAGCTTCCACAAAGCGGACAAAATGATCGTGCAGCGCTCCGGCCTCCCGGGCAATACGCTCGGCGTTACGATTTTGCTTTTCGTAGCGCCAGATATTTTCCACCGTGCGCAAAATGGCCAGTAATGTCGTGGGACTTGCGAGGATAATGTGCCGATCGTAAGCTTCGCTGTACAGATTGGGCTCGTGCTGCAAAGCCAGCATGAACGCCGCCTCGATGGGCACAAAAATCAACACAAAATCCAAACTCTTCACGCCCTCGAGCTTTTCGTATTCTTTGACGCTCAAACCTTTGATGTGATTGCGCAGTGAATTCACATGCTGTCGCAGATGCTCCTGACGCTCATGCTCATCCTCGGTGTTACAAAAGCGCTCATAATCCACCAGCGATACTTTGGCGTCGATGACAATGTCTTTATTTTCCGGCAAGCGCACAATCACGTCCGGCGTACGTCGCGAACCATCAGAGCCACTGTACGTCACCTGGGTTTCGTACTCGCGGCCTTTTTGTAAT
This sequence comes from Marinimicrobium sp., assembly GCA_027322215.1. Lineage (GTDB taxonomy): Bacteria > Pseudomonadota > Gammaproteobacteria > Pseudomonadales > Cellvibrionaceae > JAVDDU01. Next base: position 15,288 of record DAHVRW010000011.1, read on the forward strand.
CCGGATTGCTCCAACAAACGCTCCAGAACCACTTCGCCCCAGTTACCCTGGGATTTGGTATTGCCTTTGAGCGCCTGAGCTAAGTTGACCGCATCTTCGCCAATTTTTTGCGCCTGTTTCTGAAGCTCTACCACCTGTCCCGCCAGGCGGTTGCGCTCGGCGTTTTCCTTTTCATAAACATCTTCCACTTTGCGACGAAATTCGCTCAGCTGAGTTTTGAGTGGGTCGATGGTGGTTTCCAGAAGGCTCTTGCTACTGGTGGAAAATTGCTCTTGTTTGCGCTCGAAAATTTTATTGGCAAGATTTTCAAATTCACCGGTAAGCTGCATCTTCGCGTCCTGTAGCAACTGCAGCTGCTGCTCGAAGTTTTTTCGCTCCTGCCCCAGGCGGGTGTGTAACTCAGTGGCCTCGGTACGTGCGGATAACAATTGTGCGTCCCGCTCCCGCAGTTGTTGCTGTAGTTCACTTTGGTGCTGGATTTTTTCCCGAGCTGCCGCCAACTCCTGTTGCACCTGACCCAGCGCGCTGCGCTGTTGATCCTGTTGCTGCTCCAACTGCAGCACTCGCTCGCGCCGTTCCTGGAGTTGTTCCGCCAGCTGCTGAGCCTGGTTTTGCAACTCCGCCGTCTTGAGAGCAAACTCATTCTGACTCTGTTGCTGCTGGAGCTCTAACTGCTGGGTTCGCGCCGCCACCGACTCATCCACACGCCGCCGGTACAACAAATGCGTACCCACAGCCCCACCCACTAGCCCTGCGACCAGGACAATCAGTAACAATAACTCGGGAGTCTGCAAACAATTACCCTCACTTCCAACTCACCCCAGTGGGCTTGTGTGCACACTGGCGGACCAATACAATCTCACTTTTCTGAGGCTTGGCACCACGTCTGAGGCTAAGTACCACGTCTGAGGCATAAGTATCACGTTATGCTGTCCATCGAAAAGCAGCGTCTTACCAAGACGATACGCCAGTTCTGTGCCCGCGGCTATCAACTGTACGATACCGGCGACTATCAGGGCGCGCTGAGGTTATTCTATCAAGGCTGGCTGGCGGTACCCAAACCTCAAACCGACTGGACTGAAGCCGGCTGGGTGCTTACCGCCATCGGCGACTGCTATTTCCGTTTGGGCCGCTATCGCCAGGGCTTCGAAGCATTGACCTCCGCCCATTGCTGTCCCGATATGCACCGGGCTCCCTTTGCCTACCTGCGTCTGGGCCAGTGTCTATGCGAGCTGGACGAAACAACCAAAGCACGGCATGCACTCTATCAAGCTTACCAATTGGCATCCCTGGATGTTTTCCAGGGCGAACACGAAAAGTACCAGCAAATCATTAGTGATTTGGTGGCCGAGTCCCCAGATAGCGAGCCGCAATGAGCTACAAGCGCAACCCCCGTATTTTGGTGTTTGATTCCGGTGTTGGCGGCCTGAGCATAGCTCAGGAAATCCAGCGGCTGCACCCTGGCTGCGACCTGATTTATGCCTCGGATAATGCCGCCTTTCCTTACGGCACCAAAGGTGAAACAGAACTGATTGCCCGGGTGGATCTGGTCTTGCGCCGGCTACTGGATGAGCACCCGGCGGACATTTTAGTGATTGCCTGCAATACCGCCAGCACGTTGACCCTGCCCCACGTGCGCCGCTGTTTTGACCTGCCTGTGGTCGGTGTGGTGCCGGCTATTAAACCCGCCGCCAGGGTGTCACATTCGAAAGTCATTGGGCTGCTGGCCACGCCTGCCACGGTGGTCCGCCCCTATACATTGCAGTTAATGGAAGATTATGCCGCCGATTGTACGGTTATTCCTGTGGGCAATGCGGAGTTGGTGCAACTGGCGGAGGCCAAACTGCGTGGTGTAATACCGGATCAGCGGAGACTGAAAAGCATTCTGGCACCGTTCGCGAACCACCCACAAGGACGCCGCATGGATACCGTCGTCCTGGCATGCACACACTTTCCGCTGTTGCGGGCTGAACTGACCCAACACCTGGGCCCCCATGTCGCGCTGGTGGACTCCGGCGAGGCCATCGCCCGACGCGTAGGTCACTGGTTGCACACCCTGACTCTTGAGCCTGGCATTCAAGCGCCTCGTAATGTGGCCATGTTTACCCTCCGCAGCGGTGATATTGATACCCTGGCTCCCGCTTTGGCGGATCTGGGCTTTAATGAGGTGGCCACGGTCCCGGTATAGGCGGTGGCGGGCTGTGAAGTGGCCATCGATCGCCCGCGTCCGGTAAAAGGCTGGCCTCCGGCGACTGCTGCCGTTCGAACAATACTTTCATGAGCTCCGCTGCAGACAATGGTTTGCTGAAGTAAAACCCTTGGGCAAAGTGACAGCCGCACACCGACAAAAAGGCGACCTGTTCCGCCGTTTCAACGCCTTCAACAACCACTCGATAGTTCAAGCTGCGGCCCATGGCCACGACCAGGGAGGTGATCGCCCGATCCTCCTCGTCATCCGGTAGACCTTCCACAAAACTGCGATCGACTTTCAAACTATCCACCGGCAAACGTTTGAGAATACTCAAAGAGGAATAACCGGTTCCAAAATCATCGACCGCCAGGTGCACGCCCAATGTCCGCAGGCGGCTTAAGCGATTCAATACAAGGTCTGTATCCGCCATTAACGTGGTTTCGGTGATTTCCAACTCAAGGCAGCGCGGGTCTAGCCGCGTCTCGCGCACCACCAGCGTAAACTCCTCAACAAAATCTGGGTCATTCAGCTGCCGAGCGGATACATTAACGGCGATCTTAACGTTCTGCCTGAGGGATTTCTGTATTGATTTCGCTTGCTGACTGGCGGTACGAATCACCCACCGGCCGATGGCGACAATCAGGCCAGAGTCTTCAGCCACAGGGATAAACGCATCTGGCTGCACTAAACCGCGCTCTGGGTGGTGCCATCGCAGCAATGCCTCGGCCGAGACGATTTTTCCGGTGCGAAGATCAACTTGCGGCTGGTAATAGAGTTCGAACTCGTTATTACGCAATGCCCGGCGCAAATCCTGCTCCATGCTCAGGCGCGCTTCCATATCCAGGTTCATTTGCGGGGTATAAAAGCGGAACGAATTGCGTCCCTGGTACTTGGCTTGGTACATGGCCAAGTCGGCATTTTTTCATCAACCCATCGGGGTCGCGGCCATCATCGGGGGCTACGGTAATGCCAACACTGGCCCCCACCACCACTTCCTGTCCTTGCAGCAACAAGGGGCGGTTCAAAGCGCCTAAAATTTTTCTGGCCACCACGAAGCAATACTGGGCGCTATCCACATGCTTAAGCAACACCGCAAACTCGTCGCCGCCCAGTCGCGCCACGCAGTCCTCTTCACGCAAACAGCGACGCAGTCGGTGCGCCACTTCAATTAGCAACTGATCACCGGCTTCATGCCCCATGGTGTCGTTGATGCGTTTGAAGTGATCCAAATCCAGATACATGAGCGCCAGGTGGTGCTTTTCCCGTTCTGCCATAGACAGGGCCGAGCGCAGTTGCTCTTTAAACAGTAACCGATTCTGTAAACCGGTGAGCTGGTCGTAATACGCGAGCGTTTCCATGCGCTCCTGGTTCTGTTTAATATCCGTTATGTCCTGGCCGACGCAAACATAATATCGAATCTCCCCCTCGGCATCCCCGATGGCGGAGATAGACTGCATCAACCAGAAACGGTCGCCGTTGGCACGTCGCGCCCGGTATTCAGTGCGCACTTCTGGCGCGCTATTGGGGCTGGTGGATGCGATATCCGATTCACTCTGTTTGTGCAGACGGGTAGCGAGTACCGAGCGCAGACCCGCGAAAAAATCCTCCCCCTGCACGCCCCCATCCAGTAACAGTGCCTCCTCCGGTGCTAACTCCGACCCCGGCGCATAACCGCTCAGTTCCCAAAACTGTGTGTTGGCGTACTCCAGTGCCCAGTCCCGGTCCAGAATCACCACTAAACTGGACGTGTGCTCAATGGCGCTGATCAACTTCTGCGACTTCAGGTTGGCCTGTTCCAACTGTGTAATGTTGCTATTTAAACCTCGAAAAAGATCGTTAATCTTAACGAGCATACTGTTCACGCTATGGCCCAAACGACTGATTTCGTCTTCGCCACTTTCAGGCACTTTTACCTGCCAGTTCTGCGCGTTAACCTGAGCCGTGGCTTTTGCCAAACGCGTAATCCGATCGGTTACCAGATGCTTGAGGCTGAAAAACAATACCAGCGATAGCAGTACCACCATACTGACAATATTGCTGTAGATGACCGCCATGGTATGGCGGTGTGCCTCATGAATTAACGCGGTGGGATAGGCGAGACTCAAAAACCAATCCATATCCGACAGACGACGATGACTGATCCGAAACGATTCGCCGTTTATATCCTGAACCCCCACTTTTCCCATTGCGTGATCGCCCGCCAACGTGGCGTCGATGTACGCTTCAAGCTCGGGGTTGTCGCCCGATAGTTTGTCAAATAAAACGAGTTCACCGTCGGGCGCCCTCCTCGGTACCGGTGCGTTTCGGAAAATCAAATCGCCTGTGGCGCTGACAATCAGGGCATTAAAAACATCGATATCAGGATCAAGAGTCTGTAGTTTGTCGAATAGAAAGTTCAGGTTTAGGTCCGCCCCGAAAACCCCTAGAAAAAGATCATCGTCGTAAACGGGCGTTAGCAGTGACAGCACCCACTCACCGCTGTACCAATCATAATAAATTGGTGTCCAGAGGGTGCGCTGCGCGGGGTTGTGCTCGGGGTCGGCGTGACGAAAGAAGACTTCCTCGGTGACCTTGTAATCCGCCGAATGGTTGGCGACCAGGTTATCGGGCCAAATAAAACTGATACCTTCCGTGCTGATGAAATAAAACGCATCAAATTTCGTTTTTAATAGCGTCTCAGTATGGCGCCACATGCTGCCCGAGGCCTCGATCAAACGTCGCTGGTTTGCATCGGGCTCCACACCGGAGCCTATCAGCAGCCCGGACTCCCCCTCATAATACCGAAAGGCGCCATCGTCATCGCGTTTTTGAAATGTGTTTGCGTCCAGCGAGCTCTTGGGCAACCGGGCCAGGCTGTCTAAAAGCGCCTGGCGCGCGGCAATCAGGAGCGTCTCGCGCTCTTGAAAAGACTCCTCGACGTCGTGCTGGTAGCGAAACAGAAGCCGCTCCAAACGCCGGTCGTGGGCGCTCTCCAGTCGCTGCCACTCAACCTCCCCCTGCCACCATCCGATTACCAGACCGGCGGAGATCACCAGACACACAACGATCAGCAAGAGCTTAATATTCAGCGATTTGATCAACCGCATAGAAAACAGGTCCTGTATAAGAAAAACATCCCAGTTATCAACCAGATCCTGGCGTGGCCTGCGCGCCTAACTCGACGTCCACTAGCGCGTAACCTAAGGTGTTCGGTAGCCAGACTGCATCAAATGCGCCATGATAGTGCCCCGGATTGTGACCTCTAAATCCACCACCAAACACACCCGGAGTCACCGCTACCGAGCAAGTGTAGCTTAGTGCTTCCGTGGTCGCAGAACAGTGTAACTAAAATTGGACTCCTACGTTATGTTGGCCGCGTTATTCGACCTCACACCCCTGCATCAGGCGTTGCGTGATGGCGATCTTATTCTGACCGCAAATGACCGGTTGCGCCGACATCTGGTGCGCGCCTGGTCTCAAGAACAGCACCGCCTCGGCCACCGCGCTTGGCCCGCGCCCCGAATCCAACCGTTGAACCTGTGGCTGGACAGTCAATGGCAAACCTTGCTGGAGTCCGGCTACCCGGGCTGTAGCGCCTTGGTGGCCACCCGGCATCAGCGCCAGTTATTGTGGGAGCGCGTAATACGCGAGTCGCCAGGCAGCGATAACCTACTGCAGGCAGAACCCCTGTCGAGCGATGCGGATGCCGCACTGCGAGCGCTGGAGCTTTGGCGTTTGGACGCCGAGGAAATTAATCGCTCCTTCGCATCCGAAGCGGAGGGTGAGCTCTTCAGTGTTTGGTTACAACAGTTTCAAGCGCAACTGGATCAATGCGGACTGATCACTCCCGAGTCTGCCCAAGCCATCGTGGCTGACGCATTTAAAGACGGCACCCTGCCTCAGCACGCGCGCATCTGGCTGGTAGGTTTTGACGACCTGGCGCCACTGCATCAATGGATTCTCGACGCCGCAAGCATCGAACAAATCGTGGTTCCCAACTCTGCCGCGCCTCACAATCGCGTCGTCCGCACAGAGGCGCCTGACGCTCAGAATGAAATTCTCGCCGCGGCGCTGTGGAGTTTGCGGCAACTGGAACAAGACGCGGATGCGATAATCGGTATTATCGTGCCTGATCTTGGCCAACGACGCGCCCAGGTGGAACGCCTATTCAATGAGGTATTTGAGAGCGCTGCGGCGTCCCCACATACACCTCGGTACACCTTGCCGTTCAACTTTTCCGCAGGCCAGCCGCTGGGCACCACGCCACTGATAGACGCGGCGCTGAATCTGCTGCGCTTAAGCCAAGACGAAGCCGATCTGGAACCCTTATGCGCACTAATCCATTCGCCGTTTTGGGGTCAGCCGGAAGAAGAGCTGGTGCTGCGCACGCAGTTGACTGACCAGCTCCGGCGGCTCGGCAAATTTAAACTGACAGGCAGCGACTGGCGCCACTACAGCCAACGTTTGCACGACGCATTGGGCGCTACTCCGACTGAAGGTCCCAGTTTGGCCGAACGTTTACAGCAGCTGGACAGCCATCGGCGCCGCCAGCCAGCCCGGGCGAGTGCCGAGCACTGGGCCAACGTGTTTAGTGAGCAACTGGAGTTACTGGGCTGGCCGGGTACGCGGCGCCTCGACAGCCAGGAGTACCAGCAGTTAACGCTCTGGTATGAAATGCTCGAATCTTTCCGTACGCTGGACCTGACCAATATTCGCTTATCTCTGCCCCAGGCGCTTAAACAGCTAAGCCAACTGGCATTACAAACCCCGTTTCAGGCCCAAACCCCAGACTCACCTATTCAGATTTTGGGTGCGCTGGAAGGCGCCGGTCTGCGCTTCAGTCACTGCTGGATTCTTGGGCTGCACCACCGACAATGGCCGCCGCCCCCGGCACCCAACCCGCTGCTGCCTCTGGAGCTACAGCGCCAGCACCATATGCCCCACGCCAGCGCCGAGCGGGAGTTACGTTATGCGCAGAGCCTGACCGAAAACTATCTGCATTGCGCAGCTGAGGTGGTGTTCAGTTCTCCCGCAGGCGACGACCAGGGCGACCTACGCCCGAGTCCGTTGATACGTGCACTGCCCTTGTGCGACATCGATGAATTGATTCAAGCGCGAGTCAGTGGCCATCAAGCCCATTATCAGAAGCTAGCCGAACAACGCCAGCTGGAACCGGTGAACTGCACCCACGGGCCGACACTGAACCTCGCGGTTCAGGCCGCCGGCGGCGCCGGATTATTCAAACAGCAAGCCAGTTGTCCGTTCAATGCGTTTGCCCGTTTACGCCTGGGCGCCGTTGACCCCTCCCCCCCGAGTGTGGGCTTATCTCCTGCGGAGCGAGGGACGGTCTTGCACGACACCTTGGCCTTTGTGTGGACGGAGCTAAAAAACTCCGACACCTTGCACCACTACGGTGATGACGCCCTGCGGGAGCTGATCGACACGTGCGCTGAGCGTGCGCTGGCGCCGATACGCAAACGCCGACCCCGAGAACTGGGTGCCACCTACTGTCAACTGGAGCGAGAGCGTTTGCAACAACTGCTGTTCCGTTGGTTGGAGCTGGAAAAGCAGCGCCCACCCTTCGAAGTGGTGGCCATTGAAGAGGCTCGTGAGGTGGTGTTTTCCGGCTTGACGCTGTCGCTGCGCATCGACCGGGTGGACCGCATGGCTAACGGCGAGCTGCTACTGATCGACTACAAAACCGGCAACCCCACCACCAATGATTGGTTGAGCGATCGTCCCAATGAGCCGCAACTGCCGCTCTATACCGTGACCCAGCCTGAGGGCGTCGCGGGCGTGGCCTTTGGTCAGCTCAATGCACAGCATTTGCGATGGCTGGGTATGGGTGAGTTACAAACAGCCCTGGACGGGATAAAAAGCCCACCAAAGTCCTGGGACGAACAGGTGCAGGAATGGCATGAGGTGCTGCAGCAATTAGCCGAAGAGTATATTGCCGGCGAAGCCCAAGTCACCTTCCACGATGCCGCCGCACGCCGCTACAACGAGGAGTTGTTGCCATTAAACCGTGCCCTGGAGGCCGACGCCCTGTCATCATTCATAAGCACCGCTGGGGAGGAGACAGTCTATGAGCACTGAGCCTCTGCCCCATGCCAGTTTTCCGGCCGACGAACCGCCCGATTTGGAGGCGCGCCGCGTCGCGCTGGATCCCAGTCGCTCCTTTGCGGTATCCGCGCCCGCCGGCTCGGGCAAAACCGGTCTGCTCACCCAGCGTGTGCTCACCCTGCTGGCCCGATGCCAAGAGCCCGAAGAGGTACTGGCCATTACCTTTACCCGTAAAGCCGCGGGCGAAATGCAGGACCGAATCCTTCAGGCGCTCTGGCAGGCGCATGAAGAGCCAGAACCCGATAACCCCCACGCTCGCCTGACCTGGCAATTGGCCCAAGCGGTGCTGAAACGCGACGATGAACGCCAATGGCATTTGCTATTCAGCCCACAACGGCTGCGCATTCTTACCATCGACAGTCTGTGCCGCGCTATAACCCGGCAACTGCCCCTGGCCAGCCAAGTGGGCGCCCAGCCAGATACGCTAGAAGACGCCGAGCCCGCCTATCAGCTGGCCGTGCGCGCGCTGTTCACGATACTGGAGGATCAGGATCACCCGCTAAATAGCGACCTGATTCAGTTGCTGCGTCACTTGGACAACAACCTACACACGGTAGAAAACCTTCTGGTGGCACTGCTGGCCCGGCGCGAGCAATGGTTGGCGATGCTCTTTCAGGCCCGTACTGAAGACGCCCGCGCCTACCTGGAATCGGTGTTGGTGCGGGTCAACGCTGAACATCTGCAACAATTGACCGACGCCTTGAGCCTGGTTGCCAGCGACTTGTGTCTTGCCGCCGACCGGGCGGCCACTAACTTAACGGAAGAGGCACCCGACAACCCCATTGCGAGCCTCAAAGGTATTGCCGCCCTGCCCGATTGCCGGACTGACGCCCTGCCCCAATGGCACGCCTTGGCCAGCCTCTTACTGACCAATGACGGCCAGTGGCGCAAGGCGTTCAATAAGCACCAGGGCTGCCCCGCCGGAGCCGCGGGAAAAACCTTAAAAGGACAGTTCGCCGCCATCGTTGGGGAGCTCCAGGAGCGGGCACCGGAAAGCATGGATTTACTGCACGGGGTCCGGCAACTGCCGCCGGACCGTTACGGGGACAGTCAGTGGCAATTGCTGGAGAGCTTGACCCGACTGCTTCCCTACCTGGCCGCGCAACTTAAACTGGTGTTTCGCGATTTAGGCGCCACTGATTATAGCGAGATCGCGCAGGCCGCCAACCTGGCTCTGGGCAGCGAGGACGACCCGAGCGACATCGCCCTAAAACTGGACTACCGCATTCAGCATATTTTAGTGGACGAGTTTCAGGACACTTCCAGTCCGCAACTCCTATTGCTGGAAAAACTCACCGCCGGCTGGCAACCGGGCGACGGCCGTACCCTGTTTATCGTCGGGGACGGCATGCAGTCCTGTTACAGTTTTCGCGACGCGAACGTCGGCCTGTTTCTGGACGCACGCCAACAAGGTATCGGCACCGTGCCCCTGCAAGCACTCGACCTCAACGTCAACTTTCGCTCCCAGGCGGGCATTGTCCAGTGGGTTAACGACACGTTTCAGCCGGCCTTTCCCGCGCGGGATGATATTGGCCGCGGAGCGGTTGCCTACGCACCATCGGTAGCCTTCAACCAACCACTGAGCGAGCCCGCCGTACGTGTTTATGGCAGCATTTATCAGGATCAGAACGACGCCGATAACGAGAATCGACACCCGGATGCCAGCCCTGACATACACGTGGCCCGCCTGCGGGAAGCCGAATCCGTGGCTCACCTGGTTCAACAGGCCCTTACCGAACAACCCGATGAAACCGTCGCCGTGCTGGTGCGCTCGCGCCCGCACTTGCAGCTGATCCTGCCCGCACTGGCGCGGGCCGGTCTGCGCTGGCAAGCCACGGATATCGACAGCCTCGCCAGCCGCATGGCCATCATGGACCTAATGTCGCTAACGCGCGCTCTGCTGAACCCAGATGATCGCATCGCCTGGCTGTCAATTTTGCGGGCGCCCTGGTGCGGGCTGGATCTGCACGATTTGCACTGTCTCGTCACCACTGATCTGCCCGAGTTAAACCCGAGCCCCCGCGGCTGGCCGGTAATCTGGCAACAGGTGCGCCTCTGGCGTCATATTCCGGGGCTCTCTGAAGCGGGAGGCCAGGCGTTGCAGCGCGTATTGGAGGTGCTTGAACCCGCCTGGCGAGACCGTCAACGCAAACCACTGCGACAATGGCTCGAAGGAGTGTGGCTGGCGCTGGGTGGACCCGCGACGCTATTGGAGCCAGCGGACGAGGACAACATTCCCAGCTATTTCGATTTGCTGGAAAAGCATCAACAAGGGGGCAACCTGAAGGACTGGGGAGAGTTTGAGCGGGCGTTGCAACGGCTATACGCGGCCCCACGCGCCGATGCCGACCCTCGACTCCAAGTCATGACGTTGCACAAATCCAAAGGGCTGGAATTCGACACGGTCATTATTCCCGGCTTGGACCGCACCCCCGCCAATGAAGGCCACGCCCTATTATTATGGCAGGAACACCTGAGTGAGAGCGGCCAACGCGAGCTTCTGCTCAGCCCGCTGGCGGCCACTGGTCAGGCGCAAGACGCCCTGTACGGATTCATTCGACAGGAAGCCGAGCGGCGCCGACGCCACGAGGCGACGCGGCTGCTCTACGTGGGCTGCACCCGGGCGATCAAACGACTGCACCTGTTGGCCAGCCTGAAAGCCAATAGCAAATCCGGCGAGGTGGAAAAACCCAGCGCCCGAACGTTGTTAAGCTGTATCTGGCCTCAGGTTGAAGCGCAACTGCTCGCCCCGCCGACCCCGCCCGTAACCTCCCGTATGCCGAGCGACGCGGAATCACCACAGGAACAGACGCACATTCTGCGCTTGCCGCCTACATGGCAGGCACCACGCCCCGAAAGCACAACGTTATTAGCCGCTTACCGGGGGCGAGAATATGACGACGAGGAGAACCGGCCCGAGCCGGAAACCCGAGCGGCGCGCCTGGCCCGACACACCGGTACGGTACTGCACAATCAGCTACAGAGACTTACCGAAACCGGTATCCGCCAATGGTCGGATGCGTGGGCTGATCGACAAAGGCCCTTTTGGACCCAACAACTGCGGGCCTTGGGCTGGCACGGTGAAAGCTTGCAGGTGGCAATAAACACTATTCGCCTCGGGCTGCAACGCACGCTGGAAGACGCCGAGGGTCTGTGGCTCTTGGATCCGAGTCACGCTGACAGTCAATGTGAGCTGGCGCTGCATCACTGGGGGGAAAATGGTGCGCGGGAGTTGGTAATTGACCGCACCTTCGTGGTCGACGGCGTGCGCTGGATCATCGATTACAAAAGCAGTACGCCGGCGGCGGGCCAAAGCCTTGAACAGTTTTTCGCCCAAGAGATCGATGAGTATCGTGGCCAGCTCAAACGGTATTGCGCCGCATTCCAGGCGCTGGGAGAAAACCGGATTGTGGCCGCGTTGTATTTCCCATTACTGGAAAGCAAACCGCGACTGCATCAAGTTCTGGGTGATCCCACGATCCCAGGTGGCTATTAGCCTGATAAGCTAGCCTAATTAGCAAAACTCCCACTTTATCGCGTAAATTCAGTAGAATAGACGCTTAATGCAAGAATTTTTCTTTTTTGGACCTATTCATGACCGACACGCAAGTAGATGACATCAACGTAGTTTCCCAAGAGCTGCTGATGCCCCCCGCTGAACTCAAGCGCAAATTGCCCATGAGTGAAACGGCCCGGGAAACGGTGACCAAAGGACGGGAAACGGTTCGCAACATCCTCGACCGGAAGGATCCACGCCTGTTCATCGTGATCGGCCCCTGCTCGATCCACGATGTAGAAGCCGCCAAAGAGTACGCGCGCCGACTCAAGGCACTGGCGGAAAAAGTGAGCGAAACCATCTATTTGGTCATGCGTGTCTATTTTGAAAAACCACGCACCACCACCGGTTGGAAGGGCCTGATCAACGACCCGCACCTGAACGATTCCTTCAAAATTCAGGAAGGGCTGCACATAGGCCGTAAGTTGCTGCTGGATATTGCCGAACTTGGCCTGCCGGCCGCCACTGAGGCACTTGACCCTATTTCGCCCCAGTACCTGCAGGACCTGATCAGCTGGTCGGCCATTGGTGCGCGCACGACCGAATCCCAGACTCACCGGGAAATGGCCAGCGGCCTCTCCTCGGCGGTGGGCTTCAAAAACGGTACCGATGGCAGCCTGACCGTTGCCATCAACGCCCTGCAGTCGGTATCCAACCCGCACCGTTTCCTTGGCATTAATACCGATGGGCAAGTGTCCATCATTCACACCCGAGGCAACAAGTACGGCCACGTGGTACTGCGCGGGGGCAATGGCAAGCCCAACTACGATTCCGTCAGTGTCGCCCTGTGTGAACAGGAGATGGAACGCGCGGGCGTGCCAGTGAATGTGATGGTGGACTGCAGCCACGCCAACTCCAACAAGAACCACGAGTTGCAAACGTTGGTCATCGATAACGTCGCCAACCAAATTGTGGAAGGCAACCGCTCAATCATCGGTCTGATGGTGGAAAGCCACCTGAATGCGGGCAATCAAAAGATCCCCGAGAACCTGGCCGATCTGAAGTACGGTGTCTCTGTCACCGATGCCTGTATCGATTGGGATACAACCGAAAAAGCCCTGCTGGCTATGCACGAAAAGATCAAGCCTTATATGGCTAAGCGCCTCGAAAGCTGATCGCCGCGCGGAAGAACCGAGCGGTACGACAACAAACGGCAATAAAAAAGGGACGCAATTCGCGTCCCTTTTTTTATTGCCGCTATTCGTACACTCAATCAAATATAAGCGTTGGTGCGGTCCGAGTGGTCGGTCACATCCAGAATACCCTGTAGCTCCGGCAATTTGCTTTTCAGGGCAACTTCGACGCCATTCTTGAGTGTCATTTCTACCGCCCCACAGCCCTGACAACCGCCGCCAAAGCGCAACACGGCAAAATTGTCGTCGGTAATTTCCACCAGACTGACGTTGCCCCCGTGCGAAGCGAGTCCCGGGTTTACCTCGTTGTACAAAATGTAATTGACCCGATCTTCCAGCGGGCTGTCGTCGGTCACCCTGGGCATTTTGGAGTTGGGCGCCCGAATGGTCAGTTGTCCACCCATCCGGTCGGGCGCATAATCCACCTTGGCATCTTCCAAATAAGGTAAACTGCGCTCTTCGAAATACGCGTTAAAGCCGGCCAGCTCCACCACCGCATCGTCTTCCTTCTCCTCACCGGGGCGACAATACGCGATGCAAGTTTCCGCCTGGGGTGTACCGGGATTGGCCACAAACATGCGAATGCCGATATTCTCGGCGTCTTTTTGTTTGTCCAAAAGCTCTTTAAGATACTGCTGGGCGGATTCGGTAATTTCTACGTTGACCATGGCGGTCATAACTGGACTCCAATACCTGATTGATCTACTCAGGTATTCTACTGGAATTACGTCGGGAATCAAAGGCCAACGCGTCTTCCGCCCCGTTTCCACCGCGCCCTGAGGGCGTAAATCTGCTAGAATCCCCGGTTTTGCGCGAATCCATTCTTCCGCGTGCTTCTGCGTGTTCTTACGCGCACACCAACTCATTCGCACGCGCCAACTCATTATAGGCATGTAATGAACATTGACCCCGCTCGCCAAGCCCGCCTGGACGCCCTACACAAAGCACTGCGTGAACGCATTCTGATTCTGGACGGCGCCATGGGCACCATGATCCAGAACCTGAAACTCACCGAGGCTCAATTCCGGGGCGAGCGTTTCGCCGACTTTCATGTGGATGTGGCCGGCAACAATGATCTGCTGTCCATCACCCAGCCTGACATGATCAAAGACATCTATCATGGCTACCTGGAAGCTGGCGCCGACATCATTGAAACCAATACCTTTAACTCAACCCGCCTGTCCATGGCTGATTATCAGCTGCAGGACATCAGCCATGAGCTAAACCTGGCCGCCGCCCAGTTAGCGCGCCGCGCGGCGGACGAGCAAACCGCGGAGACCCCGGACAAGCCTCGTTTCGTGGCAGGTGTTTTAGGGCCCACCAGCCGCACCGCCTCCATATCGCCGGACGTCAACGACCCGGGCGCACGCAACGTCACCTTCGATCAACTGGTGGAAAACTACCTGGAGTCCGTGGACGGACTCGTGCGAGGCGGCGTCGATCTGATCATGATCGAAACCATTTTCGACACCCTTAACGCCAAAGCGGCGGTGTTCGCCGTTAAGCAGTATTTTGATCAAGTGGGTTTTGAGCTGCCCATCATGATTTCGGGGACCATCACCGACGCCTCAGGGCGCACCCTGTCCGGGCAAACCACGGAAGCCTTCTACAACTCCCTGGCCCATGCGCAACCGATCAGCATGGGGCTTAACTGCGCTCTAGGCGCCAAAGAGCTGCGCCCCTACCTCCAGGAGCTCTCCAGAGTTGCCGGCTGCTACACCTCCGCGCACCCCAATGCCGGCCTGCCCAACGAGTTCGGCGAATACGACCAAAGTGCCGCCGAGATGGTTGAGATTGTGGAGGAGTTCGCCCAAAGCGGACTGGTGAATATCATCGGCGGCTGCTGCGGCACCACCCCAGAACATATTCGAGCCATCGCCGAGGCGGTGGCCAAGTACCCGCCCCGCCCTTTGCCGGAGATTGAGCCCGCCTGTCGGCTGTCGGGCCTGGAACCGTTCAACATCACCCGCGAATCCCTGTTTGTTAACGTCGGTGAGCGTTGTAACGTCACCGGCTCAGCGCGCTTCAAACGCCTGATTATCGAAGAGGATTACAGCACCGCTCTGGAAGTTGCGTTGCAGCAGGTGGAAAACGGTGCGCAGATCATCGATATCAACATGGACGAGGCCATGCTCGATTCTGAGAAGGCCATGGTGCGCTTCCTGCATCTGATTGCCGGCGAACCGGATATTTCCCGCGTGCCGATTATGCTGGACTCGTCCAAGTGGGAAGTCATCGAAGCGGGTTTGAAATGTATCCAGGGCAAACCCGTCGTCAACTCAATCAGCCTGAAAGAAGGTGAAGAGGAATTTGTTGAACGCGCCCGTCTCTGTCTGCGTTACGGCGCGGCGGTCGTGGTAATGGCCTTCGACGAGCAAGGCCAAGCCGACACGGCAGAGCGTAAAAAAGAAATCTGTGCCCGCTCCTATAAAATATTGGTGGAAGAAGTGGGTTTTCCGCCTCAGGATATTATTTTCGATCCCAATATTTTCGCTATTGCCACGGGCATCGAGGAACACAACAACTACGCGGTGGACTTCATCGAGGCCATCCGCTGGATTCGCGCCAACCTGCCCCACGCCGGCACCAGCGGCGGCGTATCCAACGTATCGTTTTCCTTCCGTGGCAACAACCCAGTGCGCGAAGCCATTCACTCGGTGTTTCTCTATCACGCCATTAAGGCGGGATTGAATATGGGTATCGTCAACGCCAGCCAGCTGGCCGTATATGACGATTTGCCCGCCGAGCTGAAAGAGCGGGTGGAAGACGTCATTCTCAACCGCAATCCGGACGGCACGGAAGCGCTGCTGAATATCGCCGAAAAGTACCGCGGGGATGGCTCCGGCGGCGAAGCCAAAGAGGACCTGGAATGGCGCAGCCTGCCCGTCAATAAACGCATTGAACACGCCCTGGTCAAAGGCATCACCGCATTTATTATTGAGGACACCGAAGCCGCCCGGCTTGAGGCCGCCCGACCCCTGGACGTGATTGAGGGCCCGCTCATGGATGGCATGAATGTGGTGGGCGATTTGTTTGGTGCTGGGAAAATGTTTCTCCCGCAAGTGGTGAAATCCGCCCGAGTCATGAAACAGGCGGTGGCCTATTTACAGCCCTACATCGAAGCGGAAAAAACCGAAGCTTCACGCCCCAACGGCAAAATCTTAATGGCCACGGTTAAGGGCGACGTGCACGATATCGGCAAAAATATCGTCGGCGTCGTGCTGCAATGCAATAACTACGAAGTGGTGGACCTTGGTGTGATGGTGCCCACGGCGAAAATTATCGACACGGCCGTAGAACAAGAGTGCGACATTATCGGCCTGTCCGGCCTGATCACACCCTCTCTGGATGAGATGGTTGGCGTCGCCCGGGAGATGCAACGCCGCGGTATCGACAAACCGCTACTCATCGGCGGCGCCACCACATCCAAAGCCCACACGGCCGTGAAGGTCGAGCCGGCCTACAACCTGAATCAGGTGGTATACGTGCCCGACGCCTCCCGATCAGTCAGCGTCGTGAGCAATCTGCTCTCCGACGAGCTGCGGGACGAGTTTGTGGCGAAGCTTCAAACCGAGTATGAGGCCGTGCGCGTACGCAACGCCAATCGCAAACCTCGCGGCACCTTGCGCACCTACCCCGACGCCATCGCCCATGGGCCAAAACTGGATTGGGAAAGCTACACGCCACCCAAACCGACGTTCACCGGCGTCAAAGTATTTCAAGATTACCCGCTGGAAAAACTGCTGCCATTTATCGATTGGACGCCATTTTTTATCTCGTGGGATCTCACAGGAAAATATCCGCGTATCCTAGAAGATGAAATCGTCGGCGAAGCGGCACGCAACCTGTTTGACGAAGCGCAGACCATGTTGCACAAATTGATCGATGAAAAGCTTATCAGAGCCAATGGTGTCATTGGGTTCTGGCCCGCCAACACCGTGAATCACGACGATATTGCCGTGTACAACGATCAAGGCGAGCAGATTAGTACCCTGCACCACTTGCGTCAGCAGCAGCAAAAAGCGGGCAACAAGAAACCCAACTTCTCGCTGGCGGATTTCATCGCGCCCAAAGAAAGCGGCAAACAAGATTACATTGGCGGCTTTGCCGTCACCACTGGCATTGGCGCCGAAGAGTTGGCTAAGAAGTACCAAGACGCCGGTGACGACTACAACAGCATCATGGTCAAGGCACTGGCTGACCGCTTGGCGGAAGCCTTCGCAGAGCATATGCACGAGCGAGTGCGTAAAGAGTTCTGGGGTTACCAACCGGACGAAAACCTGACTAACGAAGAGCTGATCCGAGAGAAGTACTCCGGCATCCGCCCAGCGCCCGGTTACCCCGCCTGCCCGGATCACACGGAAAAAACAACACTGTTCAAGCTCTTGAACGCCGAGAAAAACACCGGCCTGGAACTGACCGAGAGCTTTGCCATGTTTCCCACCGCCGCCGTATCTGGCTGGTACTTTTCCCACCCGGAATCTACTTACTTCGCGGTCGGCAAAGTCGCCAAAGATCAGATTCAGAGCATCGCCGAGCGCAAAGGCACCAGCGTGGAGGAACAGGAGCGTTGGCTGAGCCCCGTGCTCGGTTATGAACCCGGCAAGGACTGAGTTTAGCCAAGCCTTAACGGCGGGCCGTTTGCCTTTTCAAAGCACGGCCCCCAATATATAAGTTATGCCCACGGCATCGGCGGACTTTGCCCGAAGCGGTGCCGTATTCGTTTCAGACACCCGGGAGAGATGTATGACCAACCGCCAATACGTGCCGCCCAAGGTTTGGACTTGGAGCGCCGACAGCGACGATCCGTTTGCCAGCATGAACCGCCCCGAAGCTGGCCCCAGGTATGAACGCGAGCTGCCGGTGGGAAAACACCCACTGCAACTGTATTCCCTGGCCACCCCGAACGGCGTGAAAGTCACCATTATGCTGGAAGAATTGCTCGAGCGCGGCATCGACGATGCCGAGTACGACGCACACCTGATCAACATTAACGATCTTGACCAGTTCAGCAGTGGCTTTACAGCCATCAACCCAAACTCCAAAATTCCCGCGTTGATGGACCACAGCCAAAATCCGCCACAGCGGGTTTTCGAATCCGGTTCAATTCTGCTTTACCTCGCGGAAAAATTTGATGCCTTCATCCCCAAGAGCCATTCGGGCCGAACCGAATGTCTGTCTTGGCTATTCTGGCAGATGGGCGCAGCCCCTATTCTGGGCGGCGGCTTTGGGCACTTCTATGCGTATGCACCGGAGAAGTTTGAATACCCCATCAACCGCTACACAATGGAAGCCAAACGCCAACTGGATGTTCTGGATCGCCGTCTAGCCGAAACGCCGTACATCGCCGGCGACGAGTACACCATTGCGGATATGGCCATCTGGCCCTGGTACGGTGCTCTGGTGCAAGGCCACGTCTATGACGCCGCTGAGTTCCTGCAAACCCATGAATACAAAAACCTGATGCGCTGGGCCGACGAAATTGGCAAGCGCCCGGCCGTCCAGCGCGGACGAATCGTAAACCGCACGTGGGGCGAGCCGGAGGAACAATTGCCGGAACGGCACAGCAAAGAGGATTTTGCTCGCCTTCGCGACGCGTAGAATGAATGCTGGCGAGTAAGTACGAGTGACGGCAGACGAAAATACCGCGGCTATTCGTTGGTATTGCCTAACTGATCCATAGCGTCATCGATTTTATCCCGCCATGTGTCGGGGTCTTTAATGCCTACAAAAGTGACCTCGGCCGTGGCGGACCCAGCGGTATAAAACGACAGGTTTCCGGTACCGAACAGTCGCTGAAACAAACTCTGGTCCAGCTCAATGCTACGCAGATCTTTAATCCGAACGCTTTGCTGGTTGCGAGAAATCAAGCCATAGTGACGGGATACTCGGGCGCTGTTCACGGTGAATTTCCAGCAATAGCGCCTAAAAACCACCCACGCCAACACGACAAGCGCCGCCAGCAACCACACCCATGGACGCACGTTAAAAATAATACCGCCCTGAATTGTGGCCAGTGAGGCCAGTGCCAACGCCAGAAAGATTGCCGCCAGCACAAACCCGACCCAGTAATTTCTCCAGGCGGGTCTAAGCTCAACCAATACGTTGACCATCCCTGACTTCCCTTTGAGGTGAACGATACCCGGTTTGCGCTTCGACTATGAAAGAAGTTGTCCGGTATTGCAAGAGCCCGGAACACTGAACTCAGCTGTTGTTTTTGCATGTGGCGTAAAAACGGACCAAAAAAAAGGCCGGCGAAAGGCCGGCCTTTTTTTATGGAATGTCGGACGGTTTAGTCCTTGTTTTCCATCTGAGCTTTGATCAGATCACCCAGCGTGGTCGGCTGAGCTTGCTCAGCTTGCTTGCTGTGCTCTTTGACGGCAGCTCGCTCATCCACCACGTCCTTGGACTTGACGGACAGCGCAAGGGTGCGGTTTTTGCGATCCACAACGATGATCTTGGCTTCGACTTCATCGCCAACATTGAGCACCTTAGTGGCATCTTCCACTTTGTCGCGGCTCAACTCAGACGCTTTCAACGTGGCTTCAACATCTTCCGCCAAGGTAATGATCGCGCCTTTGGCGTCCACTTCCTTAACAGTACCTTTCACCACGGCACCTTTGTCATTCTCAGCGACATACTCAGAGAACGGGTCGGTTTCCAGCTGCTTAATGCCCA
>DAHVRW010000120.1 GCA_027322215.1 Marinimicrobium sp.
TAAATTGAATAACGAATGCGGTATACAGGCAACACGCGATGCAGCTGCCAAACCGCGATGCAACTACCAAATAATGGTCCGCTTAGCGCGTACACCATCGGTTGATCGTCATCGTGCGATTCATAAGCGCCTATCAGGCGCGGGCGGCAAAGTTGGCAACCTTTCCGTCGCCGCTGATCGGCTCCGGTTTGGGCTCTTCATCGAAAGGCTCCAACAATAGCTCTGGCTTGCCTCGGCAGGCTCTGCTCAAAACGTCCCGTCTCTTGGCTAACAGCAAGCCTATGGCCTCGCTTTGGCTTTCATTAATGCCGTCGAGTTCGGTCTCGATCAGGTGCGTGATATTGGCCGCTAGCTCAAGATATTTGTCGTGCTCCTCGGCCTGCTTTTTATCTTCAAACATACTTCCGTCCCTATCACATTGCCAAACGGCGATAACAGCCATGCTTTTGCCCTCGTTAGAAAGTGGTCGAATACTGTTTGTATGTACAGTAGTGGCTCGGCGCGAGAGTGTCAAGCGGCATCTCATTTTGAGGCGGCGGAGGGCTGGGGGTACGTGGCTCCAAATGTTGATATTCGCGGCATTCGGGGGTAGAGCCCAAACATATAATCCGCTATTATGCGTGACTAATTTATTCAAGGTCAGCGAACACTGGATAGCGCCCTGGATAGACTACCGAATAATAAGTCCATAGCCGTCGAGCTAAATCAGAAGAAGTCAGAAGAAATTAGAAGAAAGACCACGAAAATCCATACAGGGGGTAGGGGCGATTTATGGGCAGTACAGCGGCGACACAGCGCGAACAGAGCAGAGCGATACGGGTCGGAGTGGTGGGCCTGGGCTATTTTGGCACCTTTCATGCACAGAAGTACGCCGCTTTGCCGGGCTGTGAATTGGTCGCCGTGGTGGATCGCAATCTCGAAGGGGCCGAGAAGTTTGCGCTGGAACATGGGGCGCAGGTCTATACCGATTACCGGGACCTAATTGGTCGGGTGGATGCGGTCAGCATTGTCACACCCGTGGCGGAGCACTATCCGGTAGCCAAAGAGCTTTTATTGGCAGGGGTTCATGTTCTGGTTGAGAAAGCGATTACCGAGACCACCGAGCAAGCCGATGAGCTGGTGCAGCTGGCCAAGAACCGGGGCCTTGTGCTGCAAGTGGGCCACCTGGAGCGCTTCAACCCAGCGTTTAGCCAGCGCCCTACCGATCTGTCCGCGCCCACCTATATTGAAACTCATCGGCTGACCGGCTTTCGCGAGCACACCACTAACGTGAGCGTGGTAATGGACCTGATGGTGCACGATCTGGATCTGGTGCATACGCTGGTGGGCTCGCCGGTTAAGAAGGTGGAGGCCAAAGGCGTTTCGGTATATTCGGATTCGCTGGATCTGGTCAATGCCGTGGTGCACTTTGAGAGCGGCACCGTCGCCAACCTGACCGCCAGCCGCGTGAGTCTGAAACCCCAACGAACGATCCACCTGTTTCAGCATCAAAGGCACACTTGCCTGGACATGCAAAACAAATCCATTGTCACTGAGCGGCAAAAGCCCGATGGCAGTTTGGATATTGAGACCGAGCAGCTAGAGAATGCCGACACTTTACGTGCTGAAGTGCAGGCGTTTTTGCATGCAATTCAGTCCGGCAGTCAACCCGTGGTCAGCGGTGAGGATGGGCGGCGGGCATTGGATACCGCCATTCGTATTGCCCAAGCTGTCGAGCAAGGACGCCACTGTCATGAGCCGCTGACAGTGAGCGACGGCGAACGCCGTTGCTACGTTACGCACGATTGCCACCCCGAAACGCGGGAGCCGTTCTTTTCCCGCACCTCTCTTGTTAAAGAGACCGAATAATAAGGTGAACAACTAATGGTGCCTCTTTTTGACCCACATCCACAGCATGTTCGAGTGCGCGCGAAAGTTCTTAAAGCCGTGAACGCCGTACTCGACAGCGGCCAGTTTATTATGGGCCCGAATGTACAAAAATTTGAACAGGAGGCCGCGGCCTACCATGGCGTGAAGCACGCTGTGGGCGTTGCGTCGGGCACCGATGCTCTGCTTTTGGCCTTGTTGGCCGCGGGTGTGGGGGAAGGCGATGAGGTGATCACCTCGCCGTTTACCTTTATCGCCACCCTGGAGGCGATCTATCAGTGTGGTGCCAAAGCGGTGTTCGCCGATATTGATCCAGAGACTATGAATCTCGACCCCAAGGCGACTGCGGCCGCCATCACCGAGCGCACGCGGGCGATACTGCCCGTGCACCTGTTTGGGCAATCGGCGGAGCTGACGCCGCTGCTGGAGTTGGCCCAGAAGCATCAGTTGCGCTTGATCGGCGACTGCGCCCAGGCTTTCGGCGCTCGCTATCAGGGTAAATCGGTTGGTGCCTTGGGTGATGCAGGCTGCTTTAGCTTTTTCCCCACCAAAAACCTTGGGGGCTATGGCGACGGTGGTTTGATAACCACCGATTGCGATGAATTGGCTGATGCGGTGCGAGTGCTGCGTAACCATGGTAGCCGGCAGCAGTACTATCACGACGAGGTGGGGTACAACAGTCGCTTGGACGAGGTGCAGGCTGCTGCCCTACGCGTCAAACTCCGTTATCTGGACGAATTTAACGAGTCGCGCCGCTCCGTCGCAGCGATTTACGATCAAGAGCTGCCCAAACTCGGAATTCGAACGCCAAAAATATTGGAAAACTGCCACCACGTGTACGGTCAGTACACGATTTTGGTCGATGAGCGGGACCACCTCCGCGCCGCCTTGCAGCAGCGGGGCATTGGTTGCGCTATCTATTATCCCGTGCCGCTGTATCGGCAAAGCGTCTGTGAAGACGCCTTTCGGGGGCAAAGCTTTCCGATGTGCGAGCAGGTAACCGAGCAGTGTTTATCTCTGCCGATGTTTCCCGGTATGACAGAGGCCCAGGCTCGAGAGGTAGTGGCCGCTGTCGCGGATTCGCTGAGCAGGCCGCAGCATCGGTCCGCTTGATTGCGAGCGCCCCACGATTCACTTACAGTAACGCCCAAACCAAAGGGATAAAAAGGTGGCGTTACCGTGAGTAGGTTCGTTTGCAAGGGCATCCGGTTGTGGTTGATGTGTATGGGTTTAGCGGGGTTGCTGGGGTGCAGCGCCCCGGCTCAGCAACCATCTCCCAATGTGTTGATCACCGGGGCCGACCCGGCGCAGCTCGGTACCGGGGTGGCGCTGTCTGAGGATGGCCATCTGCATATCGTGGTCAAGGAAGGCGGACACCTGGTGTTGTACACCAGCTCGGATCTCGGTGCACACTGGAGCCCGCCGCAACGCATCAACGCTCATCCCGAAGCGATCTCCGCCGATGGCGAAAACCGTCCCAAAGTGGCTTTGGCTCGCGATGGCAGCCTCTTGGTAAGCTGGACCCAGCCGCTGGATAAACGCTTTACCGGCTATATTCGCCTAGCTCGAGCCCCGCATGGGCAAGCCTTTGATGCGCCCATAACCGTGCACCGGGATCGCAGCGAAATTACCCATCGATTCGAGTCGTTACTGGTCACCGAAGGTGGCGAGGTCTTACTGGTTTGGGTCGATAAGCGGGACATGGAGAGCGCCCATGCGGCCGGGCTGGATTATCGCGGAGCTGGAATTTACGCGGCCGTATCCACCGATCATGGCCAGAGTTTCGCGCCGGAATTCAAACTTGCCGATCATTCCTGCGAATGTTGTCGCATCGCCCTGGCTGAAGGTGTCGACGGTGCACCTCTCGCTTTGTGGCGCCATGTGTTTGAGCCCAACGAGCGGGACCACGCCTTGATGCATCTGGCCGATTTGCCGCATTTTGCAGCTAAGTCCGATCAATTTCGCGCCGATGCATTGCAGCGCGCCACCTTCGATCGCTGGGCGATTGATGCCTGCCCTCACCACGGTCCAGGTCTGGCCGTCACCGACGATGGCACGCTCCACAGTGTGTGGTTCAATGTGCGGGAGGGTGAGGGCCGGGTTTTTTACGGTCGCTTGGGGGCTGACGCGCCCAGCGGGCAGCGCACTGTGGGCGGTTCCCTGGCCGCCCACGCGGATGTGGCCGTGCGGGGCCAGAGCATCACTGTAGTCTGGAATGAGTTCGACGGCGAGCAGACCCATTTATATACCCAATCTTCCTCCGACAACGGCGACACGTTCGCACCGCCGCGCCGGTTGAGCAGCACGCGAGGGCGGGTTGACCAACCGCGGTTGGCCCAAAGCGGCGACACCCTGGTGGTGGTGTGGCATACGGAAACCAATGGCGTTGAGGTGCATCGGCTATGAAAACATTCGGCGTTTGGGTGGCGTTATTGTTGTGTGGGATCGCGCCGCTGGCCAATGCGGGCGGGGTTGAAAAACTGGACCGAGCTACAGCCAGCCTCTTGGTGGATGAGGACCGTTACAGTCAGCCTACGGTGGTGGCACTCTGGTCTCTGGATTGCTCCCATTGCAAACGTTACTTGAAGGCGTTGGGGGAACTGAGTCGCGGTAATGATCAAGTGCAGATTATTACGGTCGCCGTGGAGCCTTGGCATGAGGAGCACGGCGCGGTGTTGGATGAGCTGAATACGGGTGCTCAGCGCTACGCCTATGGGGACGAAGTGCCCGCCGTGCTTGGGTATGCCCTTGATCCCGCGTGGCACGGCGAGCTGCCACGGGCTTTGTTTTTCGATGGCCAAGGTAACAAAGAGGCCCGTTCCGGCCGGTTGTCGATGGGGGCGGTTAAGCAGTTATTAGCGGTGGAGGTGCCGGTGGATTAGCACCGGCTGTGCCGGCCCACTAAAACCGAAAGCCCAAAGAGGCCGAAAGATTGTCTGTACGGTGTTTGACCGTATACCCGCCCAGAGAGGCGGTCATCGGTACGCCCGTGTACTCCACGCTGATGAACAGCGCTTGCGTAATATCCAGTTGCAAGCCGATTCCGTAGTAAACGCCCAAGTCGCTGTCGTCGAAAACGAACACGTCACCGGGGAACCCGGCGTCGGTCTCTTCCAATTCGAAATCCCAATAAGCGGCGCCCAAGCGTCCTACTACCGAATAGCCCGCGGACAAGGGCAGGCTCACTTTCAGGCCGCCCATCAATGCGGAGGAGGTAAAGGTTTCGTCCACCCAGCCAAATTCGTCCTGCCAGCTATCGTCGTAGCTGCCGTAATATTGATAAGACAGCTCGGCCGCCACATTGGGGTTGAACGTGTACGCGCCGCGAATTCCGAACGATGTGCTCGAGCCAGAGGCGCGGTCGCCGCCGCCAAAATCGGTATCTTGGTTGGCGACACCGAGCAGCACTTCGGCGGAGAAATTTTGCGCAGATGCGTTTTGGTAAGCGTGGGCCGATATCGTCATTGCCGACATAACGACGCCTAAAATGAGTTGCTGTTTCATACCCCTCTCCTACAACGTTATTGCAGCGCCACACTTACGCGCGGTCCATGAATCAACATGGTAACAAAGCGCCTGCACAGCAAGCTACCGAGCTTTACAATGTTTAACGTACATGTGCACCCGTTATCAATATTCGCACGACGCTGTATCTTAAAGCCGCTACTGTGGATAATGCGGTCACGATTTTTGCCGTGCTCATTAAACGCCGTGTCACTCAAACGGAGGGGATCCACGGATCGCTGTGGTTTGAGGCGATCGCTTGAGCCGGCTCTGGACTCCTGGAAGAGATTGATCAGTGCCTGAACCCACATCGCTTCAGCCCCGTCGCGCCCCCGGACTGCTCCGGTCGAGCTCCGTGGTGGGTATCATGACGATGCTTTCCCGCGTGCTGGGGCTGGTGCGGGATGTTATTTTTGCCCGAATTCTGGGTGCTGGTTCCGGCGCCGACGCCTTTTTTGTTGCCTTTAAAATTCCCAATTTTATGCGTCGGCTCTTTGCTGAAGGCGCGTTCTCTCAGGCGTTTGTGCCAGTGCTATCCGAATATCGCCACCGGGGCGTGCACGCGGCTGTGCAGGAGTTGGTGGATCGGGTGGCTGGGTGCCTTGGCTCGGTGCTGATTCTGGTAACGCTGTTGGCGGTGGTGGGCGCCCCGTTGGTGGCCGCGCTGTTTGCCCCCGGCTTCTGGTTTCACTCGCCGGAACAGTTCGCGCTCACGGTGGATTTAATTCGCATCACCTTTCCGTACCTTTTGCTGGTGTCCTTAACGGGTTTTGTGGGTGCCATACTCAACAGCTACGATCGCTTTGCCATCCCGGCGTTTACTCCCGTGCTGCTGAACATCAGCTTGATCAGCGCGGCTTTTATGGCCGCGCCTTTGAGCTTGCACCCGGCCTATGTGTTGGCCTGGGGTGTGATTGTGGCGGGTGTGTGCCAGCTGTTGTTCCAGTTGCCGTTTGTGCGTCAGCTGCATTTGTTGCCTTCCCCGAAACTGGATTGGCGCCACCCGGGCGTAAAGAAAGTGTTGTG
The DNA here is from genome assembly GCA_027322215.1 of Marinimicrobium sp. Taxonomy (GTDB): domain Bacteria; phylum Pseudomonadota; class Gammaproteobacteria; order Pseudomonadales; family Cellvibrionaceae; genus JAVDDU01. The sequence continues at coordinate 6,397 of DAHVRW010000120.1, forward strand.
GCTTATGGCACCGGCTATGTTTGGTGTCTCGGTGAGTCAGATCAACCTAATGTTGGATACGGTGCTGGCCTCCTTCCTCCCCACCGGGAGTGTCTCCTGGTTGTATTATTCGGACCGTTTGGTGGAGTTGCCAAACGGTGTCTTTGCCATCGCTCTGGCCACGGTAATCATGCCCAGCCTGTCGCGCCTGCATGCGGCCGAAAGCACGGCGCAATTCAGTCGCACCATTGACTGGGCACTGCGCGCGGTATTGTTGTTAGCGCTACCCGCCGCACTGGCGTTGGTGGTATTGGCCGAGCCCATTCTGTTCACCCTGTTTCAGTACGGGGAAACGACCGCCCGGGACATGCAAATGGCCAGCTATAGCTTGCGCGCCTACGCACTTGGGCTTCTCGGGTTTATGCTGATCAAAATTCTTGCCCCTGGGTATTTTTCCCGCCAGGACATGAGGACGCCGGTACGCTTTGGCATTATCGCCATGGCCGCCAATATGGGCTTAAACGTGCTGTTTGTGGCGCCGCTGTATTTCTGGTTCAACATCGGCCATGTGGGTTTGGCGTTGGCGACTTCGCTGTCTGCCTATATCAACGTCTGG
>DAHVRW010000121.1 GCA_027322215.1 Marinimicrobium sp.
TCCAGTAAACTGCGCTTTTTCGGCCATTTTTGCCTTGCATAGCCTGCCTCGAAAACGTTTTTCAACAGCCTGCTAGTCATCCAGCCCTCGGCGGGGGGTGAGATTAATATTCTCGCGCTGTCTGCGCCTGGGCTGACGCTAAGCGATGAATCGTGTATAACGGACGCATTGTTTTTGATGCCACAACTACACGGGTCGCCATGTCGAATTTAGGCAATAAACTGGTTATCGCTATCTCCTCTAGAGCGCTTTTTAATTTGGATGAGAGCCACGAGGTTTACGTTAATGAGGGGCTGGAAGCCTACGCTCGTTATCAAATCGAACGCGAAGACGAGCCGCTCGAGCCCGGCGATGCGTTTCCTATGGTGCAAAAACTGTTGCGCCTAAACGAAAATTTGCCGGAAGACGCCCGGGTGGAGGTGATCTTGCTGTCCCGCAACAGCGCCGATACCGGCTTGCGGGTGTTCAACTCGATCGAACACTATCAATTGGCAATCACCCGAGCGGCCTTTTGCAGCGGTAGCAGTCCACATAGGTACACAGCTCCGTTTGGCTGTCATTTGTTTTTGTCTACCGATGGTGAGGATGTGCGCCTGGCGTTGAATCAGGGCATAGCCGCAGCGACTTTGTTAGCCTCAAAGAAGAGATCAGACCACGACGATCAATTGCGCTTTGCCTTCGACGGTGACGCGGTGTTGTTTTCCGACGAGGCGGAGCAAGTGTTCAAAAGTCAGGGCCTGAGCGCCTTTGCGGCCAGCGAACGAGCGGCCGCCAAGAAACCGTTGAGCGGCGGGCCGTTTAAGTCGTTTCTTGCCGCGTTGCAGCGGCTGCAGAGCCAGCTCCCTGAAGAGGACTGCCCCATACGCACCGCTTTAGTGACGGCCCGTTCCGCGCCGGCCCACGAGCGCGTCATTCGTACGTTACGCGCGTGGAATGTGCGCATCGACGAATCCCTGTTTCTGGGAGGGCTTTCCAAAGGGGCTTTTCTCAAAGCTTATGGGGCCGACGTATTCTTCGATGACCAACGCCAGCATTGTGACTCGGCCAGCGAGCATGTGGCCACCGGCCACGTTCCCCACGGTGTCGCGAACAACCCCGCCTGACCTGAGCGGAAAGATGTTAAAAGCGCCGCTACGGCCCTTACCGTGGGCTGTTTGAGACGCCGATGCTTGCACAAATAAAGAACTCGATATAGTCTAAAGTTATAGAAACCCTTGGGGTACTGCGGTATTTGGACAGGGCAAAAAGCCTCACCAATAGTTCTAACCCCAACTAGGGGCGTTTTCTAATGCCAAGGAAAGAATCTTGTGTTTTGGCACCCGACTTTGCGTTCAGCCGGTGCTTACAGGCGCGGGGTTTAATAATTACAGGTATCCTTTCCCGGTCATTCAGTTGAGCCATAAGTGTTAGGTCTCAGAATATTTCCATGCGGATAGGGCCATCTTGGAGGGCTTATGAAGCTGCAACAACTTCGCTATATATGGGAGGTGGCCCATCACGACCTGAACGTGTCTGCCACTGCCCAGAGTCTGTTTACATCACAACCGGGTATCAGCAAGCAAATCCGGCTCCTCGAAGATGAGCTGGGCGTAGAAATATTCACCCGCAGCGGTAAACATCTGACCCGGATTACCCCGGCAGGGGAGGTCATTCTGCGCACCTCAGGCGAGATTCTGCGCAAGGTTGAAAGCATTAAGCAGGTGGCTCAGGAGTTCAGCAACGAGCGCAAAGGCTCGCTATCTGTGGCTACTACCCACACCCAGGCTCGCTATGCTCTGCCACCTGTGATCAAACAGTTCATCAGTCAGTACCCAGAGGTGTCGCTGCATATGCATCAGGGTACGCCCATGCAGATCTCGGAAATGGCGGCCGATGGAACGGTGGATTTTGCCATTGCTACCGAAGCCATGGATCTGTTCAGCGACCTGATTATGTTGCCCTGTTATCGCTGGAACCGCTGCATTGTCGTGCCCAAGGGGCACCCCTTAACGCAGTTGTCAGAGCTGACGTTGGAAGATGTGGCCGAGCACCCGCTGGTGACCTATGTGTTCGGTTTTACCGGCCGGTCTAAATTGGATGAAGCGTTTATCAGCCGGGGGTTGGCGCCCCGAGTGGTATTCACCGCCGCTGATGCGGATGTGATTAAAACCTACGTGCGCCTGGGGCTCGGTATCGGCATCATCGCCAGCATGGCCTATGACGAAACACTCGATACCGATCTAGTGGCCCTGGATGCTAGCCACTTGTTTGAAAGCAGCGTTACCAAAATTGGCTTTCGTCGGGGTACGTTCTTGCGCGGGTTCATGTACGAGTTCATCGAGGGCTTTGCGCCGCACCTAAACCGCGAACTGGTGGGGCAGGTGCTCGATCGGAAGTCCCGGGCGGACCTGAACGAATTGCTCGAGGGCATCGAACTGCCCAACTATTAATATGACTACGCCGGGCCACTCACACAAGCCGTTGGTGGGCGTGAGCCAATGTTTGCTGGGAGACCCGGTGCGTTACGATGGCGGCCACAAGTACGACCACTGGGTTAATCGGGTATTGGGGAAATACTTTAAGTATGTGCCGGTGTGTCCGGAGATGGCCATTGGCCTGGGCGTACCGCGCAAACCCATACACTTGCTGGCCAGCGACGCCACGACCCGCGTCCGTGGGGTTGAAGATCCAGGCCTGGACGTGACCGATGCGCTGGCCCTGGCGGCAGAACGTACGCTCCAGGATTCGCCGCAGCTCAGCGGTTTTATCTTCATGCAAAATTCGCCCAGTTGCGGCGTATATACGGTAAAACGTTTCTCAAAAACCGGCGTGTTGCTGGATCGTGCTGGGCGGGGGGAGTTCGCGCGCCGTTTGATTGATCAGCAACCGCAGCTGCCCGTCGCCGAGGCCCAAGAGCTGGCCGAGGCATCGGCACGAGCCAGTTTTATCGCCCGCGTGAGAGCCTATCAGCAAGAGCAGTTCGGGGTCTGACGCGCATGAGGCATGTATGAAAAGGAAAACCACTCAAGCATTTGGTGCCTTACCTTGCAGCTGATAGGCGAAGGCGATGATGCAGGCCACGGCTCGGTATAACGCTTCGGGTATTTCGTCCCCCAACTCCAGAGTTACCAGTAAGTCCACCAAATCGCGGTTGTCACACAGCGGCACTCCTTCGGCTTCGGCAATGGCGATAATTTCTTGCGCCACGGCGCCGGTGCCTTTGGCGCTCACATAGGGCGCCTGATTCCCGTCATAAAACAGCGCCACGGCTTTATCCAGGTCGGCTTGAGTAAATGCGTTGCGGTTCATGTGCGAATATCCACCAATGAATAATGAAGCTTCTGGGTTTTGTTCGGCGGTGTGCCTTGCACGCAATCCAGCTGCGTTACCTCTATGCCCTGATCCTGTAGCTGTTGTCTCAATACACCAAGTTTGGCATTCACCTCACGCAGCGTGTCGCGCTGCTCGGTCCATAGCTTTGCGGCTACGCTGTCGCCGACGAGAGTGAGCTGCGCATAGACGTTGCCTGCCTCTGGCAAAGAGAACGAGAGCAGCACCTGCCAGCGCTTGGTTTTTTTGGTAAGCGCGGCAGGCTGGTTCTGTTCCTCTTTCGGCGGAATCCAGTCCTGTTCAATGTGCAGTGATAGGTTGTGTTGCTCCAGACCGTACCGGACGGGAATTTCCAAAGTCCAGGACTGCGGGGTTTGCGGAGCCTCAGTGCGCGCGGTCTGTTGGTTTAACGTCTGCAGTTGTTGGAATTGAATCCGGGCCAGGCTGTTAAGGGTTTGCCGGTGCAATAGAACCAGCAACTGGGTGCGCAAGGTTCGATTACTCAGCTCCGCCAGCGGGCGATGTGCCAGCTGCGCAATGAGCTGGGATAAATCCCGCAGTGGAGGAGTGGCTTCAGCGCCCGGTAGTGTCCCTGAGGCTGGGGCGGTTGTCGGCGGAGCTGGCGCCGGCGTGGGGTCAACCGGGCGGGGCTGGGGATGTCCGAGTTGACGCAGCTCCGCGGTGACCCGTTGCAAGGTGTGTAGCAGCGCTCCTTTTAAATCGCTGCTGGTTAAGTCGCTGCTGGCGGTGGCCGGTCCCGGCGATTGTTTCCCGCTGACGAGGCTGTGCGCCAACGCCCGTTCAAAAAATACTCCATTCGCCTGTAGGGCTGCGCGCAGAACCTGAGGTTGGCTTAGCTGGGCAGGGGACCGCAACTGTTGAGCCACGGCGTGCAGGGCCTGCTGCAAACTCGGGGACAACAACGCTTGGCGATGGGGTAAAGGCAGGGCCTGAATCCGAGGCATAACCTCAAGCAAAGTAGGGCGATCCTGAAGTGACAAGGCGGATCGCAATGCCTGGCCCAGCATCATTTGGGTGGGCTTCGGTAGCGTTGTTTTAGGTGCCGCCTCATCTTGGGGCATAGGCAGTAGCGCCAGCCGGTTATTGTCGGTTAGGCGCACCTGGACGGTTTGCCCCTGTTCAAGTGCCCGATCTGTATAAGTCACTAGCGGGCGGCCGTTGAGCAACAGCTTAACCAGTTTGAGCAAGGGTGCGTTAAGCAGTTGTTGTTGCGCCTGTAATTGCCCCACCTGCCGTTCCCGTTGAGCGCTTGGCGGCACTTTTTCCAGCTGCGCCAGTGCTTCTAACGTGGCGTTAAGCAGTGATTGGCGTTGCTCTGACGTTACGGGCGCGACGTTTTGTACCTGAGCGCTCTGAGGCTGGCCGATGCGGACGGACAGCAGTTGTACCAACGTCTGAACACGCTCCGCACGGCCCTCCTGCCCGCGGTCTAGAAGGCGGCTGATCAAATTGGGTGCTTTCAAGGCGTCGCTAATGGGGCCGTTCATAATAGAGAATCGTCCGCTGTATCCGCATAGGGGATGAAAATACCTGCTCAAGCCAGCTATACTTCGTCCTGTTTATCGAACGGGTCGGCGCAGGTTCGGCACCGCTGATCACTGAGCGGCCGCACTTCAGGGTATCGGCCAGCAGGTGCAAAATCTGAGGCCCGGTCGATTGTCTTCATTACGGCATCACTACTGCACCCCATGATGATGGATGATGGCCTACAACATAAGCCCTACGGATTGCGGCAACGACAGCGAGCACAGGCATTTTGTCTACACCCCTATTGGAATTACGTGAACTGAGTTGCGAGCGGGACCAGCGACCGCTATTCAGCGCGTTGAATCTTCGTTGTTATGCCGGGGAAGCCGTACAGATCCTCGGGCCAAACGGCTCGGGGAAAACCACGTTGCTGCGCACTCTGGCTGGGCTTTGCCGCGAGTATCGGGGTCAGATTCTGTGCAATGGCGTCGAGTTAGGGCGAGCCGGGCTGGCACACCGTCAGAATCTCTTGTTTGTCGGTCACCGGCCCGGTATTAAAAGCGGGCTTACGCCTCGGGAAAACCTGAATTGGTATCTCGCTCTGAATGGGTGCACCGCCGCCACGGATATTGATCGGGCACTGGACGCGGTGGGGCTTTCCGCTTATACCGATGTGCCCTGTGCGCAACTTTCCGCTGGCCAGCTGCGTCGAGTGGCGTTGGCTCGCTTACATCTGTCGGACGCTCCGCCGGTGTGGATTCTGGATGAGCCATTCACAGCCATCGACCGCGCGGGTGTCGCCGATCTGGAAGCGCTTATGGCTCGCCACACCGCAGCGGGCGGACTGGTGATACTCAGTTCGCACCAGGATCTGGCGCTGCGGGGGCTGCGCCGGGTCGATCTGCTGGATTACCCACCTCAGTGGTTAGAGCCTGAGGAAAGCCATTTTGCCTAGGACCTCAGTGATTAAAGCGCCACACCCGATTTTAACGGCATTTACGGCCACCTTGCGTCGGGATCTATTGCTCGCCGCACGCCGACCGGGGGACATGCTCAACCCGCTCGTCTTCTATCTGATTGCCATTACCCTGATACCGCTCGGGTTGGGGCCTGAAAGCGAATTGCTGGCGCAATTGGCGCCGGGGATGTTGTGGGTGATGGCGCTGTTGGCCACTTTGCTGGCGCTGGACGGCCTGTTTCGTAGTGATTTTGATGATGGCTCTTTAGAGCAACTGTTGATCAGCCCGCAGCTGCTGTACTTTAGCGTGCTCGCTAAAGTGTTCGCGCATTGGCTGGTGACCGGTCTGCCGGTGACGCTTTTGGCGCCGTTTCTGGGCTTGACTCTCGGTTTGCCTTCCCCGGCCTACTGGGCGTTGTGCGGATCGTTGTTGCTGGGTACGGCCAGTATGAGTCTGGTGGGTGCCATGGGGGCTGCGCTCACGGTGTCTTTGCGTCGCGGTGGGCTTTTGCTATCGCTGATTGTCATGCCGCTCTATATTCCGTTGCTGATTTTTGGTGCCGATGTGGTGCAAAATGCCGCGTTGGGCGACTCGATACGAATGCAGCTGTCGGTTCTGGGTGCATTCTTAGCCATGGCGCTGGCATTGGCACCTTTGGCAATTGCCGGCGCGTTACAGATCTCAATTGACGCCGGGTGAGCACAATAAAATCAATGGCTTAGAGCCGGGATTGAACGAGAGGAATGAAGTTTCGTGAGTAAATGGCAATGGTTTCACCGGCTGGGTTCGCCGCGCTGGTTCTATTATAAAACTGAGGGTTGGCTCCCGTGGTTGGGAGCCGTCAGCGCGGTTTTACTGGTGCTGGGCGGCGTATGGGGACTGGCGTTTGCCCCGCCGGATTATCAGCAGGGCAACAGTTATCGGATCATCTACTTGCATGTACCGGCGGCGTTTCTCGCCTTGGTGGGCTACTACATTATGGCCATATCCGGGGCCGTGGGCCTGATCTGGCGCATGAAGCTGGCGTTCGCTGTGATGACCGCCGCAGCGCCCATTGGGGCTGCCCTGACGTTTCTTTCTTTAGTAACCGGTTCTATTTGGGGCAAACCCACGTGG
>DAHVRW010000122.1 GCA_027322215.1 Marinimicrobium sp.
GCCATCACGGAAGTGCTCATAGCCGAGACGATCGGTGTCAGCATAAGGCGGAGTCGCATCCAGACGGCCCGCACGCCAGCCCAAGTAGTTCGAGCAGGAGTGAATACCGATAATCACCTGAATGTCGTTTGCCGCCGCCTGGACGATAAAGTCTTCCAGAGCCTGACGAGCGTTCTCCTGACGCACGGATTCGTGGTTCTTCAGGATATTCGAACCCGAGCTTTGCGGATCGTTTGGATCGAGCGTTTGCGGAGCAATGGGCAGACGAACCACGTTGATGCCCAGGTCTTTGATCTCCTCCATGGTTTGCTGAATGGTTCGGCCGGTGCCCTGGCCATCGTTGGCCCACCACATGTTGCCAACAAACAGCTCCATAGGCGCGCCGCTCGGGTTGTCCGGATCGTCGGCGGGCTCATGGCGACCTTCTAGACCAAACCAGCTACCGCACTGGACCGGCATGATTTCACCATTTTTGGTGATGTTACCGCTGTCGTCGACGCGGAAGACACCAGCGGTAGGCTCACCGCCATTGCCGTCGTCGCCGCCATCACCGCCATCACCGCCATCACCGCCATCACCGCCATCACCGCCATCGCCGCCATCGCCGCCATCGCCGCCATCGCCGCCATCGCCGCCATCGCCGTCATCGCCGTCATCACCGGTATCGCCGCAGATATCGCCTGTGACGTCTGGCGTTTCAGCGGTCCCGCTGCTGTTTACCTGCATGCCAAACTCAACAACACCACCGGGCGGGATGACGCCGTTCCACTCCATATTGGAAGCAGTGTACGGGTTGTTGCCCGAGAGGTTGGCACTCCATGCGTGAGCGACCGAGTTGTTATTGTAGGCCCACTCGACATTCCAGCCATTGATAGTCGACGACCCGGTGTTGGTAAGACGTACTGTGGCGACAGCGCCGCTGCCCCAATCGTTGTCGACGACATATTCACATGACGCCGATTGCGCGGAAGCGCTGTGGCTGGCAAAGGCGATGCCTGCCGCTAGCAGCGACAGGGCAAAGCGGTTTGGCTTTTTTTGTTTAATAAACATTGCTAATTCTCCTTGTTAATGCGGTTGCGTGTCTAAGGATTGAGCCTTAATCACATACGTTGCCGGTAACTTCGGGGGCTTCTGCTGAGCCTTCACCCTGGAATCCAAACTCCACTGTATCGCCCGGTTGTATCTCTCCATTCCAGCCCATGTTGCTCGCGGAGTAGGGATTGCTTCCGGAGAATTCAGCATTCCAGCCATTGGTCATCGTGGTGTTACCACTGTATTCCCAGTTGACAGTCCAGCCGTTAATGGGAGTGGAACCGTTATTGGTGATACGGATATTGGCCACAAAGCCTGCACCCCAGTCGTCCACCACAACGTACTCACAACTGCCAGCGCCAGGCTCTTCGCCATTACCGCCGTCACCATTACCACCGTCTTGAATCAGTACAAACGCGCCGTTATAGCTGGCCGGAGCCGTAGCGTAGATGCGGTTTGCCGTAGCGCTCTGGGCTGGGTTAACGTCGCCGTTGGCGTCCAGCGCACCGATGCGGATGTTGCTGGCTTCGCTGTTAACCGCTTGTGCCAGTGCGTAAGGCCATGCGTTGGCACCCGCCGTAGCTTCAGTCAGAACCAATGCATTAGCTGGGTAGTAGGTATCGACCCCATTGCTGTCCACCAGACGCAGCTGCACCTGATCGCCCGCCGACAACGCATTGGCCTGGCCGCTCACCGCGCCCAAATCTATCCAGTTGCTGTCACCCGCGGCAGGAACATGAGTAAAGCTCACCGAGGTGCTGCTGCTGGCGCCTTGTCCAGTCACTTGCAGATGCACGGTAACCTGGCTCTCGGCCGCTGGTTCAGCCAAGGTGAGTACTGTACTGGAGCCGCTAGCACTGCTCAGGCTGTAAAGTGATGGGTTAACGGCATCAACACTCCACTGGTAGCTGAGGTTGTTGCCCTGGGAGTTGCTGGCATCCAAAGCAATCTGTCCGTCGCCAACAAACACGCTGGTATCGGGTGTAGCTTGGATATCCGCTACCACCGGAACGACGTCGCCGCCACCGCCATCGCCGCCAATCTGGACGTCAACGCAGGTGTGGAATCGCTCATAGGTCCACTCATTACGTCCCCACTCGGCATAAATCACGTGACGGCCGGCCCGCTCTGGAACCTGACACTGAGTGTGAAACAGGTTGGCACTTCGTTCGGTCCAAACGTTGGGGTTGGCGTTAGGATTATTGTCGTCGTAGCCAAGTACGCAGAACGCTTCTTCTTCGAAATCATCCCAGGTAAGAGCGCGGCCCACTTGATACTGGAAATTCGGTTTGGTAATCCAGTACCGAAACTCTTCAGTATCGTCCCAGTGCGGACCCCAGCTGATGTCCCAGGTCAGAGTCAGCGGACCAGGCTCGATCTCGTGGGCAGGCCAATCGAGCGGCTTGTCCCAAGGGGTCGCCTGACCGTTCCAAGTGGAAGTGCCGAAGCTACAAACGTTTTCCGGCAACGGGTCAACAACCGCTCGGCCCTGAGTGTGGGTAAGCACACTCATAAACTGGTACCCACCGTTAAAATCATCTTCAAACGCCTGGGCACAAATACTTCCGGGTTCTGCTTGGTCCGGTTTGGTAATTGCACCACAGGTCCAGTTGCGTGAAGCGGGTTCAGAGATGAGACCATGACCGAATACCGACGCTGATAGCATCACGGCCAATGAACCCATGAGTGTTTTATAGTAATAAGGCTTCATAATAATCACCTTGTTGGAGTTGAGTTTGTCCTTCTATGAACATCTGTGCGAGTGTGCTAACAGACATTCCCTAGCAGCACACCCGCGTTTTTTTATAGGCGCTGGCCAACACGGCCAGCGCGATTACCTCCCTGTTTGCAGACTTCGATCAGGCCTTGCCTTAGTCACAGACAGCGCCCGTAACGACAGGGATTTGCGCGTTGCTGGAACCTTTGTTGACCTGGAACCCGAATGACACGGTCTGACCCGGCTGGATCGTTCTATTCCAGTCAAGATGGCTGGCGGTGTAGGGATTGTTGCCCGAGAGTTGGGCATTCCATACATTAAGAAGGCTTGAGCCGTCGGTGAACGTCCAGCTGACCTGCCAGCCGTTAATCGCCGAGCCACCCTCATTGGTTATATGGATATGCCCCACATAACCCTCTCCCCACTCGTTATCGATTACAAACTCACAGGCGGAGCTGGAGCCTGGGGGCTCATCGCCAACAACCTCAAGAGTCACGCTGTCGCTGACATTCAATGAGTTACCGCTGGCATCGAGAGCCGTGAGCGTAACCGTGAAGGCGCCGAGCTCGGTTGGAGCTGTCAGCGTTACAGAATTTTCGTTGCTCACATCCGTAACCGGCACGCCGTTCTGTTCAATGCGAACAGCCGCCGCATTGCTGAATGCAAACGTGAGAGTGAAATCGCTGCCTGAAATCAGTTGCGTACCGTTGGCGGGAGCGCTGATGGATACCGAAGGAACATCCGGCTCTTGCACCGTCACGCTCACCACAGCTGGCGCAGACTCTGCACCCTGATTATCAGTCACCGTGTAGGTAAAGCTATCAGTGCCAAAGAATCCCGGATCCGGTGTGTAAGTCCGCTCAGCGCCGCTTCCACTTAGTACACCGTTGCTGGGACCGGAGACGACGTTATAGGCAGTAATTACGCCATCGGGATCGTCACCAATCAGTACCACGTTCACAGCGGTGCCGTGTTCTGTGCTGATCTGTACATTCTGCGCTTGAGGTACACAGTTAATGCCGGTATTGCCGCCACAGTCTGCCGTGGGTTCCTGCCCCCACAAAAGCCCCTCGCTGCCATACAAAGCGATAGCAGGCGCCGGCATACCATACTGTTCACTGGTGCTGGCGTAACCAGGATCCCAAGAAGGGTCGTTGGTATGGTCCCAGCTGCCTGAAGGCGAGCTATCAGGCAAAGCGGCACGGAACTGAACTTCCCGTCGATGATCCGACTGTCCACCGGGGAAGATCATATCGCCAGAAAAACTGACCTCGGCGTAGTAAATGTGGTTGGCGGGATCACCCCAGCTATGCAGACCGGTAATCGATGTGGCCTGAGAATATGCTGTACTGACCGTAACATCCGCTGCGCTCAAACCGGCCGCGTACACTTCGCTCAAATCATAGAAGTACCGGAAATACAGATCGTCGCGCCCGGCGGCCGGTGTCGTGCTGCGATTCTGGACCACCGCGCGGATTTCAATATGATGCGACCCGCTGCTATTAATCTTTGCGCCCACCAGATACTCATCGTCCAGCGGTTGCACAGCAGGGGGAAACTCAGACTCAGGCAGCGCTTCGCCGCCGTACTGGTCGTATAACGCCGCCACAGCACCGGTGAAGCCAGAGTTATAATCGGTAGCAACCTCGTTCATGATGTAGTCGCCACGATCTTCCGTGTAGTTGGTGTCGGCATCCGGCCCGGCAACCACTGCGCCATACAATATATGCCGCTGCTGAGCGGGAACTTGTAAGCTGTCCGCCCAAGAACCGTGCGACGAGCGATGGTGCACGTTGGTCGGGTAGTTCTGACCATACCCAATCAAAAAGCTGCGCTGCGCCGGGTTGTCACCGAGGATGTAATCAATCTGGCGCTTACCAAAGGAGTGGTAGCGATCGTACAGCGCGTGCTCGGTACCCAGGGCGCGAGCATAATGTAATGCCAGGAATGCGGTGTTGGCCGCGTAGCGATTCACGCCCCAGCCACTGGAATCCACGACAACTAAGCCTGCTGCTGTGCGGTTACCGTTACCGACGCTCCAGTGATCCAGGTAACGTTGGGCATCATCATGAAAACGTTGATCACCTACCAACTCGGCAAGCAATACATAAACGCCGTACGCTTTATCGTTCCAGCTCAACGACCAGGTATAGACGGGCGTTTGCGTTTGATTTTCAAAACCCATCAGATCGTAATAGTGCAGCGCCCGATCCAGGTAGTGATTGTCGCCGGTGGCGCGCCATAACCAAACCGCACCCCAGGCCATCTCGTCCCAATACACCCCGTATGTCGAGTTGTAAAACGATTGCGCATCGGTAATACAGTTAGAGTAGGCGTTGTCGGTACCATCGACACCCGTGGTGTTCTCAGCGAAGTCATACAGTTGTTGCGCATGAGTGAGCAACGTGGCTGAGTAGGCCGAATCGGTGGGTGCGAACACCATGGACGATGCCGCCATAGCCGCTGCGGTTTCGGCCGCAAGATCGGGTCCTGGGCAATTTAAATCAATCTTCATCGCTTGTCGGGACTGCGGTATTTTTAAATGCACTACCTCAGCTGAACCCCAAAAGCCATGATCCTCATGGCCCAGCCCTACCTGACCGTATAACTCGTTGGGAGATACATGAGCATTGATAAAATAATCGTTCACGAAGCGAAGATTATTTAACAGGTGTTGCAACTGGCCAGATTGCTCGTAGGCGTCTCGATAATCCACCCCACCCCATGCCAGCAGTGTTTCAGTCGATGCCATTGGGAATCCGAACTTGACGTGGTCGCCGGCATCAAACCAACCGCCGCGCAGATCAACGCCAACATCTTGTCCATCGCTAGGTACGGAATCGGCCCGCCAGGGCACTCGATTCCATTCGGGCAGTGGGCCCGCTTGTTGGGCTTCGAAAAAGTAGAGGGATTTTTGTAGAGCCTCGCCATACTGATGAGCATGTGCCGCTGGAACTGAGGCAAGCATGCACAGTGTAAGCGCTACCATCTTAAGTCGTGTTATTGAGCACATTTCCAAATCCTATTGTTTTATTTGTCGACGTTAATCGATACCGATTCAGATCAGTATCAACCAATTTCCCGGACTCAATGCACAGCAGTCGAAGATGTCACCGAACTATTACTGGAACTTCCGTTCGGTTTTATTGTTTTTAAAATGACATGGCCGCTTTATCACTAACGAAAGTTTTTTCGAGAACGAAAGTGGCCCTAACTAACGTGCAGGCCGGATAGTAACGCTCAGGTTAGCGCTGTCAATCGAGGCAATAAGTCATATTAACGGCACCTAAACGACCTCCATACCCCTTGTAGTAAAACCGACAACAACTGACTGATTCTGATGCCAAAAACAGAATTCTCGTGCACGTTAGTGTGCCAACGTAAGGCGATATTTGGCGTAATTTTTTATAGTCGGTGATGCTTCATTTCAACGGAAGAATAAGTGTCGCCAACGATGACGGCGCCAGCATAATCAAGGCTCACAGCGGCGCAAATAAACAGACGTTAAGGACGACGAGTGCGAGCGATAAGCGGTTTTTTCTCTTCTATGATTTGAAGTAAAGAACGCGATTAAGGCGCATTTTTATTTTACGAAGGAGTGTATAAAAAACTGCAAAAGAATGTATTCGCTGCCAATATATGGCATCGAATTCTTCAACTTTTTGATCAGTGAATACATGAGCGCTATATGCGCTGGGTGCATCTAATCAAAAATAATCTAAATATTTTGCAAATTTGTGAAGCATGTCGTTTAGGAGTGCGTCGAGAATGCGACTTTAGGTGCAAGGCGGCGAAGTGCTGATGCGACAACAGCGTACACCGCGAGGTCGTGATTGGCGTCGAATGCCGCCGAGGGTGTTGAATTTGACGTAAAACTATTGTCGGGCTTACGGCGCTATCGAGTGCAGTATCGATTGCAATACTGGCGACCAAGTTGCTAGCAGGCTGTTGAAAAACGTTTTCGAGGCAGGCTATGCAAGGCAAAAATGGCCGAAAAAGCGCAGTTTACTGGA
>DAHVRW010000123.1 GCA_027322215.1 Marinimicrobium sp.
ACGTTTCTCGGGGTGGCACTGGGTTTGCTGGAATTCAACACCGAAAATATACAAGCTAGCGTACCGGCATTGATTGCCGGTTTGCAAACCGCGTTCTGGACTTCCATTGCCGGGTTACTGGGGGCACTGTTAATCAAGTTTCGCCACTTGATCGCCACCGCGCGGCACATGCGCACTGGCGCTCAATACGAATCGGCCACCATTGACGATCTGGCGAACTTATTAGGCGATATCCGCACCTCATTGGGTGACGCCGAGGCCGGTGGTTTGCGTACCGCATTAGCGGACTTGCAGAGCCAGCAGCATCAGGAAGGGGCGCAGTTGCGCGCATCGCTCGAGCGCTATCAGGCGGATATGACGGAGGCTAACACCCGAGCCCTGATCAGTGCCCTGGAAAGCGTGATGCACGATTTCAACACACAGATCAATACCCAGTACGGCGAAAACTTTAAAGAGCTCAACGAAGCCGTGGGCAATATGCTCATCTGGCAACAGACTTACAAAACCGAGCTTCAGGAGCTGCTGGTTACCCAGCAATCCAATGGCGAGTTGCTGGATCGCGCCAGCCGCGCTTATGAAAAGGTCGTAACTCATTCGGAAATCTTCAACCGGGTTTCCGAATCAATGGGCGATATGATGGAAGCCTTGCAAAACCAGTCAGAAGGGTTGGACCGCTACCTATCCCGTTTGGCCACGGTTGCAGACAAAGCGGCCGCTGGATTGCCCTCGCTAGAGGGGCGCGTGGATGCTTTGACGACCCAGTTGGCCGACAGCGTCACTCGTAACCAAGAGCAGTTGAGCCAGGTACTCAATGACGCCTCGGCAGCGCTTCGGGATACCACGGCGCAAGTGAGTCAAAACCTGGCGGACGGTTTGATCACCGCTCAGAACTCGCTACAAGAGCAGGTTGCCGCCATGGTGGCGCGCACCGACAGCCAGCTGGAGGCATTGGATCAGGCGTTAGAAACCGAGTTGACCAAAGCGCTCACGACGTTTGGTTATCAAATGACATCCCTGTCTGAGAAATTCGTCAATGATTATGCGCCGCTAACGGACAAGCTGCGTGAGCTTGTTCAACTGGCTGCCGGCACCGACTCGACCAATGAGCAAAAAGCCCCTGTCAAAAAATCCGTTTAATCCCGAATTGCGCAATGAAGTCGAGCGCGAGGAACACTGGGTATCCGTCAGCGACCTGATGGCGGGCCTGATGATGGTGTTCCTGCTCGTGGCGGTGGTATACATGGTGCAGCTGGAGATTGAGACGCGCAAAATGCGCGACGTAGCGGTGCTCTACGACCGCTTGCGAACCCAGTTGTACCACGATCTGCTGGCAGAGTTTGGCCCCGATCTACCCCGATGGGGCGCGGAGCTGAATCCGGATCTCAGCCTGAGTTTTTATGACACCGAGGTGCTGTTTGCGCAGGGCGATCACAACCTGCGCCCTGGATTTACGGAGATTTTGGACGATTTTTTTCCGCGTTACGTGAAGATCGTCACCTCTCCAACCTATCGGGACGATATTCTGGAGGTGCGGATTGAAGGGCACACCTCCAGCGACTGGGGCAGCGAGCCGCCGGATGTTGCCTATATTCGCAACATGGCGCTATCCCAGGCGCGCACCCGTTCAACGCTTGAGCACTTGCTGGAATTGCCTGAAGTGCACGCCCAGCGGGATTGGCTCAAGGCCCACGTGACCGCCAACGGTTTGTCGTCTTCTCAACCGGTGCTGGTGGATGGGGAAGAAGATCCGGCGCGTTCGCGTCGGGTGGAATTTCGGTTGCGCACCGATGCGGAATCACGCATCGAATCCCTGCTGCAGGAGAGCTAGTGTGGAGCTGCCGGATTTTTTGGAGTTTGCCGAGTTTAATCGCCTGCGCGAGCGCATGGGCGCCGAGCAGCTGGGGGCGTTTGAGTTCTTCGACCCGCGCTTGCACTTAACCGCCGACGAACGGATGGCGCTGGAGGCGGGGATAGAGACCGGATGGGCGGCCCTGCGCTGTATGCACGATTACACACTGGCGTACAAAAACAGCCGGGTATTGCTTGAGCTGCAAGTGCCGGGGACGGATCCACAGGCACCGGTTTATCATCTGGCTTATTGCCGCATCCTGCAAAACCGGCGTCGGGAGCACCCGCAGCAGAACTTGATGCTGGGAACCCGCCAGCCTCAAGCCAGCGCCTGGCCCAAACGGGTTTGTCCCGATTGTCTCCAGCAGTTGCAGTTCCAAGGCTACGACGCCGCTCGGACCCGCCACCGGCATTACAGCGAGCGGGTGCTCGAAGAGTTTGACCTGATCGAGTTTTTCCAGCGCTACCCGATCTACCCTCTACCTTCGAAGGTATTATTGGCGCTCGATTCAGTGGGATGAAGGCGGGTCGTCTTCGTCGGCCATATAGGCAAAATAATCCTGCTCCAGGGACCGGTTGGGCGCGCGCCGGTCAACGGATTTGCGCCGTTTGCGGTGGTAGAGATCCAATAGCATATCCTTGCAGGGATCTTCGTCGCGCCGTCGGTCCATGAAAATTTTACGGAACATAGCGGTTTGTCGTCCAAAAGCCTAAGGGGCCGTCCGTTGGTAAAATTCCTTGCGGTAAGCGCCTGGATCTCAGTGTAGTAGCTTATGCCAGGAATGTCGTTGGAATCCCTGTTAAATAAAATGAGCGCTTACGGTGACGCCGGAGTGCGTGGAGTAACCTTATGAAACCTGTAGAACAGCAGATTGTGTCGAAGCTGACCGAAGAATTCGCGCCGGAACATTTGCAGGTGGTGAATGAAAGCCATCAGCACAACGTGCCGCCGGGCTCCGAAAGCCATTTCAAGGTGATATTGGTGAGCGAAGTGTTTGTGGGTAAGCGTCAGGTACAGCGCCATCAGATGATCTATGCCGTGTTGGGGCAGGAGTTGAGCAGTGGCGTCCACGCTCTGGCCCTGCATACCTACAGCCCCGATGAATGGTCTGGCCCCACGTCAGTACCCGATTCGCCTCAGTGTCTGGGCGGTGGGCGCTGAACTGGACCGGCTCAGCCAGACGTTTATAATACGCGCTTTGGTTTTACCCTTAGGTTATTTATGCCATGACGATCGTAGTTGCCGCTTTATACAAATTTGCCAGTCTGCACGATTACCAGCAGATGGCAGAGCCTCTGAAACAGCACTGTGAGAGCCTCGGGTTGAAGGGGACGCTACTGCTGGCCGAGGAAGGTATCAACGGCACCGTGGCGGGTAGGCGTGAGGGCATTGATGGTTTGTTAGCCTACCTTCGCGCCGACGAGCGTCTGGCCGACCTGGAACACAAAGAGTCGCTGCACCAGGACATGCCGTTCTACCGCATGAAGATTAAACTGAAGCGGGAGATTGTCACCATGGGGGTGCCGGACATAGACCCACGCGATATCGTGGGGACTTACGTGCCGCCCCAAGACTGGAATGCGTTGATCAGCGATCCAGAGGTACTGGTTGTGGATACCCGAAACCACTACGAGTACGCCATAGGTACGTTTGAGCGCGCCGTCGATCCTGATACCGAAACCTTTCGAGAGTTTCCTGAATACGTTCAGCGCAATCTGGATCCCTCAAAACATAAGAAAGTGGCCATGTTTTGTACCGGCGGTATCCGCTGCGAAAAGGCCACCGCGTATATGAAGCAGCAGGGATTCGATGAGGTGTATCACCTGCAGGGCGGTATTTTGAAGTACCTGGAGGAGGTGCCCAAAGAGCAAAGCTTGTGGCGGGGTGAGTGTTTTGTGTTCGACAACCGTGTGGCGGTAAATCACGATTTGGAACAGGGCTCTTACGATCAGTGCCATGGCTGTCGGCACCCGATCACAGAGGCGGACCAGGAATCCCCGTATTATATGAAAGGCGTCAGTTGCCCGCGGTGTTACGAGAGCCTGAGTGAGGATCAAAAGCGCCGTTTCAGTGAGCGTCAAAAGCAAATGGAATTGGCCCGGCAACGCAATCAGGTGCACCTGGGTGCGCCACCCCCGGCCAGGCAGACTCGTGCCCGCCGTTCCAAGGCCAATGTTTAAGGGTAACCGTTATGGCACCACCGCGTTTTGAAGATTGGACCATTGATATGGTACAGCAGCGCGCCCAGCACCACACCGGTTTTAGTGTGCAGGTGGAAGGGGATCCAAAAGACCCCTCGGGCGTGGTTCCCGGCAGGGCGCCAGAGCACCTAAGCGCTGTCGAGCAGGCCCAGCTGTTGCGTGAGGGTATGGATGTGTTGGCAGCCTCCGCGGCTTCTGTCGGACGATCTGGCCCGAGAATAAAAAGCCGCTCTCAGCAGCGCGCCGAGGCTCAGGCTAAGCTCTTCGCCGAACGCAGCGATAAGCCTGAGCGGCCGCGGCTGTCTTTGAAGAAGACCACCGGTTAGCGAAGACCGAAGCCGGTTCGCAGCAATCGCAGCACTGGACCGCTGATCATCTGTGGCTTTTGTTGGCGATTATCCAATGGATGCGTGAGCGAGTGTGCCATGGTTAGGACAGAACCGGCGCAAGCCGTTTTTCGCACCCGGGGATTGACCCGGGTTTTTCGTATGGGCGATGTGGAGATCCATGCGCTGCG
This sequence comes from Marinimicrobium sp., assembly GCA_027322215.1. Lineage (GTDB taxonomy): Bacteria > Pseudomonadota > Gammaproteobacteria > Pseudomonadales > Cellvibrionaceae > JAVDDU01. The sequence goes on from DAHVRW010000123.1 coordinate 4,568, forward strand.
TGGCGTGGACATGGACCTCTACCCCGGTGAATTTATGGTTCTGCTGGGGGCATCAGGCAGCGGGAAGTCCACCCTGTTGAACATTCTTGGGGGGCTGGATACGGCCACCAGTGGCGAGGTCTGGTATCACGATAAGGATCTCAGCCGCGCCAATGAGAAAACGCTGACCGATTTTCGTCGCCACCACGTCGGCTTTGTCTTTCAGTTCTACAATCTTATCCCCAGCCTGACCGCCCGTGAAAATGTCGCCATAGTGACCGACATAGCCCGTGACCCCATGAGCCCGGAAGAGGCGCTGGAGCTGGTGGGGCTGGCGCCGCGTATGGATCATTTTCCGGCCCAGTTGTCCGGCGGTGAGCAGCAGCGGGTGGCGATTGCCCGGGCCATTGCCAAGCGGCCCGAAGTGCTGCTGTGCGACGAACCCACCGGAGCACTGGACTCCAAAACCGGCATCAAGGTGCTGGAAGTGCTGCTGGACATCAACCGGCGCGTGGGCACTACCACCGCGGTGATCACGCACAACGCGGTCATCGCCGACATGGCCAACCGCACGATTCGCCTGAGCGATGGGCGCGTGAGTGAAGTGATCGACAACCCCAACCCCGTCAGCCCCGATAAGTTGCACTGGTAATGCGCGCTCTGCAGATCAAACTGTGGCGAAATCTCTGGACCCTGAAAGGGCAGGGGGCGGCGATCGCCGCAGTGATTGCCATTGGCGTGGCCATGTTTGTGATGTCCTTTACCACCGTGGATGCGCTGCGTTTGAGCCAGGCGAGCGTCTATCAAAACCAGCGCTTTGCCCACGTATTTGTCAGCCTGAAGCGGGCGCCGGAGTTTGTTGCTGAGCGCCTGCTCGAGCTGTCGGGTGTCGCCACTTTGGAAACCCGCGTGCAGGCGCCGGTGAATATTCAAATGGAGGACTTTGACCAGCCGATTACCGGTTTGGTGTTGTCCATTCCCGATGGGCAGCAACCGCAATTGAACCGGTTGTTTCTGCGCAGCGGTCAGTTGCCCGACGCCCAGCGCTCGGATCAAACGTTGGTCAGTGAAGCCTTTGCCGACGCCCATGGGCTGGAGCCGGGCGATCGCCTGTCGGTGGTGATCAACGGCCGTTTTCAACAGTTACTGATCAGCGGTGTAGCGCTATCGCCGGAGTTTATCTACCAGGTTCGCCCCGGCGACATCATGCCGGACTTTACCCGCTACGGTATTTTATGGATGAACCGCAGTGCCGTGGAAGCGGCGTTTAACATGGACGGCGCCTTTAATAGTGTCGCCCTGACCTTGGCTCCTGGTCACAGCGCCGCGAGCGTCATCGTGGGGCTCGATCACACCCTCGCGCCCTGGGGCGGGCTGGGCGCCTACAGCCGCGATGACCAGCTCTCCCATCGATACCTGGAAGATGAACTGAGTTCGCTCGAGACCATGGCTCTGGTTTTACCTTCGATTTTTATCGGCGTGGCGGCGTTTCTGCTCAATGTCGTGGCGGGGCGGCTGATCCGTACCCAGCGGGAGCAGATTGCCGTTTTAAAGGCTTTTGGTTATCGGGCATTGAGCATTGCCGGTCATTATTCTTCATTGGTTCTGGCGGTTGTGCTATTGGGCTCAGTTCTCGGCGTGATTCTTGGGGCGTGGATCGCCAGCGCTCTGGCGGGGATTTACCAGGATTTCTTTCGTTTTCCCTGGTTGGAATTCAGCGTGCGCCCTACAGTGGTGGTGATGGCGGTGGCCATCGCTGGCAGCGCCACGCTCCTGGGCACACTCAACGCCGTATACCGGGCGTTTAGCTTGCCGCCAGCGGAAGCCATGCGCCCGGAACCACCGGCAAGTTTTCGTCGCACGCTGGTGGAGCGTCTGGGCATCACCTGGCTGAGCCAGCCGAGTCGGATTATTCTGCGCAACCTGGAGCGCCAGCCCGTGAAAGCGAGCATGTCGGTGCTGGGTATCAGCCTGGCCGTTGCGCTGGTGATGCTCACGGGTTTTATACAGGGCTCGGTGGCCTACATGCTGGATGTGCAATTTCGCCTGGCACAAAAGCAGGATCTGACCATTACCTT
>DAHVRW010000124.1 GCA_027322215.1 Marinimicrobium sp.
GATACAGTGAACACCATCTTAGCGTCACTCAGATTCAACGCGCCCGGGATACGGGTTAGCAGCTGCTGGTTTGGGCTGGTGGCGTAGATCTCAATCCCGTCTTCAATAAAAACGACGTCCGGCGCCACATCGTCCGCATCCGCGTAGTTGGCGTTGGTGTACCAGTTGCGCTCTGGAGTCAGGGAGATGGGGTAAACCAAGGGGTCGGGAGACCTTTCAGGCTGAATCGGCGGCGCCGCTACCCTGGGCCCCAGATCAATGCTGCCGCCGCAAGCGGTAAGCACCAGGGCACCAAATGCAATTAATAGTTGTTTTTGTTTCATGTTCTAACCCTCTATTATTCTAATCGTCGGCTGACTGAATTCGGCTGGCAAGCCACCGTCCGACTGCTGGGGATGGTGGAAAGCGGCCCGCCAGAGCGGCGAGCCAATCCTGCGCCTCGGGCGTACTCAGTGCGCGCTAAGATAGCATATAAGTGTTCTGAATGACCATAACACTTTCCTAGCAAAGCGCTCGCTTATACCTTTTAGACATAAAGCAAACGACGCCACATGCGGGCTTGCGCATAACGGCACACTTCAGGCCCGAGCTGGCGCTCTTCGCGATCCCAACTTCCCTGCTAATCCCCTCGGCCGGGCGGTTTATAGCCGCTCAATTCGACCACGGCCAATGCCGATCGTCAAGGACATTTTGTCGCCGAAAACCCTCTCGCGCCCGCTTTAGCCTTCGTCCATTTCATTCAGCTCCTTACCAAAAGGCTTGGCAATCAACACCAGCTTGGGAAGCAGCGTTAAGGAACCCATGATGGCTGTGAACATAGCCACGGCTGTTAGTAAGCCGAAATGAATCGAGGGGTTGAACTCCGACAAGGCTAAGGTGGAAAAGCCCACAATGATGATTATGGCGGTGTAAAACATGGCTCGCCCGATCGACGCGTGAGACGCATGCATAGACTCTATGTAGTGGCGCCGATCAGCAAACTCCCTGCGGAAGCGGTACAAGTAGTGAATCGCATGATCCACCCCAACCCCTACGGTAATGGCCGCGATGGTAATGGTCATCATGTCCAGCGGGATGCCGGCCAGCCCCATGCCACCTAGCACCACGCTGGCCGCCAGCATATTGGGCAATATCGCGATAATGGCCACACGCAGTGAGCGGAACAGCACCAAAAACATGGCCATAATGCCCAAAAACACCGCGCCTATGGTCGCGATTTGGGAATTAAACAGACTCAGCAACATGTTGTTATAGAGCACTAACATGCCTGTAAAGCGCACTTGTTCCGGCTCAAAGCCAAGCTCCGTACTGGCATAGGTATGAATTTTGTCCACCAGCTCCATACGGCGTAGGTGCGGGCTGGTTTCTTTCACCCGCAGCGTGATGCGTGTCTGTTGGTGCTCACTGGATAGATAGGGGTCTATCAGCACAGCGGTAATATCGTCCGGCAACGAGCGGCGCATTACCGCCAATTCAAAGTCGTTGAGAGCGGAGCCTGCAATGTCGCGAGCCACGTCATAGGCGATGCTGAGCGATTGTACTTTCCCGACTTCGGGCAGTGAATCCAAATACTGGTGCAGTGCCTGGATCTCTTGCAACCCCGCCCGGGTGAACCAGTAGCTGGGCTTGGTGCCCGGGGCGCCCTCGTCCGGGCTGGAGAAAGGGTCATCGGCAAACGGATCATCGTCCGGGTCGGCGAAGGGGTCATCTTCGAGCTCCGCCCCGCTGTCTTTGGCGTGGGCTGGCGCCTCAAGCACGATATCCAGATTGATGGTGCCGCCTAACTGTCGGTCAATCACCGACATGCCCTGGTAGATCTCCGTATCTTCCTGAAAGTAATCAATGAAGCGGTTATCGACTTCCAGCTTAGTCAGACCATAAGCGCTGATCATAGCGGCCACCAACGCGATAATGACCACTTTGCCGCCGTGGTGCTCCGCCACATACGAAAATTTGAGCGTTACCGCGGCGGATTGGTCGCCCTTGTCTTTGGGCTCACCTTTGGGCAGCAGCATCAAGCCACAGGGGATGATCACAAAAGCAAGAACAAACGCGACGCTTAGGCCGATAGTCATCATCCAGCCGAAATCAATCACCGGCCGTATGTCACTGACCACCAGAGACATAAAGGCCACCATTGTCGTCAGTGCTGTGTACAGACATGGCAATACCATCGCGCGAGTGGTGTCCGCCACCAGATCTTCCTGGCTCCACTGAGGATGGCGGCGATGGGTTTCCCTATACCGAACCACTAAGTAGATGGTTAGCGCGAGGGTCATAATCAGCAGCAACGCCACAAAATTGGACGAGATCACCGTCAAACGCCAGTCGATCCAACTTAGCCAGCCCAGCACAATCACCACTGTTAGCAGGCAGGTGGCGAGCGGTAAAAGCACGAAGCGCCACTGGCGGAAAATAAACGCCAGCACACCGATAACAAATAACAAAATCGCGGTGCCGAACACCACCAAATCGCTCTGAATAAAGGCGATCATGTCGGACGTAATCATACTCACGCCGCCCAGAAACAGTTCGGCGCGATCGTCGTAATGGGTCAGTATGGTACGCACCTGCTCTACCCTGGCGTGATCCCGGGCAGTGGCTTCGGTGCGATAATCCCGGAACTCCTGGCTCACTTCATCCAGACGCGCCTGCTCAGCCTCGCTCAGACCTTCATCTCGGGCTTTCAGCCGTAATTGATCTCGCTCTCCCACCAAATCGTAGTAATGATCATCCACCGCCAGATTCAGTTGCAGGGCGGTAGTGCGACTGTCTTCACTAAGAAGCGTGTCCCGGTAGATTGGACTGCGCAGAAATTCCTCCCGCGCCAGCTCCCGGTCAACGCCTTCGGTAAGCAGAGTGCGTGTGGACTGCTGCTGTTCCGCCAGACTGCGCATGGGGCTGTACAGCAACGGCACAGTCAGTATGGAGTTGATGCTCTGCACGCCCTGAACCTGAGCCAATTCATCCTGCAAGGCTTTGAGCGTGGCTAAGGAGCGATCGGAAAACATCTCATCATGAGGGGTGTAGGTAACCACCAGAAAATCCGCTGTGCGGTAGCGCTGGTTGATTTCCCGGAAGAAGTCCAGCGACCTGTCATTTTCCAGCGTGAGAGAGTCCGCCGATGCATCGAGCTTGAAATGGGGCAAACCCAAAGCCGCCGCCACCGTGGCTATGACTACGATCGATAATACCAATGCCGGATGCTTGAGAATCACTGCGCGGTAGACTCGGGCCAGAGCTGCAAACATAAATAAGCCTTAACTATTCGACGGGAAGCTAAACGCGTAGTGTACCTTATTTGCGCTACATCGCCCGCTGTGATTACGCTGGCGCTGGCCTGATCAATATCGATACAATCGTTCCACGCCTGCTTCCCACGCCCGCCTCCGGTGCACGGCCGCGGGGCAGCCTGCCGATACAACGCGGGTGGCAACGTCCAATGCTGGCGGATGTGCCTCAACAGACGATGATCTCAACGGACGACGGACAGTCACATGCTCAAACTGCAACTTAAGGATCGGCAAGAGGACCCTTTTTGGGTAACGGACAAGCTGTACAGTATTGGTAGCGACACTGAAAACCATTTGGTTCTGGCCCACGCAAGCATCGTCCCGGTGCACGCGCACCTGGTCACGGCCGCCAACAAGGTGTACCTGCGGGACAATCACAGCCCCGGTGGCAGTTACGTCAACGGCCAGCGCGTGACTCAAAAAGAAGTATTACCGGGCGATGTGATTCGGTTGGGCGCGATCGAACTACAAGTGCGGGCGCCGGTGCAGACCGAGAATAAGGCCGCGGCGACGGGATGGCGTTTGGTCGCTGAGGGTGGCTGGCTGGCGGGTAAAAGTTACCCTATTCCCGACGATCAATCGGTAACGATTGGCCGCGCGGACAGTAACGATATTGTAGTGCCTGGGACACACCTGTCCCGACACCACGCTCAACTACACCGCTTAGGGAATCAGGTACGGGTGCAGGATTTAAATTCGATCAGCGGGACTTATGTGAACGACGTTCAGATTGGCTGCGCCCAGGCGCGCAACGGCGACCGGCTGCGCTTGGACGTATACACGTTTCGCATAGTCGCCCCAGAACCCACGACTCAACCCGCGTCTTTCGAGCGTGGGAAACCTTTTCGCGATGCCACGCGACGATGGAAGACTCGCCCCACCTCGCCCGGCAACCGGGAGGAACCAACCCCTGGGCAACGATCTGAAGCCTGGCTGTGGGCGGTGCTGGTCGTCGCGGCAATTTTGCTCGTTGGCGGCTTATATTGGGCCTGAATGACCTGCGGTCGCACTCCCGCTGAGCGTTACGTCGGCCCGCCAACTCCTCTCTGGTCCCGCCCGTGCTCGCCCTGAAGTCGCCTCAAACTGCACTCCCCCGTGTCAGCTATGGTAGAATCGCGCCCCAATTTTCTATCCACTTTTTATGTTACAGGAAGCTACCATGAGCCTAGATAAAGTCGCCTCGGGCAAAAACTTGCCGGATGACATGAACGTCATTATTGAAATCCCCATGAATGGCGAGCCAGTTAAGTACGAGGTTGACGAGGACTCCGGAGCCATTTTCGTGGACCGCCTTTTGAGCACATCCATGCATTACCCGTGTAACTACGGCTATGTGCCGCACACCCTGTGCGGTGATGGTGACCCGGTGGATGTACTGGTAATTTTCCCCCATGCTTTGCCGCCGGGCTCCGTCATTCGCTGCCGGCCAGTGGGCGTTTTGAAGATGACCGACGAGTCCGGCGAAGACGCCAAAGTGCTGGCCGTGCCTGTGGACAAGGTCACACCGCTGTACAGCCAGATTAAGGAAGCCACTGACCTGCCGGAAATTACCCTGGCCCAGATCAATCATTTCTTCGAGCGCTACAAAGACCTCGAACCCGGCAAGTGGGTCAAGGTGGAGGGGTGGGAAGGCGCCGAGGCGGCCCGTCAGGAGATTATCGAATCCGTTCAGCGTTACGAGCAGCAGCAGTAAAACTGATCGCGCTTGATCCGGTGGTCGGATCAAGCGCGATCAGAGCCCTCACAGATCAATCATTGTCCATCAAGCGCAGAGCGCTGGTGTCCGGCACCGGAGCCACCACAGGCGTCTTTTGCGGACCCAAGTCGCTGCCCACCGGCGCCAAGTCAAAGTCTGTAGCGCCAACCGCGACCGGTTCAACCTGAGGCCGCTCCGAGGCGCTTAGTAAATCACTGCCCACGTCAGCCAAACCCCAGTCTTCGGGCTCCACGGCCACCAACGGCAATTCGGGGCGTTCGGCGGCGGCAATCAAATCCGCACCCACATGCGCCAGCTCGAAATCGGGAATATTAAAGTCTAAATCGGGCATCGCGGCCCGCTCGTGAGGGTCCAACAGCTCACCATCGCTCTCGCGCAGGCTCAGCGCGGAAGTGTCCACAGTGACTGGCGCCAGGCGGCGGTGTTCTTGCGGCGCCACCAAGTACCCCCCAACCGGCGCCAGACTCAGGCCACGCACCGGACGCGCCTTGGGCTTATCGGCGCTTTGGGCGCCGCCGCTGGGCGCCAGGCGGATTTGGGCGCCCGCCTGATGCAGGACTTTGCGATATTTTTCCGCTGTGGCGGAATCCAGGTTGCGTTTAAGAATGACGGGGCGGCCCGTAAACAGAGCATCGATTTTGCTCGCATCCACTTTAAACAGCTTTTGCAGGCGCGCTTTCACGTCGTCCAGAGCATGACCCAGCACGATATCGCCCCGGAAGATCACATCAAATGTCTCTGGTTGCATAGCTCACCTTTTTACCTTTTCACCTTGTCACCTTGGATCTCATTCACCTTAGCGCTCACCCCGGTTACTCTCGCCATCGTTTTCGTGGTGATCGCCGCCAAGCGGCGCGACGTAAAGGGTAGCCTAGGCTATTACAACCCATTATCAACATGGGAACGCCCATTCAGCCGCCAGAATTAAATAATAGCACTTGTTAGCAATATGCAGTGGGCTGCTAGTGACGAAACAATATGGTCGGGGGGTAGCGGTGGGCGCCGACTCATCTCATACTACTTAGTTGCCGCGGTCATCCAGCCTTGACCAATATGAGCACACCATCAGTCTAAACAATACGGGGACCAGCCGGTACTTACACGGACACAGGGGGGTAAACCTAATGTATGACGAACCCAAAGTAGGAACCACAGAACGGCTCGCCAAAACCGAAGCCGTGCGCTCCAGGGTCGAGCAGGATATTGAGTTTCTCAGCGCTCGCATCGCCGCGCTAAAGACTCTGCCTCGACCCAATCAGGTTGTTATCGACACCTATCAAACCATGCTCGACAGTCGCCGGTCAGTGCTCAAATGGTTTCAGCATGGGCGAACCGCTGAACCAGACTCACAACACGATCGTTACACCGCCGATCAATAGTTTCCGTTACCGTTAAGGTCGTGATCCATATCCCGGGCTGGGCTTTCGCCGCGGGGGCGACCGACAATACGTGCTGGCACACCCGCTACCGTAGTGCGCGCCGGCACCGAGTCCAAAACCACACTGCCGGCGCCCACCTTAGCGCCGGCGCCCACTTCGATGTTACCCAGAATTTTGGCGCCCGCGC
>DAHVRW010000125.1 GCA_027322215.1 Marinimicrobium sp.
CCGCCGAAGCGGGTTTTTTAATGTCGCTAGCGAGTATTTTTACTCGTCATCCCCGCCTTCAACAGACAGCAACTCCACTTCAAATATCAGTGCGGCGTTGGGAGGAATCGGGCCATTGCCATTGGGGCCATAGGCCAAATCCGGCGGAATGTAGAACTCCACGCGTCCACCTTCCTGCATCAGCTGCAAACCCTCAGTCCAGCCGGCGATTACCCCGTTCAGTGAAAATGTAGCGGGCTGGTCGCGCTCGTAGGAGCTATCAAACACGGTGCCATCAAGCAGTTGGCCGCGATAGTGAACCGTCACGGTATCATCCGCTGTTGGGCGAGGGCCCTCGCCTTCTTCCAGCACCCGATACTGAAGCCCGCTTTCGGTCACTTCTACACCTTCTTCCTCGGCGTTATTTGCCAGAAAGGAGCGGGCGGCGGCCAAGTTGGATTCCGCCAGAGCGCTGTGCTCAGCCTGGCGGCGGGCCATCTCTTGCTCTTGGAATGTGGTCATGACCTGAGCGATCTCTTCATCGCTCAGACGCGGCTCGACGCCGTCACGGACGTCCTTCAGGGCCAGCGCAAACGCTTCGGGCTCGATCTGCACACCGCCCTCAACAAAGTTTTCTGCCAGATTCAAGCCGAAGATGTAATTAACCTTCTGCTCCAGCGTGTTGAGCTCGATCACTTGTTCTTCTTGATTCGAACCGTCTTGACAGCCGACCAGTAGCCCGGCGGAAGCGATAAATCCTATTAATAGCAGCGGTTTGCGTAACATGGTGTTTACCTTCTTATCCTGAATGTAGTTAACCTGCTGGGTATTTAAATGAGTCGCCATGGTATACCAATTAGGCTGAAAATGCGCTCTTGGTCCGGTGAAAAATACCCGCTCACTCGCCCTTAAAGCGCTCACTGGCCAACTTAAGGCCTCCTCTGTGATCGATTACACATTTGTCAGTGAGAAAAATTCGTGTGAAGGTAGCAAAAGCGCTTGGTACAGGGACCAAAACGCTCCGGGCTGTACACATTTTTTCCCCCTGCGACTACAATGAAAGACACCCCTTTTTCTAGCTTCCGACCTTGATAGGAATTGACTTATGGCCGCTAAAAAGACTGCAACGCTCAGCATCGATCAGCTTGAGAAGCAGATCACCCAAATGGAAGCCAAGCTGGATAAGGCCCGCGAAAAGAAATTGCGGGATGCGGAACGGCTGGCTTCCAAGACCAAGACCAGTTTGACCAGTGCTCGGAAAAAGCTTCGAGTACTGCGTAACAGAAAGGTTGCCGCTGGCAAAATAAAAAGAGACAGCGCTGCAGCGCAAAAGCGTTTACGCACCGCACTCAAAGCGTTTGAAGATCAGCAGAACCTGGTGGATCAGCTGACGGTAGAGCTTGAAGATGCTCAAAAGGCGCTCGCCGAAACCAAGGCCGAGAAACGTTATGCCGACCTGCGTGCCCGCGAACGGGCCAAGGCCGTGAAAGAGGTCGAGCGCAAGCTGAAGAAGAAAGCCGCCAGCCGACGTAAAACCGCGAAGAAAGCGACCACTAAAGCGGCCGCGACGAGCACAGACACATCAGGCTCAAAGGTAACCACCAAAAAAGCGGCGGCTAAAAAAACCGCCACGAAAAAAGCCGTAGCGGAGAAAAAGGTGGCCAAGAAAGCGGCAACTAAGAAAGCCGCCACTAAGAAAGCGGTGGCTAAGAAAACAGTGGCTAAGAAGGCGGCGACAAAAACCGCCGAAACCAAGGTGGCACCGGTCAAGAAAAAGGCCACGGTGCAAAAAAGCCCAGCGCCAAAAGCGCCGGTGACCAAGACGGCTCCTACTGTGAGTACGCCAGAACCCGAAGCCAAACCGGCCCGAGCCGATGATGCGCCGGCTCAGGACAGCCCCGCGCCTAGCGCGCCAACCCCGATGCCCGCACCTGCGGCGCCGACGCCGGAGCGGCCCCGCGAGCAAGAGCTGGGTCACAGCAGCACACGACTGATTGAGCCTGGTGAGCCGAGCTTACCTAAGCCCGAGCCGGTGCCGGACCGTCCTGCTGGGGGCAGTTTATTTGATCGCAGCTTTTATGACACCGACGACAATACGTAAGCACACGTGTGGCACAGCCCGCAAAGCGGGCCGGTGTACAAAAGGTGAATAGTAGTGAGTCGTTAAGAGGGGGCGCGTTTGCGTCCCCTCTTTTTATTCTTAATCGCGATGACACATCCCGGCCTAAGAGTGGTTCGGAGCGTAAAGAATGCGCATTTTTTGTTTTACCGGCTCGGGAAGCTTTAAATAATTGGCGTACACGGCGAGGTTATGGCCCGCCGCGACCGGCTGAGACTGGGCGCGGGCCGGCCAATGGCGCGCCAACTGTTCCAGCCGTATCTGTACCACGCGTTCCGCCTGCAGCTCGGCTTTTTTAATGGCGCTACGGGTGGCCTCTATGGCCGCATCCTCTACGCCGTAGAGCTGCTTCATTTTCGTGCGCAGTGTCCGTAAGGGCCACACGGCTTCTCGATTCCAGTGGGCAATATGGGCTTCGGCCATTTGGATATGGGTGTTATCGACCGCTATGAACTGCGTTTCCAACCAGCGTAACCAGAGCAGCAGATTGATGTCGGCTTGCCACTGCTCTTGAAGGGTTAAACAAAGCGCCTCGACGCCGGGCTGGCGGTAGCATTGTAACGAGAACTTCCAAAGTTGATCGGGTTGTGCGGACATGGTCATCAATTTGCGCCTTTACGCATGCTAGGCCGTTAACCATCGCAGGGCATATACAAGCCTTCGGCCTATCCATAGAATACGCGCCATGATTCAACTACAGCAAGTGTCATTACAAATCGGCCGCCAGTTCTTACTGCAATCGGCGAGCTTAAGTATTTTTCCGGGTCAGAAGGTGGGCTTGATCGGTGCCAATGGCAGCGGTAAGTCAACGCTCTTTCGCATGCTCTTGGGTGAACTGGCCTGTGACGCTGGTCACTGGGATTTGCCCAGCGGCTGGCGCATTGCACACATGGCTCAGGAAGTTGAAGCGCTTGAAAGGCGCGCTTTGGATTACGTGCTCGATGGTGACCGTGAGCTACGCAAACTGGAGGCCGAGCTTGAGCATGCGCAAGGCGAGGCCCTGGCGCAAGTGTACTCGGAGATGGAGCGGACCGATGCTTACTCGGCGCCAGCGCGAGCACAACAGTTGTTGCACGGTCTGGGTTTTTCCCCAAACGATGGCGAGCGGCCCGTGGCCGATTTCTCGGGGGGCTGGCGGATTCGCTTGAATCTGGCACAGGCGCTGATGTGCCCTTCGGATTTGCTGTTGTTGGACGAGCCCACAAACCATCTGGATCTGGATGCCACTCTTTGGTTAGAGCAATGGTTGCAGCGCTACCCTGGAACTTTGATCATCATTTCTCACGACCGGGATTTTCTCGACGCGGTGGTGCAGCGGGTGGTCTCCATCGAAAACCATAAGCTCAACAGTTATACGGGAAACTACTCGGCCTACGAACGCCAGCGTGCGGAGCAACTGGCGCAGCAGCAGGCCACCTATGAGAAACAGCAAGAGCGTATCGCGCACATGCAAGCGTATGTGGATCGCTTCCGCGCCAAGGCCACCAAAGCGCGCCAGGCTCAGAGCCGGCTCAAAGCTCTGGAGCGCATGGAAACGGTTGTGCCGGCGCATGTTGATTCGCCCTTTCAGTTCAGCTTTTTTCCACCCGGCAAGATGTCTAGCCCATTGATCAACCTGGCTCAGGCGGACATCGGTTACGGACCGCCGCCAGTGTTGCACGATGTCGGCCTCAGCGTATTGCCAGATACCCGCATTGGTTTGCTCGGCCCGAATGGCGCGGGTAAATCCAGCCTGATAAAAACCCTGGCAGGGCAATTACCGCTGCTCGCGGGTGAGTGCGTCACAGGAGAAAATTTTAGCCTGGGTTACTTTGCCCAGGATCAGTTGAAGGCGCTGGATCTGAACGCTTCCGCCGCCGTGCATATTCAGCGTTTATCGCCAGAGGCGCGGGAGCAGGAAATACGCAACTTCCTTGGCGGTTTTGGTTTCATGGGCGACCGGGTGTTCGAAACCATTCGGCATTTTTCCGGCGGTGAAAAGGCCCGCCTGGCGTTGGCACTGATCACGTGGCAAAAGCCCAACGTACTGCTGTTGGATGAGCCCACAAACCACCTGGACTTAGATATGCGCCAGGCGCTCACTCTTGCTTTGCAGGATTTCGAAGGCGCGGTCATTGTGGTTTCTCATGACCGGCATTTGTTGCGCCATACCGTGGATGAGTTTGTACTGGTGGCTGACGGGCGAGTCACGGATTTTGACGGGGATCTGGACGATTACTACCGTTGGCTTTTGACGCGGCGACAGCCCGAGGGGGCGGTCCGTGACGGCGCGACGGACAGCAAAAAAGCCGTGCGGCAACAAGCCGCCGCGCGCCGGGAGCAGCTCAAGCCCCTGACCAACAAGCGCAAACAATTAGAGCGGGACATGGCCAAGCTGGAAGCGCGCTTGACGGACTTGGACGCGAGGTTGGCGGATGAGGCGCTTTATACCGATGAGCGCAAAGATGAACTTAAAAAGTGCTTAGTTGAACAGGCGGACCTGCGTGAACGGCTCGGCCAGCAGGAAGAGGCCTGGCTGGAGGTTTCCGAGCAGATTGAAGCGTTGGAACTCGATTGATGCGCTTGCTCGCCCAGGCCTTGTTCCTTGAAACCCGTTAAGCGGCTCTAACCGTACACACGCGTCGGTTGTTAACCTGCGCCGGCGTAAACCCGCGGCTGACCAAGAACAACGCCCACCAAATATGCTGGGCGTTGCTCGTCTGGTATCAATCGCGCGAGTGCCGGTTTTACTGGCACCGGTACATGGCGAAGCTCTGTCTTCCTTCGTTGGGTTCGGATGTGGGCACAATGGTATCCGCTCCCATGCGCAAGGCTTCGTTTCGGCCCAGGTTCAACAACTCTTGAGCGACTTTGTCACGGCTGCGGTTGACCGGGCCGACTTTATCCGCCACCTGAACGTTGGTTTCACTCAAGCGTTCGCAGCCACGTACATTGGCCTCAGTGCCGACAACAATATCCTGTGCGTCTTCTTCAACCTTGACCCACGTGCACGCTGTGCCAATCAAACTGATTGCAGCGACCAGCAAAAGCAAGTTTTTCATGGGGGTGTCCTCAGGGGTTGGCTTGGTAGGCGTTAAGGCTTCTACCCTAAACCCAACGGCCACGCCTTTCAATAGCTCGGGTCACCTTTTTGACGCGGTTCAATTCGCACGCTGATCGTATTTATTCATCCGCCACGACCACGCAATTTCGGCCTTTGGCCTTGGCGCGGTACAACGCCTGGTCAGCGCGTTGCAGCGCGCGATCGAAGGTGTCATCGGGGCGAATACTGGTCACACCGATACTGACGGTGACCCGTAACGGCGCGCCATTTTGTGGCTCATAATTTTGGTCGGCAATGGCTTGCCGTACCTTTTCCGCCAGAAGGTAAGCGTCCTGCGGAAGTTTGGTGGCACATAAAATTACGAACTCTTCTCCGCCCCACCGGCCGAGGTGATCGTTTGCACGCAAATGGCGCTGGGCGACCGTAGCGATCTCACACAAAATCCGATCACCGGTGTCGTGTCCGCGCTGATCATTGATGGGCTTGAAGTGATCGATATCCATGAGCATCAGGCAGGCGCCTTTTTTTGTTTCCAAGTTGGCAAACATGCCTTCAGATGTCTGGGCAATTCCCGCGCGGTTGTATAGCCCGGTCAATGGATCGGTAATGGATCTATTCCGATACAGCTCCGCCTTAACTCGCAGCGTGATGTACTTTTGCGCGAACCAAAGTAATGCCGCGACGAGCAGTCCATAGCCCACGTAGGCCCACCATGTGCGCCAAGGCGGTGGCTGTATCGTAATGAGCAGGCTTTGTCCTTCGACCCAGTCGCGACCATTGGTGGACGCGCGCACTTGAAACCGGTACTGGCCAGGGTTGATGTTGGTGTAGGTGGCGGTGGCAAGCCAAACGGCGCCGGTGTCATCTTCAATGATGCTGGAAATATTGGAAGAGGGCAGACCATCGCCGACATCCAAATTCGTGAAGGTGCCGGTGTCAGGGTTCCAAATGTTCACACCGCGGGGCTGGGTGCCCACCCAAACTCGGCCGGTGCTGTCTTCGAACAAAGAGCGCAAGTGGTGGTGGCTGAGGGCGTCGGTCGCGCCAGTGCCTGAGGGCACATGGCTAAACTGTTCGGTGTCGGGATGGAAAATACTCAACCCGGCGAAACTACCCACCCAGAGCCGACCAGAACGATCCTCAAGCAGCGCCGGAACGTAGTTGCCGGCGACGCTATTCTGGCTTTTGGGGTTGTGGACGTAGTGACTGAAGGTGTCTGTCTCGGGATGGTAACGGCTCAGGCCGCGGTTCTCGGTCCCGATCCACGACGATATTCACACGCAAAGAGCGGGGATCGTCAGGGTTATG
>DAHVRW010000126.1 GCA_027322215.1 Marinimicrobium sp.
CGTGAGGGCCACCCGGGGCTGGTCAGCCGCTCCGCCCGCTGCACGGGCGATGTTTACGCTCTGTTTGCCGCTCAGGCATTGTCGACACCGCGTCCATACTGCTATCTCACCTATCGACTCGACGAGTGCGGTGTGCGGGTTGAGCGGCAACCTGGCCAAACGCTCATGACCCTTCCCAGTGAAACCGCCATGCCAGCCGCCGCGCCGCTGAGCGCCAGCGCAACAACACTCTCTTAAGTTAGCAGCGGGTTAACCACCGAAAATCGAGACGTGCTGGCACGACTTTGCTCCATAGTGTCAGTTTGCCCGCCACGCATTCAATTTGTCACCGGATTAAACGCGTCGTTCTTTATTTCCATTTGGTCTTAACCAGCCCATAAGGTTGGGCTAGACTGTAAATGAGAGTGAGAAGGATTCTCGTCAGGGTAATCTCTGGCGTGGACTAAATATAAAGGCTGGATAAGCGAGGTAAGCATTATGCGTGTCTCACAAATCAGCGCCGTGCCCATGGGCGTGGCTACCACCATCGGTTTACTCCTGCTCATGAGCGCTTTAATTAACGTGGAATTTGAAATGCCGGTCTGGTCACCGCCAACGGCACCTGTGGATGTGGTGATGCCGGAACTCAAGGTCGCACCACCTCGGCCATTGCCGCCAGTTAAACCCGTTGAGCCGGCCGCGCCACCGCCCCCGCTCCCGAATGAGATTGAGCTAACAGATCCCGGCACCGGACCAGTCGTTCATATACCCAGCCCGTCAGCGGAGCCGCCGGCCATTAATCCCACGGCTGGTTCCGGCAATTTGATGCCCATTGTGCAAGTGGCGCCCCAGTATCCGCGGGCGGCACTCAATCGGGGCATAGAGGGTTATGTGACGTTAAGCTTTACGGTAACCACGACCGGGCGAGTCCGTGATCCGCTGGTAATCAACGCCGTTACCAAAGACGGCACGCCCACGTCAGTGTTTGACCGGGCGGCCATCGCGGCGGTACAGAACTTCCGCTACAACCCACAAGTTGAGAATGGGCTTGCCGTCGAGGTGCACAATGTTCGCACTCGACTCGTTTTTGAGCTCGCCAACGATTAGGGGGTTATCCTGCACCTAAACATTCGCCGCGCCTTCAGGCGCGGCGAATTTCTTAAAAAACGATGCGCTTGCCCGTGCGTGCCGACTCAAACGCTGCTTGCACCAAACGAATGTCCCGCAAACCTTCCTCTCCGGGGACCATCACTTCACGATCGTGAATAATGGCTAACGCGTCATTGTCCATTTGCGCCGCCTGCTGGTTGGCGATGGGTTTGTTCAGTAAGCGTCCATCGCTGGTTCTACCCCCGACGCCTGTGTACGTGGACATAGGCTCCAGACCATACTCGCCCTCTTCGCAATACACCTCCAGTTTATTTCCGGATTTAACGAAACTGGTCATGCCTTCGGCGGTGGCGCCGCTGGGAAATTCCAGAGTGAAAATGGTGGTCGAATCCGCCTCTGTAAACACGTCGGGGTGGGTAATTTCGTGATGAGCGGTAATGGCGATGGGCTCCTCGCCGGTGGCGTAGCGAGCGCCGTTAAGAGCGTAAACACCCATGTCGTACAAGGCGCCGCCCCCCATACTGTGGCGCATGCGCCAGTCATCCGGCGAGCGACCTTCGCCGCCGCTGTAAGCGGCCACCGTACGAACTCTTTCAATGGCGCCATAGGGCCGGGTTCGCGCCAGCTCCAAGATCGTTTTCGTATTGGGCTCGTGGTGCAGCCGGTAGCCAATGGTCAGTTTGACCTTGTTTTTACGGCAGGCGCCGATAATGTCCTGGCACTCCTGCTCGTCCATGGCCATGGGCTTTTCGCACCACACGTGTTTGCCGGCATTGGCGCCTATGATCGAATATTTTTTGTGCAAGCTGGGGGGCGTCACCACGTAAACGACGTCGATGTCCGGGTTGTCCGCCAGCGTGTGCATATTGTCATAGTTGTACACATTGGCATCCTTGATACCGTATTTTTCCTGCCACTGGGGAATTTTCTCGGGGCTGCCGGTGACAATGCCGCGCAGCTCACAGTGTTGGGTCAGTTGCAGCGCGGGCGCCAGCTGGTTGCTGCTGTAGCCCCCTAAGCCGACCAGGGCCACTCCCACTTTGCGATTGTTGCCCGAGCTCAGCGCATGGGGCGCGAGCCCTGCAGACAGTACGGTGGCGGATAAGCCCAGTTGTTGTAATAGTCGACGACGGGTAAGGAAGAACTTATTTTTCATTGTGCACCTCGTGTTCGATCCATCAAAGGCCGCGCGAAGCGAGCCAGCAATCGGCGCTGACGCTGTGCGCCCAAGACTGCCATTGGAGCAAGCGAGGCGGCCGATGGCAATGTTTTGTCGATGTCTTTACACAGTCGTACACGATTACGCCGAGAGGCGTATGCTAGGGTCAAGGGAGCTGGGCCCAACCGGTCGCTTCGCCATTGCGCGTGCGCGGCGTTACAATAACCGCCCGGAAATTACCTACAGCAAGAGGCTTTACCATGGCCGGCAGTGCAAACAGCCACACCGACACCCCAGATAAGAACGCCGTCAAAACCTATTTACTGGATCTTCAGGACCGCATTTGCGCGGCACTTGAAGCTGAAGACGGCCGTGGCCGCTTCCATGAGGACAATTGGGAGCGCGCCGAGGGCGGTGGCGGACGCTCCCGCGTATTGTCCGATGGTGGGGTAATAGAAAAAGGCGGTGTGAACTTTTCCCATGTTTATGGGGGTGAGCTGCCCGCGTCGGCTACGGAGCACCGGCCGGAGCTGGCGGGTCGATCCTTCGAGGCCATGGGGGTGTCGCTGGTAATCCACCCTCATAACCCTTATTTACCCACCAGCCATGCCAACGTACGATTTTTTATCGCCGAGAAGCCTGGCGCCGAACCGGTGTGGTGGTTCGGTGGCGGCTATGACCTCACGCCTTATTACGGTAACGAAGAGGATTGCCAGCACTGGCACAGCACTGCCAAAGACGCTTGCAGCCCTTTTGGTGAGAACATTTACCCGTTTTTCAAAAAATGGTGCGATGACTACTTCTACATAAAACACCGCGGCGAGCACCGCGGCGTGGGTGGTTTGTTTTTCGACGATTTCAACGAGTTGGGGTTTGAGCGCAGCTTTGCCTTGATGCGGGCTGTTGGGGACAGCTATGTTCCGGCTTATCTGCCCATCATGGCCCGGCGCAAAGACACGCCTTTTGGCGAAAGGGAGCGCAACTTCCAATTGTATCGCCGGGGTCGTTATGTGGAATTTAATTTAGTGTATGATCGCGGCACTTTGTTTGGCCTGCAAACTGGCGGCCGCACAGAGTCGATTTTGATGTCTCTGCCGCCTTTAGTGCGCTGGGATTACGACTGGCACCCGGAGCCGGGCAGCCCAGAGGCGGCCCTGACGGAAAACTATTTGCAGCCCCGCGCCTGGATTTGATGAACAACAAAATGGACTGAGTATGACCGACGCCTACGCCATCTTTGGGCACCCCGTTGCGCACAGCAAATCCCCCTACATCCATCGGCAGTTCGCCGAGCAGGTGGGGGAAGATATGAGTTACACCAAACAGCTGGTCCCTGAAGGCGGATTCGACGCCGCGGCGGACGCCTTCTTTGCCGCCGGGGGCAAAGGGTTGAACGTCACTTTGCCGTTCAAAATCGACGCCTACACTTATGCCGCCCGTTTAACCCAACGCGCCCGGCGAGCCGGGGCGGTTAATACTCTAGCCATGCAAAGCGATGGCACTGTGCTGGGGGACAACACCGACGGCATCGGCATGATTAACGACATGCACAACCTCGGCTGGCCCATAGCCGAGCAGCGGGTGTTGTTGCTGGGCGCTGGTGGCGCTGTGCGCGGTGTATTACAGCCGCTGATGGAGCAAAATCCCGCTCAGGTGGCCATCGCCAATCGCACGTTTCATAAGGCCGAACAGCTGGCCAAAGGCTTCCACGATCTGGGGGATATTCAGGCCCTGACGTTCGAGCAGCTCGAGCGGCGGCAATTTGATTTAGTGATTAACGGCACCTCCGCCAGCCTCGGCGGCGACATGCTGCCTTTGCCCGATGGACTGCTCGCGCCCGGCGCCAGTTGCTACGACATGATGTACGGCGCCGAGCCCACGGTATTTCTTCAGTGGGCAGAGCGACAGAGCGCACAGCGCTTGGCCGATGGTTTGGGTATGCTGGTGTGCCAGGCAGCGGAATCCTTCTATTTGTGGCGGAGTGTTCGCCCGGAAGTGGTCCCAGTGGTCAGCGCGTTGCGCCGGGCCATGACGAAGAAAACCTCGTAACTCGCTTTTGCCCTGCTAAGGTGTAACGCCGCCTTTGGATATTAGAAGTCAGGGATTGGCGGCAAAATGACGTGAAAAGGCAGTTCTCATGAGTACACTCGATGGAGGCCGGAACCTCACCCATCAGGTCACCTACAACCTGGGTGCCGCCATAGTGCGCGGTGATTACGGGCTCAACGAGCACTTTCCAACCGAGGCGGAGCTGTGCGAGCAGTTCGACATTAGCCGCAGTGTGATCCGTGAAGCGGTGAAAATGCTCACCGCCAAAGGACTGATCTCCTCGCGCCCGCGCCAGGGCATTCGCGTTCAGCCAAACAGCAACTGGAATATGTTCGACGTGGACGTACTCCAGTGGACGCTCAGCGGTCGGCCTTCCTTACCGCTGCTGCGTGAGTTTACCGAGCTGCGCATTGGCATTGAGCCCGAGGCGGCAATTTTAGCGGCGCGCAAGCAAAATACCGTCAATATCGCTCGCATTCATGACGCCCTTGGGCGCATGGAGGCCGCCGAGCGGGGCCAGGACGATGCACTGGAAGCCGATATTGCCTTCCACACCGCGTTGCTTGTGGCCAGCGAAAACCGCTTCTTTATACAGTTGTGCAATTTTATTGAGACCGCGCTGCGGGTCAGCATCGCGTGCACCAACCAAATTAAGGGCGTGGGGGTGGCCAGCGAAGCGGATCATAGAGCCGTTTACCGCGCCATTGTGGAAGGGGATCAACTAGGCGCCCATAACGCGATGCTCTCCCTGTTGACCGAGGCGCTTGCCTTGATTGATGCCTCTATAGGCGCCAATGCCACCGATGGCGACGGGCGATCTCCCACCTATCCATAACCAGCCGCTGCTCCGTTACAATAGGATCTCGGCCGATCGGACGAACCCCGGTCGGTTGAATCTTTTTAGCCCTTCATCCAATCAACCCTTGGTGCGAAACCATGCGTACGCCGACACTCGTTGAGAGCCTCCCAGTAGCCAACACGCTGGGGGAAGGTGTGCTTTGGCACCCGGCTCAGCAAGCGGTTTGGTGGACAGATATCCAACAGTGCAAACTTTACCGTTACCGCCTGGCGGACAAAGATCTTCAGGTGTGGGACACGCCGGACCGGCTCGCCTGTTTCGGTTTTATTGAAAACAGCGAGCAGCTAATCGCCGCCTTCGACGGCGGCTTTGCGTTGTACACCCCGCAAACCGGTGAGCGCCACTGGCTGAGCCAGCCAGAATATCACCTTCCAAACAACCGCTTTAACGATGGCAAAGTCGACCGACAGGGGCGCTTCTGGGCGGGCACCATGGTAGAGCAGGGCGAGCCGCAATCCATCGACGAACAAGCCAGCATATACAGTTGGGGCGATTCGCCCTGTGCGGTAAAACACCTGGCCGGCTTTCAAATCACCAACGGCCTGTGCTGGAGCCCGGACAGTCGCACGGCGTATGTGGCCGACTCCCCAATGGGCGTGTACTACGCCTTCGATTTCGATGTTGCCAGCGGCAGCTTCAGTAACCGACGCATTTTCGCGACCACACCCGAAGGCATCAGCCCCGACGGCTCCTGCGTGGACGCGCAAGGCAATGTGTGGAACGCCCAGTGGGGCGGCAACCGCGTCGTGTGCTATTCGCCCCAGGGAGAGGTGCTGCATCAACTGGACGTGCCCGTAAGCCAGCCTACCTGCGTCGCCTTCGGCGGCCCGGACTATTCGTGGCTGTTTGTCACGTCAGCACGGGAACACCTGAGCGCAACGCAGCTCGAAGCCGAACCACAAGCGGGTAATTTATTGATTTACCGCACGGATACCGAAGGTTTACCGGCGGATTATTTTCGAGGCTAGGGCGCCGCTGACCACTTAACGCACGGTTTGTTAGCCAGCCCACCTGGACGTTAGAGAAACGGCTGGACGGATTCACAAGCGCACTTATCGTCGCCGCTATCAGCAAGTAGAAAGAGCCCACCGATCCGGGCTCCAAGGACGAGGAATCACGACCTATGGCTTCCAAAATTTTTAGCAAGCTCCCGGCGCCAGTCAGGTACTGGCTCGGTATTCTCAGCTCGGCGCTGCAAAACTGGGTGGCGAGCCAAGCCTTTATTTACGCCGCGGCATTGGCGTTTTTTACCGTGTTTTCCATTGC
>DAHVRW010000127.1 GCA_027322215.1 Marinimicrobium sp.
GCCAGCCGTGCCGCCTGCTCGCTGCGCTGCTGCTCGGCAGTTCGCCTCTGCTCCTCCGACGCATGCCGAATCACCTCGGCGCGCTCACCGACCTCGACCCGGACGATCAGCATCTCGCCATCGGCCACGTCGGCCGCGCCCGGCACTTTGCTGCTCCGCCAGACACACATAACCGCACTGCCCCTGCCCGGCCTTGGCCAAGGCGTGGGCGTTAGTGGAGTCCGTCAAAAATAATAGCTCGAGCTCGGTCAGCACATCTTTGGCCGCTGGATTCAGGCTCGCCAGAATTATTTTTTTATCCAGCAGCTCCAGACCGCCTTCCAGACGGTACCCCTGGCCGCGAGTCGACGTTAACGGCAGCTCCAGCTGAATAAGCTTCTGCACCTGTTTCCATATGGCGGTGCGGCTCACGCCCAAACGCTCACCCAACTCTTGGCCCGAATGGAATTCGCCATCGGCCAACAGTGCGAGTAAAGATACCAGTGCTGGGTCGTTAAGAAGCGCTTTATCCACTCTCGCCCCCGAGATAACGCCTCTGGTAGCGCCTGCCCAAGCTAGTAAGCACTTCGTAACCCAGAGCGCCGGAGCTCTGCGTCAGATGATTGACTGTCAACTCACGATTTAAAACCTGGATCCAAGCGGGCGCTTCATGCGCGGGCAACTCGGAAATATCAAATATCGTCAGATCCATCGAGATCCGCCCAATAACGCGAGTGGAATACTCTCCCACGATGCCCACCGCTTGACGGCCCAGCAATCGATTAAGACCGTCCGCATAGCCCCCCGCCACCACCGCCAAACGGGTTTTTGGCTCGATCCGGGCGTCGGCGCCATAACCCACCGTGCCCCCATGGCTCACTTCGCGCACTTGCCGCACTGGCAGGTCCAGTTGCAATACCGGTTGCACAAGATCCGTCGGCAGCGTATCAGCCAGCAATGGCTGCGGGTGGAAACCGTACAAGAACGCCCCGGTACGCACCAAATCAAAGTGCCATTGGGGTCCGAGAAAGACACCCGAGGAATTGGCCAGGCTCAACCTGACATCCGGAAGGTGCACACGCAAACGATCCGCCGTCGCTTCAAATCGGTGCAGCTGTTCTTGGTTGAGAGGGTGTTCCGGCTCGTCAGCACAGGCCAGGTGACTCATCACCAGGCCGATGCCGCATTCCTGCAAATAAGCAGGCTCCAGTAGCAACTGGTCGACCTCGGCGGGAGTAAGCCCGAGCCGGTGCATGCCAGTATCAATTTTTAGTGCCGACGGATGTGGTCCACCGGCGGCCCTACAAGCTTGCCGCCACCGGTCGAGCGCCGGCAAGCTGAACAGCACGGGAGTTAGATCCCGCTCGATGAACTCGCCCTCCTCCCCCGATTGCGCCCCACCTAACACGATAATGCGGGCATCGTTCGGCAGATAGGAACGTGCCTCGCGCGCTTCAACTAAGGACGCGACGAAAAATTCCCGACAGCCAGCTCGATAAAGGGCCGGGCCCACGTGTGCGGCGCCTAATCCGTAGGCGTCGGCTTTGATGACTGCGCCAGCACTCACGTGTGCGGCTAAGCGGGCCTTGATGCTTCGCCAGTTGGCCTGAATCGCCGAAAGATCAATAGTAAGAATACCCGCACTAGTGAGTGCTGGTAATGCGCGATGGGGCTCGCCCTGGTGTGTTGCCATAGCTATTGGTTACCGCTGATTGAATGCAGGCATCTAATCAGAGACACGCTCCAAAATCCAGCGCGTAAACGCCCAGGCGTGCGCAATATGCGCTGTTTGGTCGATGCTCTGATGGCCACCTCGCCTCAACGCGGCCGATGCTTTACGAAGGGAATAAAACGGAAAGGAAAACGACAAAAATTAGCCGGTGCGGGAGCGATCAAACGCTACCGCACCGGCTGACTTTAGGGGGACGCGAACTGATACAGGGTGTAGTAGGCGCTCAATGTCTCCGGCGCCTGTTGAGTAAACAGATCGTCACCTGCGGTCAACGTAATCTGATACAAACGCCCGACTTGCTCTGGGTGCACCGCGGGGATTTCCGTGGTGGCAAGCTTGAGCGAAACCACTTTACGGTCCGCCGACAAGCTCAGAGCACGCACATCTTCCGTGCGTCGGCCCAGCTCCGGGGAACCATAGTCAGCAGCATCCCGATAGGTCCAGGATTCCAACGCGAACCGATCGGCCAATGCATCGCTATCGAGCTCAGCCGACACCGGGTGCGTCAGATGAACATCGAAGCCCTCTGCAGTGACCTTCACCGTTTCGATGGTGGGCTCCAGGGTTTCCCCGTCCCAGTAGATGCGCTGCAAGCTGGCCACGTGACCACCTCTGGATTGCCAACCGCGCCCGGTTTGGCCCACCAATAAACTGCCATCGGGTAAAAAGATCGGGCGGATAGCTCCGGATGCTAACCCCTGGACGAACGGAATAATAACCCCCTGCTCGCCGCCGTTGACCTTTTCGGTATCCAGACGCAGCAAGTTCGAATGGGTTTGATCGCCAATAAATATTTGCCCCTCGAACGGGCTAAAACGCCCTTCCGTAGTGTCCCAGATCGGGTGACCGGGAGAGTTTGAGAGTCGATTTTGTGGCAGTAAAGCCACCTCGCGCTCCCGGGTATCAGCGACCCGCTCCCAGGCAATTTCAGGCGAGTCGGGGCCCATGCCCGGCAGGTCCACTAAGCCCGTTGGATTTCCGTAAAACTTACCTTCTTCCAGCACGTATAATTTCGACGTACTGACGAATTCGCCTTGGTTGTCAGCCACCCAAAGGCGCCCATCCGGTGCTTTGGCGAGGCCCGCCGCACTGCGCAAGCCATTGGCCCACAGCTTGAATTCGCCGTCGGGGGTAACCTGAACGGCCCATCCCAGTAAACCACCATGGCTGCCCATGTACTGACCACCGGCTTTGTACACCGCCTGGTCGGCGTGAGCCAGGTTAAGCACTACGTAGTAGTTGCCCTCATCGTCACGGGCCGGCCCGTGCATGTAGGTGTGATAGTTACCGTGAAAGCTGTGCGCATCGAACAGAGTATCGAACCGATCAGCACGCCCATCGCCATTGGTGTCGCTGATGCGGGTCAGCTCCGCCTTTTGGCTCACCACCATCGTTAGGCCCTGCTCATCCTCAACGATCACGCCCAGACTGTCGAAGAGCCCATCGGCGAACAATTGCCACTCGCCATCCACCAAACGCCAGATTCCAGCCGTCCGGGTCGCCACCACCAGGGTTCCGTCGGGCGCTACATCTAGACCCAGAGCTTCAAACAGCTGCTCGCGACCATAGTTGTCTTTGGGCGGGAAATAATCCTCGATGCGATAGCCTGCGGGCAAATCGGCTTGCCCTGGTACGACTTTAAGCGGCTGCCGTACGTGCACGAAGCTGTTCGGCTCAGGCCGCCAAGGGTCTGACACCACACTCATACGAGCCCTGAGCGTAGCATGGGAAACACCCGCTGGAATGGTCCATACGCCCTGCTCAATGGCACCGTGGGAGACGTCCGCTCCCGTAAGAACCAGCTGGTTCACCCGAAACTCTTGCGGGCCTTGCAACTGTCCCTGGACATGAATCTGCACTTGACCGTCAGACTGAAGCTGCGTTTGTACCGCCAGCTGGTTGCCACCGACCCGATAACGGAAGATGGGCGCTGCTTCGGGGTCACGACTGTCGTGCTCGTAGCCGAGAAACTGTGCATCCACCGCCGCCAACTGGTCCAGATGATCAATGTCGCTATAGAGGGACTGCTCGATCCGGTCAAAGTCGTTCAGTTTGGCTTCCTTAAAGGAAAAATCGATCACTTCACCCTGGCCATTCAGAGGCACAAACAAGGTCTGCTCGGCGCCCAGATCGATTTCCCGGGACTCAAAGCCCGTACGCAAGCCGCCGCCACCTCGGCCACTCAGCTCACCCTCCATATTGAGGAATCCGCCCTGCCACACCCGAGCAATTCCCAGCACCCGCGGATCGAAACTGTAGTTGATCCCATTAACTTGTCCCACATGGATCGTGCGACCCGACAAGCCTTTCATGGAACCCCGCTGCAGGCGCACCCGGTCGGTGACCAAAAACTGCATCCCATCCAGTAGCGGGTCGTACTGTTCCGGGCCACCCTCTTGGACCAACAGCGTAACCGGTCCCTGATTCGGCAAGTCGTTCAAGGTTTGTAAGTACGCACCTATGGCATCGATCTGATTGTCTGAGATCATATCCTTCCCATAGGAGGGCATATTCGCCGAGTATGGCTGCCCTTTGTTTTCACCCACTTCGCGGATGGGCAGCTCAGCACTGGCCGAACGAATGCTCCGGTGCAAATAACTGCGATCTGCCTCAATCACGAAACGATCGCCTGATTCGCTTACGGCGATTTCGCGATCTCTGGGATTGCGGGTAAAGAGGCCATAGAGATTGGGCCCAAGACGTACAGAGGAATCGCCTTTTGCAACCGAGTGACAAGATACACACCCCAAACTGCGGTAGAGCTCTTGCCCCTGAACGACAAAGTCCACCAGCTCGTCGCGATTGGTGCTCGTGCCGCTGACTTCGGGTACGTTAACTTCCCCGAAATCCGCACGGTACAGCTCAAAGTTTCGGATGGCGATGGGCCCGCGATCGCCTCGAATCATTATCGGGCCACTGGGCTCTTCCCAGTTATATAAGGAGCCGCGGGTAAAACCCGTGGCGACGGTATTGTATTGCACCTGCACGCCGTTGATCGTCACGGACAGCAGCAGCGCGTTCTCAATTTTTGAGCCGGCGTCGTCGTACCGAGGTGCGCGGAACTCCGCCTCCAGCGTTTGCCACTGACCCGCGGGTTTGGCCGCGTTCACCAACGGCGCGACCCCGTCGAACTCAGGGTCTTCGCGATTGGGGTTCCAGCGATGGGCCAGCCCACCCAAATCCGACGCGGAAAGATCTGTTTTACCGTAGCTATCAGCGAGGCTGATTTCGTAGCGGGACAGCAGATATAAACCGGCACTGGAACCTTCCGGCAACATAAATTCCATGCGGACGATTCCGTCGGCCACGTGCGCATAGGTTTCCAGATGGCCGCTGTTCGCCCACCCTTCGCCGTTAACAAGAATGGTATTGTTCTGCCCCTGCGTGGTTTTTAATGCGGTGCCATCAGCCACCACATCCTCAACCAACTGCCAGTTTGGATTGGGCTTAAACAGCTCAAGCGGAGTCCCCTCCACCAAAGGTTCTGCGACTGATTCTGATGATGACTGGTTTGGGGCCTCCCGCTGCACAGAGTTCGAGCAGGCTACGGCCAGTAAGGCGCTCATGATCCAGAGCGCTCGGTTAATCATACCCATAACGACAATTACCTATGTTCCCCGATGGGGCCAAGACGAAAACCGGGCACCACCTTTCGATGGGCCCGGCGACTGTTGGCATCTTTAAAGTTCTTTAATTTCCCGAATCCAGATGTTCCGGAAGCTCACTTTGTCGCCGTGATCCTGCAAGTACAGGGGCGCACAATCATGAGCGTGTATCTGGGGAGGACCGATCCATTCGGTCGTGCCTTCAATCTTAACGTGGTTTTGAACCAGGACGCCGTTATGCAAAACGGTAACGGTTCCGTGCTGTTCTAACTCACCGGCGTCATCAAAACGCGGTGCCATGTAGATAATGTCGTAGCTCTGCCAAACGCCCGGAGCCCTTGACGCGTTGGCTAATGGAATGGTCTGCTTGTAGACTGAGGCAGCCTGGCCATTGGGGTAGGTTTCGTTCTCGTAGGAGTCCAGCACCTGGATTTCGTAGCGCTCTTGCAAGAACACACCACTGTTACCCCGGCCTTGCCCCTCGCCTTTAACTTCTGAGGGGCTTCTCCATTCAACGTGTAACTGCACATCACAGAAGGCTTGTTTAGTTCGTATTCCACCAGCACCGGGAACGACCGTTAACGCGCCATCGGCTTCGATGGCCCATTTGGCTTCGCCACCGTCGTTCGCCGATTCCCAAGCACTCAAGTCGGTACCGTCAAACAAAACGATCGCATCGGAAGGAGCTTCTCCGGGCGGTGCGGCAACCACAGGGGGAACCGGTTCCCACACTTCGCTTTTCTCAGCTAATTGCCAGGGCTCTAAATCGGCGTCGGATTTGGTAGCGTGCGCGGCCACTGCAAGTGCCATACAAGAGGACGCAACGAGTAAAGCTGAAAAGCGCATATATTGGGTCGGCTTTTTCATAAGCTATCTCACTTCTTATCTTTTAGGGAGTTAGGGATTGTTACCTGTGACCGAAATGGCCGGGCGGCAAGTAAGCATTTATAACATATGAAACCTTTTTCATCCAGAAAAACGGCATACGCAAAGTCTCCAGTTTAAATGGGAATTGCGGAAGGGGAAAGCCGGTTAACCGCTGTCTTTGAGCTTTGCCCGGGTAATGGAGGATTAGCACTTCGTAAGTATAAATCTC
>DAHVRW010000128.1 GCA_027322215.1 Marinimicrobium sp.
AGCACAAAACCGATTCAATATTGCGTTGATGTTTCGCGATAAAATCCACAGCACCGGTAGTCTCGAACGCCTGCTGTTCGACGTTGGTACCGCTGTGCTCGGATAGATACAAAATGGGCAGGTCGGGCCACTTGCGCTGCAGAGCGCGAGATACGGAAAACCCGGCTTGGTCATTGCCATTCATATGCGCATCCAGCAGGGCCAGATCCGGCGCAGCCTGGCTCAAACGAATGTGCTGGCAGGCCGCTTCGGAAAAGCGGAACACAAGCAGTTCGGTGGGTTTTTGGTCGAACATTGTCCGCTCCAGAACCGGCGTAAAGCGATCCACCCAGTGCGACTGATCTTCTACCCAAAGTATGCTGGCCATGTTTCGTCATGTTTCTTATTCGGTGTCGTTTTTCATTCAGTGTAGCACTTCGACTCACAGATTATTCACCAGACTATCGGATACTCACTCTGTCGGGTAGGCGTGCGCCTGCCAGAAAACTTTAACAGACAGGGTGAGACTCATGTTAACGGAAATTTTTCATATCTGGTCAGACTCGCCAGCGCTTTCGCTGGCGATCTGGCTTGTGATCAGCATCACATTACTTTACGCGGGCCGGCCCCACGGCCACCAATTGTTACGCAGTACCGGGCGGGCTATTTACACCAGCCTGCGGCTGGTGGCTACGAGCATCCGCCAGCTGGAACATCGGGTGCAGGAGCGCAACCGCGACGTACTGCTGGCGATGGGCCGCGACGCCGCCGAAAAATCCATTGAACGGGAATTTCAGCGCATCAACACACTGGTGGATCGCGACCTGAGTCAGTACCCGAGCTTGCACCGCAAGCTAGCGGATACATTGCAAAAGATTCAGGACGACTATCACCAAGCCAGCGGCGATGTGCTGTTGCCTCCGGCCTGGTCCGAGGTGATGGATACCATTTCGGCTCTGCCTACGTCGGGCGATCCGGCGGTGGTTAAGGTGCTGGAAAATATCCAGGACGCGGTGGAAAGCTCACATCAACAAAGTTTTAAGGCGTATCAGAAAAGCGCCAATGAGCGGCATAAGATTCTGCACGCTATGCAGCCGGAGTGGCGTACCTTGAACAGCACCATGGATAAAGTGGAAGCGCTGCTGGGTGGGCTGGACGAGCGCACGAAAGTAATCGATAGGCATATGGCCGATTACGAGAGCCTGCGTAAAGCGGAAGACAAAGCGGTGAATGCGCTTACTGCTTCCTCCCTGACGCAATTCTTTATTGCCAGTTTGGTGCTGGTGATTGCCGTCTTCGGGGGAATTATCAACTTCCACCTGATCGCCCTGCCCATGTCCGAAATGGTAGGTGGTGCCAGCTATATTGGTTCGGTGCGCACATCGGACGTAGCCGCTTTGGTAATCATCATGGTGGAAATCACGATGGGGCTGTTTTTGCTCGAAGCCTTGCAGATTACCCGACTGTTTCCGGTTATCGGCAGTCTGGACGATACCATGCGCAAGCGAATGGCCATTGCCGCGTTCACGATTTTGGTGATCTTCGCCAGCATTGAGGCGTCGCTGGCGTATATGCGGGATCTGCTGGCACTGGATCGGGAAGCATTGGCGCAATCGCTGGCCGGTGCCACGGTAGCGCAGGCGCAGTTCCGTTGGATTCCGTCCGTCGGTCAGTTAGTGCTGGGCTTTATTTTGCCGTTTGCGCTGGCGTTT
Organism: Marinimicrobium sp.; assembly: GCA_027322215.1. Lineage (GTDB taxonomy): Bacteria > Pseudomonadota > Gammaproteobacteria > Pseudomonadales > Cellvibrionaceae > JAVDDU01. The sequence continues at coordinate 1,692 of DAHVRW010000128.1, forward strand.
GTGGGGATTCCGCTGGAGTCGTTCGTGCATTCGCTGCGCACAGTGCTGGGCTTATTGCTTCTGGTGGTGCTGCGCACCGTGCGCCTGAGTGTTCGCGCCCTCGGCGGCCTGGCGCACCACCTGAGCACGATGCTGATCAGTCTGTACGACCTGCTGATTATGATCCCGCTCAGTATTGAACGGGCCGTGAAGTGGTATCGGAAAACCTCGGTCCAAAAAATCCCCGGCGACAAGGGCGACGCGGATGCGGCCATTGAAGAGCACACAGGCCTGAGCGCAGATCCGGGCACAGGCCCGGGCACCGATGTCGCTACCGCGCATACCAACCGCCGCAAAACCAGGCGCAGCCGCTCCTCCACGGACGACTCCGAGCTGGACGAGCTGCCCCTTAACGTCAGTGTTGGGAAGGCCTAATCATGAACTCGTATTCGTATGTACACATAACCCGGCGAGCGCTTGTGCTGCTCGCCATCTGTACCGCGCTGCTGCTGCACGGTTGCAGCGCGCCAGAGGATCAGCGTCGGGCGGCGTTTATTCTCATCGATATTTCCGGCGACTACGCCAGTGAACTGCAACAGGCGCGGGTGCTGAGCAATTATCTGCTGGCCAACTTGAACAGCGGCGACTCTCTGGCCATTGCGTTCATCGACAACAGCAGCTTTACCGAGCGCAACGTCATCGCCCGGGCCACCTTTGACCATCGGCCCAGCGTCGCCAGTCAGCAGAAGCGGCATTTTCAAACGCAGGTGGAGGGCTTCTTGCGTAAGTTCAAGGTGCCCAGCCACCACAGCGATATTACCGGCGGCGTTTTACTGGCCAGCGACTACCTTCAGGAAATGGACGCGGGTCGAAAATACCTGTTCATACTGTCGGACTTGCGTGAGGATCTTCCGCCCTGGCTGGACCGGGACCTGCCGGTCAAGCTGGATTCGGTTCAGGTAGTCGCCGTTAACGTGAAGCGTCAGCGTCAGGACAACAACAGCCCCCGCGACTATCAGAATCGTTTGGCGCTTTGGCAGGCGCGGGTAGAAGACAACGGTGGCCAATGGCAGCTGGTCAATGACATGGCTCGCCTGGAGCGCGCCTGGCAATAAATCGAACGCTTCGGAGCCATTATGGCCGCCGCCCGATCGGCGGTGGGGTAAAAACGTGTAAAGCCCAGTAAAACCGCGTGCCAACCGCCTGTCGGCGCCGGTAATTGCTGATATGCTCTTAGCGGTCACCTGGAGGTGACCGCGTGTTGATTTTTGCCTGGCGAGAGACGTTATGCCCCCACGGATTTCAGTTCGAAAGTACTCCTGGTTTACAGTAATTGGCGCTTTGCTTCTGGTGGCTTTGGCAGCTTGGTGGCTGCTGCGCGATGGCGGTGATCGCGAGCCGTTGGCCACCGCCACGGTAAAACGCGGCGATATTGAAGCGTTGGTCACAGCTACCGGCGTGTTGCAGCCGCGTAACTTTGTGGATGTGGGCGCGCAGGTTTCAGGGCAACTGGAAAAACTGCATGTTGAGGTGGGGGATCAGGTTCAGGCCGGCGATTTGCTGGCGGAAATCGACGCCACCGTTTACCTGGCCCGGGTGGATGGCACCCGCGCCCAGCTGCGCAACCAGCAGGCGCTCCTGAAAGAGCGTCAGGCCCAGTTGAGTCTGGCGGAAATACAGCTGCGCCGACAGCAAAACCTGGTGCGTCAGGCGGCGGGCACCCGCGAGCAGGTGGAGGTCGCCGAAGCGAGTCTGCGCTCCGCCGAGGCTCAGGTGGAGGCGCTGCAGGCACAGCTAGAGCAAACTCAATCGACCCTGCGGGCCGAAGAGGCCAATCTGCAATACGCGCGCATCTACGCGCCCATGGACGGCACAGTGGTGTCCATTGAAGCTCGCCAGGGGCAGACGTTGAACGCCGCCCAACAAACCCCCATTTTGATGCGCATCGCCGACCTGGCCACCATGACCGTGCAGGCGCAGGTGTCTGAGGCGGACATTGGGCGCCTGAAACTGGGCATGCCGGTTTACTTCACCACCATGGGCAGCCAGAACCGTCGTTGGGACGGAGAACTGAGCCGCATTGAGCCCACCCCGGAAGTGGAAAACAACGTGGTGCTCTACAGTGCGCTCTTCGATGTTCCCAATGACGGCGGTCGACTGTTGCCACAGATGACCGCCCAGGTGTTTTTTATCGCTGCCCAGGCCGAGAACGCATTGGTGTTGCCCGTGGCAGCGCTGCGCTTTGAAGACCGGGGAGTCGGCGCCCGGCAAGATACGGACGAGGGCACGCGCACCGCCAAGGTGCAGGTGATGGGCCCCGGCGGTCAGCGCGAGGAGCGCACCGTGCAGGTGGGTGTGACGGATCGCGTCCATGCGGAAATCGTGTCCGGCCTTGAGGAGGGCGAGCAGGTGGTAATTGGCCTTCGCGCCACCGGCCAAAGCTCCGGCGGTTCAATGCGCATCCCCGGGAGGTTGCGCTAATGGCCCAGGCGGTACCCGGTCAGGCTCAACAGGTTGAACCCTTGCTGGATCTGCGCGGCGTTACCAAAAGCTACCGTAACGGCGAGCTGGAAACCCAGGTTCTGCACGGTGTGGATTTGCAGGTGTATCCGGGGGAGTTTGTCGCCATTATGGGCGCCTCCGGCTCAGGAAAATCCACGCTGATGAACATCATTGGCTGTTTGGATACCCCCACCACGGGTCAATACCTCTTTAACGGACAGGATGTTGCGCACCTGGATCGTGACGGTCTGGCGCAACTGCGCCGAGCCGCATTTGGTTTTGTGTTCCAAAGCTATAACCTGCTGCCCGGGGTTAACGCCCGTGAGAACGTGGAGATGCCCGCCATCTATTCGGCGTTCTCTGCCGCGGAGCGGCGGGCCCGGGCCGAGCAGCTATTGAGCGATCTGGGCTTGGCGGAGCGCATGAATCACAAGCCCAACCAACTCTCGGGGGGGCAACAGCAACGGGTTTCCATCGCTCGTGCCCTGATGAATGGCGGCCAGATTATTCTTGCCGATGAGCCCACCGGTGCGCTGGATAGCCACAGTGGGGCGGAAGTGATCAAACTGCTGAAGCAGCTGTCCGCCGATGGGCACACCATCGTCCTGATTACCCACGACCCGGAGGTGGCCCAGCACGCGCACCGGCGTATAGACATCAGCGACGGGCGCATAATCAGCGACCCGGGGCCCAATCCCAGCGCCAGCGAAGGCGCCAAACCTCTGGAGCACACCGGCGCACTGCACGGTGAGCCACCGTTTCGCAATGAGGTGATCGAAGGCACCAAAACCGCATTTCGCTCCCTGAGCAGTAATATTTTCCGTACCGTGCTCACCTTGCTGGGCATTGTTATCGGCGTGGCGTCGGTTATCGCCCTGCTGGCTATCGGTGACGGGGCCCGTCGGGAGGTGGTAGACAGCATTAGTGCGATGGGCAGTAACTTGTTGCTGGTGCGCCCAGGTGGGCCCGGGCAGCGCGGTGGCCGGTGGAGTGTAACCACTCTGGTGCCTGAGGATGTGGATGCCATTAACGCCACCGTGCCCAATGTGCTGGCAGCCATTCCCGAACTGACCGGGGGCCAGACCTTGCGCTACGGCAACGCCGACCACAGCGCGGAGGTTAACGCCACCTCCTACCAGTTTCCCTTGGCGCGCCAATGGCCGGTAGCGGAAGGCACCTTTTTTACCGAGCAGGACCAGCTCAATTACGCCGCCGTGGCGGTGCTGGGCCAATCCGCCGCTGAAGCCCTGTTTCAAACCAGCGACCCGCTGGGTGAATACATCATGGTCAACAACGTGCTCTTTCAGGTGATCGGGGTGATGGAAACCCGGGGCGCCTCGCCCATGGGCCACGACCAGGATGATGTGGTGTTTGTGCCTCACACCACGGGAAGCCTGCGCATTTTCGGGCAGCGCTTTTTGCGCAACGTCACCGTAGCCGTGGATAACACCGAACTGATGGACGCAACCCAGGATGCGGTGCATCAGCTATTGCTGGATCGGCACGGCGTGGAGGATTTCCAAATCCGCAACATGGCCTCGCTGATCGACACCATCGCGGAAACCCAGGACACCCTCACTTGGCTGCTCGGGTCCATTGCCGCTATCTCATTGCTGGTGGGCGGTATCGGTGTGATGAATATCATGCTGGTCAGCGTTACCGAGCGCACTCGTGAAATCGGCGTGCGCATGGCCACCGGTGCGCGCACGCGGCACATACTGCAGCAATTCTTGATTGAAGCACTGGTGGTATCAGCGCTGGGCGGGGTTATCGGCGTGGGTTTTGGTTTGGGCGCCGCGGCCTTAGTGGCCTATGTGGGCACGCCTATCCAATACTCGCTGGCGCCAGTAGTGCTGGCGTTTAGCTGCGCTTTTGCCACCGGACTGGTATTTGGCTACTTACCCGCACGCAAGGCCTCGCGTTTAAATCCCGTTACCGCGTTGGCGAGTGAGTAACGGCGTTCAGCCCGCAAGCGCCTGGCGCAAAGGGACTTCTGGTTCGTCGGCGGAAGCCCTAAAGGTCTTCTGCACATAATCCACCCGCTGTTCGGCGGTGGTGTGCAAGTCGGGTTTTAGCCGTTCGATGTGGCGCAACCGGGGTAATAGACCCATGCCATTGGCCACCTGGATGGAAAGTCCGGGACGGGCATTCAGCTCCAGTAATTGCGGGCCTCGGCTGCGATCGAGCACTATGTCGGTGCCCATGTAGCCCAGCCCGGTCATGTCGTAACA
>DAHVRW010000129.1 GCA_027322215.1 Marinimicrobium sp.
CGACGCAGGAAGCCTGGGGTAATTCCCCGCCGCTGTGGCTGATATCAAAGCACTCCAAACGCTGAGGCAAATCCTCCAGCCCCAAAGCGTCTTGCAGGGCAATAAACCGCTCCATGCTGTTCTTGCGGCTGTTGATACGGCTGAGCAAATTCTGTTGCGCTGCGGTGGTCGCCATCTGCAGCCATTGCGCCCTGTGACTGCGGACGCTATGGCTAATCTGTACCTGTCGGCCGGCGGCCTGGCGTAACGCCTCGGCCAATACGTCCGCATCAACCATGGGGTGGCTAGTGATAATCTCCCGAGGTATCTCCCGCCCCTGCCCCAGGTAAAACTGTGGCAGAAACTGCGTCAGCACGTCAGCTTCGGACTCGACGAGATTGGCTTTGGGATAAAAGCTACGACTGCCCAGCACACGGCCCTGGCGTATAAACAGGATATGGACGCAGATCAGCCCAGCCTCGAGAATTGCCGCGACAATATCCAGATCCCCACTGCCCTCCTCGATCACCTGACGAGACTGCACGCTGCGCAGCGCGGTGATTTGGTCACGCAGTTCGGCGGCCCGCTCAAATTCCAAGGCCTCTGCGGCACTGTCCATCTGATCCGCCAGTTCACGCATCAGCACTTCACTCTCGCCTTTCAGGAACAGGCGGGTGTGCCGCAAGTCATTCTCGTAATCCTCGGGCGTTACGTAGTTCACGCACGGCGCTGTGCAACGTTTGATTTGATACTGAAGGCATGGGCGGGAGCGGTTTCTGTACACACTGTCTTCGCATTGGCGAATTTTGAATGTCTTTTGTAGAAAGCTCAGACTGTCCCGGGCCGCACCCGCATTGGGATAAGGCCCGAAGTACTCGCCACGTTTGTTTTTGGCACCCCGGTGCATACCGATGCGCGGAAACTCTTCGCCACTGGAGATGAAAATATAGGGGTAGGACTTGTCGTCCCGCAGCAGGATATTGTAAGGCGGGCGATTGGTCTTAATCAGGTTGTGTTCAAGAATCAGCGCTTCGGTTTCATTGCCGGTAACGGTGACCTCTACCTGATGAATACGCGCTACCAGGGCCGCTGTCTTGGGGCTCAAGCCGGTTTTTCGAAAATAGCTGGCCAGCCGCTTTTTCAGGTTCTTGGCTTTACCCACGTAAAGAAGCTCGCCCGCGCTATCAAACATTTGATAGATGCCGGGCTGGGCGGTGGTGTTAGCCAGAAAGCGAGCAGCGTCAAAGGGCTCGGGAATGGAAACTTCGTCGATCATGGGGGCTATTGTACGCCTTGTTCTGCCTCAGCGCACCGCCGAATCAATAGGCAGGAGCGCAGATACCGCCCTCTGGCCCGCCGCTGCTACACGACAGCTTCCGGATCGAGAAAGTCGTGTTTAACCGCAAGAAGGGTCAGTTCCACGTCACTGTTGATATCCAGCTTTACGAAGATACGGTACCGGTAGCTGTTCACCGTTTTCGGGCTGACACAGAAGATATCGGCGATATTCTGAACCTTTTGCCCGTTGGCGATCATCATGGCGGTTTGCAGCTCTCGCTGGGACAGCTTTTCGAAAGGTGAGCCCTGGCTGTCGTCCCCGTTGAAGTTTTTCAGCGCCAATTGTTGGGCGATGCTGTTACTCATGTACAAATCACCGCGGATAACCCGGTTTATCGCATCGGTGATTTCCGAAAAATCCGCGCCCTTGGTGACGTACCCCACCGCCCCTGCCTGCATAAGCCGAGTCGGATGTAGGCTGTCGTCACAGGCGGTAACGGCGATAATCTTTACTTTAGGATTGTATTGTCTGAGTCTGCGCGTGGCCTCAAGCCCGCCCATTCCCGGCATCTTTACATCCATTAAGATCACATCGGGCATCAGCTCACGTGCTTTGGATACGGCTTCTTCACCGTTTTTAGCATCGCCGACCACCTGATAACCGGGCACATCCGCCAGCATACGGGCGATGCCCATGCGCACCAGATCATGGTCGTCCACCACCAGTATTTTTGTCACTTTGCCCCCAAACAGCTTTTGCCGTCTTATTAATTATAGTAGTTGTCACCGCGTACGCGCTTCGCTGAATGGCCAGTGAGATGTTCAGCACACACAGTTCGGACGGACTTCAAACCTGTGGAACACCCGCTGGTACGAGGCGCACCGAGCCGCTGGTATCCTTACGCCCATGCATGCACCACACCGATGCATGCACCCTTGCGCCAATGCGAGTCACGCCTTGACTGAATTGTAGCTTGCCGCCTCAAGCAGTGCCAGCGGCTCGCCTCCTCAGGTCATACCCGAGTCCCCCGTGACGAACGACTTTTGCAGACACCCACGAGTTGCACGCGACATAAAAACCAACGTTATTAAATTATCGCTATGCGGCGAAAAAGATCAACTAATGGCGACAGCTTAGCCCCACCCTACACCCACTCAGAAGAACACGGTCGTCAGGCGTTGCGGGGCTAAGAGTTAAAGGGCCATGGAGCTGAAGAAGGAAACCTACGGGCGCAGCTCCATTTCAAAGGATTGGTGCTTTAACTGCTCGATCTGATCCCGCAGTCGGGCCGCCTCCTCGAATTCCAGATCCCGGGCCGCCTGCTGCATAGCCCGCTCCAGCTTTTGGATGGTTTTCCACACGTCCCCGCCTTCCAGCTCTACCGCATATCGAGCCTGCTTCTCCGCCACGGCGGCTTTGCGAGCCATGCGTCCCCCGGCGCCAGGCACATAGGCCCCCTCGAGGATATCGGTCACTTTCTTGTGAATGCCGACCGGGGTGATGCCATGCTGTTTATTGTGGGCCAATTGCTTGGTCCGTCGTCGCTCGGTCTCATCCATGGCTTTTTGCATAGAGCCGGTTATTCGATCGGCGTAGAGAATGGCCCGGCCGGACAGGTTTCGGGCTGCCCGGCCCATGGTTTGGATCAGTGAGCGCTCGGAGCGCAAAAACCCTTCTTTATCCGCATCGAAGATGGCCACCAGTGACACTTCAGGCATATCCAGGCCTTCCCGAAGCAGGTTGATGCCTACCAGCACATCAAACTCGCCCACTCGAAGATCACGGATGATTTCCACCCGTTCGACGGTATCGATATCCGAGTGCAAGTAACGCACCCGCACACCATTTTCTGCCAGGTAATCGGTGAGATCTTCCGCCATGCGCTTGGTGAGCACCGTAATTAACACCCGCTCTTCCCGTTCTACACGCAGTGCGATTTCTGACAATACATCGTCCACCTGCGTGGTGGCCGGGCGCACCTCGATTTCTGGATCTACCAAACCGGTGGGCCGTACCACCTGCTCCACGACTTGACCCGCGCGCTCATTTTCGTAGGGGCCCGGTGTGGCGGATACGAATATGGTTTGTGGTGACGCGGCTTCCCATTCGTCAAAACGCATGGGCCGGTTATCCAACGCCGACGGCAGGCGGAAACCATATTCCACCAACGTTTCCTTACGTGAGCGGTCGCCTTTATACATAGCGCCGACTTGCGGCACGGTCACATGCGACTCATCCACCACCAGAAGCGCATCAGGCGGCAAATAGTCGAACAGGGTCGGAGGCGGCGCGCCGGGTTCGCGCCCCGAGAGATAGCGCGAATAGTTTTCGATACCATTGCAGTAACCGAGCTCCTGCATCATTTCCAAGTCGTAACGGGTGCGCTGCTCAAGCCGCTGCGCCTCCACCAATTTGTTGTTGTCGCGCAAATATTCCAACCGCTCCTGCAGCTCTACCTTGATGCGCTCTACGGCGTCGAGAACCGTACTGCGCGGCGTGACATAGTGGGATTTTGGATAAATGCTAAAGCGCGGGACTTTTTGAATGACTTCGCCCGTAAGCGGATCGAACACCGAGAGCTGCTCAATTTCATCGTCAAATAATTCAATGCGCAATGCGTGACAGTCGGAATCGGCCGGATAAACATCAATCACATCGCCCCGCACCCGATAGGTGGCGCGGGCAAAATCGGTATCGTTACGGGTATATTGCAATTCAGCCAGTCGGCGCAGAATCTGTCGCTGGTCCACCTGATCACCCCGCACCAGATGCAGCATCATTTTCAGGTAGGAATCGGGGTCACCCAAGCCGTAAATCGCCGATACAGTGGCCACCACTATGGCGTCCTTTCGCTCCATCAACGCCTTGGTGGCCGATAGGCGCATCTGCTCAATGTGCTCATTGACCGACGCGTCTTTTTCAATAAACGTGTCGGAGGACGGAACATAGGCCTCGGGCTGATAATAGTCGTAGTACGATACGAAATATTCCACCGCATTATTGGGGAAAAACTCTTTAAACTCCCCGTACAATTGCGCGGCCAGCGTTTTGTTGTGTGCCATAATCAGTGTGGGTCTCTGGACACTGGCCACAACATTGGCAATAGTAAATGTCTTACCCGAACCGGTTACGCCAAGCAGGGTTTGATGCGCCAATCCTGCCTGCAACCCCTTCACTAAACCGGCAATGGCGCCCGGCTGATCGCCTGCGGGTTGGAACTGGCTGTGCACGACAAACTGTTTGGACATAAAGGATTGGTTACCGCTGGGTTGACAGAAATGCAGCCGGGTATTGTAACGCACCCTCTGACTAAATACACAGATTTCCCCTTGAGTAGCGCACGGATACCGACCTCATGAAAACCGAGAAGCACGACAAACCAAAATCGGAACTGGAGCAGTGGCTGGAGGAAGAGGAAGGGACCCACATTATCGACTGGCAACCGCTTACGGGCGGCGACATTTGTCGCACCGAGGTCATTACTACCGCCGATAAACGACGCTTCTGCGTCAAACAGCAAACGGCGGTGCCAGAGGATTTTTTTGCGGCGGAGGCCGAAGGCTTGGCCGCTTTACGTCGTAACGGCAAGCTGCGGGTACCCCACGTTTACGCCGTGGAGAAAACCTTCATTGCCCTGGAGTACATTCCGCCGGGTAGCCACAGCGCCGACTACTGGTCGGAGCTGGGACATCAATTAGCTCTGCAGCACAGCGAGCCCTGCCCCCGATTCGGTTTCACCCGCAACAATTATTGCGGCCACACATTGCAGCCCAATCCGCGTTACGATAACGGTCATGAGTTTTTTGTACATCAGCGGCTTTTGTACCAAGGGCAACTGGCGCTGGAAAGCGGGCTCCTACACAGCGATGAGCTGGCGCAATTAGAGAATCTGTGCGCACGTCTGCCCGAGCTGATTCCCGATCAGCAGCCCGCCCTTTTACACGGCGACCTATGGTCCGGCAATATCCACAGCGACGTTCACAACCGCCCAGTGTTAATTGACCCAGCCTGCTATTGGGGCTGGCCGGAAGCCGACCTGGCTATGACCGCACTGTTCGGTGGTTTTGATGAGCGCTTTTACCACAGCTATCGGGAAGTGCTTGCTTTTGCGCCTGGCTGGGAGGGGCGGATACCTATTTACANCCTCTATCATTTGCTCAATCATCTGAACTTATTCGGCAGCAGCTACCACCCTCAGGTTACCCGGATTTTAAGCCGTTTCAGCTAACCGTCGCGTTTAAGGATGCTTTTATGACACACCGCATTGAGTCCGACAGCATGGGTACCGTCGAGGTCCCCGCTAACGCCCTGTACGGCGCACAAACCCAGCGGGCCGTAAACAATTTTAATTTTAGCAACACGCCATTACCCCCCGCCTTCATTCAGGCAGTGGCGCATATTAAAAAAGCGGCGGCACAAACCAATGGCGAATTGGAGTTACTCGACGCCACCATGGCGAAAGCGATCGTTCAAGCCAGTGACCAACTAATTAGCGGCGCCCATGCCGATCAGTTCCCGGTGGATGTTTTTCAAACCGGCTCTGGCACCAGCACCAACATGAATGTGAACGAGGTGCTGGCGCATTTGGCCAGCGAAACCCTGGGTCAACCAGTGGGCCCCAACGATCATGTCAACATGAGCCAGAGTAGCAACGACGTGATCCCGAGCGCGATTCATATCAGCGCGGCCCTGGCCATTGAACACGATCTGCAGCCGGCGCTGGAGCATTTGCACAGCACCTTGCTGGGCAAGGCGGAGCAACTACAAGAGGTGGTAAAGACCGGCCGCACGCATTTGATGGACGCGATGCCGGTGACGTTCGCGCAGGAGCTCTCCGGCTGGCGCGCGCAGCTCGAGAGCGGACTGGAGCGCCTGGCTGCCACCGCCCCGCGCCTGCAGCGGCTCGCACAGGGTGGCACGGCAGTCGGTACGGGCATCAACGCGCATCCGCAGTTTGCCGCGGGTTTCTGCGCCGCGCTCGCGCAGCTCACGGGTTGTGCGTTCGAGCCGGCGCGCAATTACTTCGAGGCACTCTCGAGCCAGGATACGGCCGTGGAGCTGTCCGGCCAGTTGAAGGTCATCGCCGTGAGCCTGATGAAGATCGCCAACGATCTGCGCTGGATG
>DAHVRW010000012.1 GCA_027322215.1 Marinimicrobium sp.
AGCAGACGAGCCAGAGTTTCAGCCAGCAGTGTTTTACCACTACCGGTCGGGCCAACCAGCAAGATGTTACTTTTGCCCAGCTCGACCGGGTTTTTGCTTTTATCAGTGTTGCGCAAACGCTTGTAGTGGTTATAAACCGCCACCGCCAACACTTTCTTGGCGCGCGCTTGGCCAATCACATACTGATCAAGAATTGCTGATATTTCGTGGGGCTTGGGAAGTTTTTGAGAGCCGCCTTCGGACGCACTCTCTTGGATTTCTTCCCGAATAATATCGTTGCACAAGTCCACGCATTCATCGCAGATAAACACCGAAGGGCCGGCAATCAATTTCCGTACTTCGTGTTGGCTTTTGCCACAAAACGAGCAGTACAACAATTTGCCGCTTTTTTCACCGTTGTCACTGGTGTGATCGGTCATTAAACCACTCCGTCAATTAGACAAAAATAAGGTCCCGTGCCTTATTCTAACTTCAAAACCTGCCGCCGCCTGAAAGCATGTGCTGAACCTAAAGCCCAGCCAGACCCGCAGTGTGCCGGGTTTTCAACGAGATTTACTCTCCCGGAATTCGGCCGCAGGCGGTTTCGTTAACACTATTTTAGTGCGGACACCGCCAGCATTCAAACCTGGCGCACGGGATTATTTGCCACTGCGGCTGCTTATTACCTCATCGACCAGCCCGTATTCCAGGGCTCGCTGCGCGGTCATAAAATTATCCCGCTCAGTGTCGACAGCGACTTTCTCCACCGTCTGACCGGTATGGAAGGCCATTAGTTCGTTTAGACGCTCCCGGATGCTTAGAATTTCCCTGGCCTGGATGTGTATATCCGAAGCCTGTCCCTGAGCACCGCCACTGGGCTGATGAATCATCACCCGAGAATTCGGCAGGCAGTAACGCTTGCCCTTGGTGCCCGCCGTCAGTAAAAACGCGCCCATGCTGCACGCTTGGCCGATGCACATGGTGCTCACATCCGGCTTGATAAACTGCATGGTGTCATAAATTGACATACCTGCGGTGACGGAACCGCCCGGAGAGTTAATGTAGAGGTGTATGTCTTTGTCGGGGTTTTCGGCTTCCAAAAACAGCAACTGCGCCACCACCAGGTTGGCCATATGGTCTTCGACCTGGCCCACTAGAAAAATCACCCGCTCCTTTAGCAGACGCGAGTAAATATCATAGGAACGCTCCCCTCGGGCGGTTTGCTCTACTACCATAGGCACCAGAGCTGACATGGGGTCCTGGGAAATTCGGCTTGGAAAATCGTTCGACATAAAAAGGTGAGTCCTTGTTTATTGTCCGGCAGCCATCTTCGGACGAAGAGGCTGCGTAAATCGTCTGGGGGAGCTTAACCTGAGAAATGGCTGGATGCCAAGCTTCGGAGTGATTTTGGTGGAGAGACTGGCCGCGAAACAACCGTTTCGCGGCTTTTTTAGCCAGCTTGTGCCTTATTCGGCATCAGCGGTTTTATTGACAACGATGTCGTCGTAACTGCTGGTCTCCTCAGTGACCTTTGCGAGCCCAAGAATGTGCTCAACCACTTGGTCCTCCAATACCGCCGACTCCACGCCGGCCAGAAGCTCACGGTTGCTGTAGTAATACTCCACCACCTGCTCTGGCTCTTCATAGGTAGAGGCAAGCTCTTCCACCATGGCGCGCACCTTGGCGGGGTCCACCTGGATGTCGTTCTCTTTGATGATTTCACCGACAATCAGGCCGAGAGAGACCCGGCGCTGAGCCTCTTCTTCAAACATGGTATCGGGCAGCAGGGATTTAATATCAAAATTCTGCTGCTGACCGCCAAACCGCTGCATCATCTGGTTACGCAGCACATCGATTTCGCCGCTGACTAACGCCTTGGGCAATTCGATCTTATGGTTTTCCAGCAACGCGTCCATTACTTGGGACTTGGTTTTGTTTTTAACGGCCTGGCCCAACTCCCGCACCATATTGGCTTTAACATCTTTACGGAATTGCGTCTTGCCGCCCTTTTCTACGCCAAACTTGGCGTAAAATTCTTTGTTCAATTCCGGCAGGACTTTTTCAGACACGGTGTTGACCGTGACCTTAAATTCTACGGCGGCACCCTGCAGCTCTTCAGCCTGATAATCTTCAGGGAAAGTCAGCGGCACGACTTTTTCTTCGCCAGCGCTCAATCCCACAAGCGCTTCCTCAAAGCCGGGAATCATGGAGCCGGAACCCAGCACCAGGTTGTGGCCCTGAGCCGAGCCTCCTTCAAACTCTTCACCGTCTTTCGTGCCCACAAAGTCGATGTTTACCTGATCTCCATCGGCTGCCGCACGCTCTACGGGCTCGAAGCTCGCCTGTTGCTCGCGCAGCACTTCAACCATCTTGTCAACGTCAGCTTCAGTCACGGTCGCCTTGTAGCGGGTAAACTCATAACCGGAAAAATCGCCCAGCTCAACGCTCGGGTACACCTCGAAAGTCGCCACGAACTCCAGATCTTTACCTTCGCCGATTTCTTTAGGCTCGATCGACGGCTGACCAGCCGGTCTGACGGACTCTTTATTCACCGCCTCAAAGAACGAACGGTTGATAACCTCGCCGACGACTTCTTGACGAACGCCAGCGCCAAAACGCTGTTTGACAACCTTCATGGGCACCTTGCCCTTGCGAAACCCATTGAGCCGGATATTTTTGGCAGCCTCTTGCAGACGTTTTTGTACTTCGCTCTCGACCTGTTCGGCGGGCACGCCAATGGTCAGGCGGCGCTCAAGACCCGATGTCGTTTCAATGGAAACCTGCATATCTTCCTCGTAGCATGAAAGGCGATGGATTCGCGTTCGAACCGCGCTCCAGGGTTGGCACGGAACTGAATAAATTATCGAACTGTGTATTGCACTAAAAAACAAAAATATGGTGCGGTCGGAGAGACTTGAACTCTCACACCTTGCGGCACCAGAACCTAAACCTGGCGTGTCTACCAATTCCACCACGACCGCGTAAACCAAGGCACGCAAAAGCACTCGAGAACTTGCTTCATGATCACAAGCTGTTGATTTATATAGGAAAACCCAAGCAATCAACGGGTGTGCTAGCGCGAAGGCTGGTGATTGTGCCACAAGCTCTGGGGAGGTTCAATACGCATCCGATCAGCAGGCAGGCGGCCACTCCGCAAAAGCGCCGCTATGCCAGTGCTTAAGTAATGCCCCAAGGCTAGCGGCGCGACGCTTGCGCTCACCCTCGGGGTGCCGCCAGCAACAGTGTGGCGTCGGCGGCGCCGGCGTTGTAAACGCGGCCGTTGACGCAACAGCTGGCGAAAAGTCGCGCCTTACCCGGGGAAAGTGAGCTGGCCCGGGGCCCTTGCCATTGAAGATCGCCCTGTAAACCCATCAGTAGCATATAACGAGGCTCAATTTCACTCACCTGCTGGGCCCGGCTCATTTGGGCCAGAACCTGCTCCCACGCCAGGGACGCCCCGCTCGCCAAGACCACCCGCAGGACCAGAAAATCGGGGAACTTCACTGCGCATTCAACGCTGATTCCAAGCGCTGGGGACCAACTGTCAGCACAGCCTGGCTTCGCGATAGTCAGGGGGATTTCGTCCAGAACCTCAGCGGTATCCCATTGGCTCTGGGTCAACACCTTTTGGCTGAAGGATAAAATTTGTCGCTCATAGTCAGCAGTTTGAAACTCCACCACTCCCACCCCGTGCAGCAAGCCATGGGGGGTTAGCGGCGGAACCGTGACCACATCCCCTACCCGTACCGGTCGCACAGCGATAAAACGTTCCATAGCCGCGCGCAGGCGCCGCTCGGTGGCGCGCAGCTCATCTGGCAAATGACCCTGCCAGTCCAGCAAGGTTTCCACCGGTAGCGGCTCAGTGGCACTTAAGCCCGCCTGATGGCGCCGTTGGTCCAGCTTCACATCAATTTCACGCCGGACCGACTCATAGGCCTGCACCGCCTGCAAATAAGCGCGCTTGAAGGCTCGCTCATCCCCATAGCGAGCCTGCTGCTCGGCATTAAACCCGTAGCGTACGCCACCCACCCCATCGGGCCAGGCGCGGGCATCCAGATGGGTAACGATGTAGGCTTCGCGCTTACGTCTGTGAACCTCGAAATACAGGTCGCCAAACACCGGCTGTGGGTGAGGATGGAGCTCTTTCAGGAGGATTAAATCTCGTGGGCGACTGCCTGCAAGACGTCTGGGCGCCAACGAAAGCAGCCATGGCAGGGGGATTTCCAGGCCCTCGGCGGACACGGACGCTTGACCACGCGCTTCGACGCCTGTGTGCCAAATTTCTTTGCCCCACGGCTTGCGAACCTGCACCGGGGCCAGTGTCATCGGGGCCGCCAAATCGATCCAGGCGGCGCGGTGCGCCGCTGCAAATGCCCGCAAGCTTGCCCGCTGCCCCACCAATTGCTCCAGCTCATGGGCCAGCTCAGTGTGATAAGGCAGTATGGCCGCTTCGATACGCGGTGCACTCGCGTCGTGTTGACTTAACGCCACAAGGGCGACCAGGGGCTGCGCCGGGGCCTCCGGCAAATAGTATTGATCGCAGGTAAAGCGCAACGCGAAACAGCGCTCAGCTTGTCCCGCTGTCGCCATTCCCGCTATCTGCTCATCGAGAATCTGCTCCGGCTCGGCATAGGAATCAGTGACTTTCAAGTAACGATCTACCTCACATTCACCTTGCCGACACCTCAGTTCAGGCGCTCAAGGACCGTACTAATGCCCTGCCCGAACCCAATGCACATGGTGGCAACACCCAGGTTCAGGCCTTTATCGGCCATTATGGTTAACAAAGAACCTGTGATGCGTGTGCCTGAGCAGCCAAATGGATGACCGAGCGCAATGGCGCCGCCGTTCAAGTTAAAACGCTCCTCGGTGGCGTCTAGCATCCCGAGATCTTTGAGCACCGGCAGAGCCTGGGCGGCAAACGCTTCGTTCAGCTCCAGATAGTCAATGTCGTCCATGGTTAGATTGGCGGCCTTCAGCGCTTTTTCCGTAGCCGGGACGGGACCGTAACCCATTATGGACGGATCGACACCCGCCACACCCGTGGATACCACTTTCGCTAAAATCGGCAGCCCCAGTGATTGCGCACGCTCGGCGGACATTACCAACATGGCCGAGGCGCCGTCCGACAGCTGCGAGGAGCTGCCGGCAGTAATCTGCCCGTTAACCGGGTCAAACACCGGTTTCAACTCCGCCAGACTATCCACAGTGACATTGTCACGAATTGTTTCATCTTCGGCCACCAGTATGGGAAATCCATCCGGTGTGTGGCCTGGAACAGGAATAATTTCCCGTTGAAAGGCACCCCGATCCCGCGCTTGCGCGGCCAATTGATGAGAGCGAGCGCTGAATTCATCCATTTGTTGCCGCTGAACACCGTGTAGGCGCGCGAGGTACTCCGCGGTGATGCCCATGTTTCCCGCGGCTTTGGCCACACTCAGGCCCAGTCTGGGGTTCGGGTCAATGGCCTCGTACATCGGCAAGTGCCCCAGATGCTCTACCCCGCCTATGAGGTAGATATTCCCGAGACCAGAACGGATGTTTGCGGTGGCGGTATGTAGCGCCGCCATGGACGAGCCACACAACCGGTTGACCGTTTGCGCGGGAACGTGATGGGGCAATCCCGCCAGTAACCAGATATTTCGAGCGATGTTGAACGCTTGCTCTTCCCGCTGCAGGACACAACCCCAAATAAAATCGTCCACCTCAGCCGGATCAAAAGCGGGGTGACGGGCCAGCAGCCCCTGAATGACGGCCGCCGAAATGTCATCGGCCCGGGTATGCCGAAAGCAACCATTTTTGGATCGCCCCATGGCGCTGCGGGCATAATCCACTATTACGGCATCTCTTGGGTTTAGGCTCACACTGGATCTCCTTAGCTCCTTCGGAGTGACATGTAAATAGCCTCCACCGGAGCGAAAATCAAAACAGGCTTAACCGGCGCGAGAATAGAACATCGGGCTCTGCTCAAAACGCTGTCGAGCTTCCGGCGGTAATTGGTACAGCGGACCCAGCGCCTCGCAGGCCGAAAGCATGGCGTTAAAACCTTCCGCTCCGATGCTGTCCAACCAGCACAAAACGCCACCACGAAACGGCGGAAAGCCCAACCCGTAAATCAGCGCCGCATCGGCCTCGGCGGCACTGGCAACCACCCCTTCATCCAAACACCGAATGAGCTCAACCGCCATAGGCACCATCATACGTGCCACTATGGTGGCGTCGTCCAGCTCCAATGTCTGTTTGCCAGCCTGGGCCTTAATCAACGATACGGCCTCGTCACTGGCGAGTTTCTGGGGCTTGCCCTTTTTGCCTGGTTGGTATTCGTAAAAACCGCCACCGCTTTTCTGCCCTAAGCGGCCCGCGCCATGTAAGAGCTCAATGGCGGACACAAAATCCCGTTGTAAACGCTCGGGAAAGGCCTGCGCCATGACATTCTCGGCATGCAACGCCGTATCCAAACCCACCACATCGAGTAAATACGCCGGCCCCATGGGCCAGCCCCAATTTTCCATCACCCGATCGATATGGCGGTAATCCACGCCATCGCGCACCAGTGTGGCAAAACCGGCGAAATAAGGGAACAACACCCGGTTGATCAAAAACCCAGGGCAATCTTGTACCACCACGGGCTTTTTACCCAGCGCCTGCGCATAGGCGACGGTTCGCGCAATGGCCGCGTCAGAGGTTTGCTCACCCTTGATCACTTCCACCAACGGCATGGCATGGACGGGATTGAAAAAATGCATGCCACAAAAGTTCTCCGGCCGCCGCAAGCTTTTGGCCAGAGATGAAATGGATATGGTGGAGGTGTTACTGGCAAGAATCGCATCCGTGGGCAGTGCAGCTTCCACTTCGCCCAACACCGCTTGTTTAATATCAGCACGCTCGACCACAGCTTCTACAACCATATCCACTTCTGAAAAGCCGTCGTAGCTCAAGGTTGGCTCGATCCGATTGAGCGCTTCGCCCATGGCCGCAACATCCAACCGGCCGCGTTCGACCCGCTGCGTCAACAACCGATTGGCTTCGGCCAGCCCATGATCGATGCCGGTTTGAGCAATATCTTTTAGCTTAACGGAAATGCCTTTGATGGCGGACTGATAAGCTATCCCACCACCCATGATGCCAGCGCCGAGCACCGCCGCCCGCTGTACGGGAGTGTACACTTGTTTTGTCCACTGTTTGGCCTGTCTGGCGAGCACCTGATCGTTAAGAAAAACCCGCACCAGCGCCTGGGCCGTCGCGCTGGCCGCCAACTGGGCAAATGCTTCCGTTTCCACAGCCAAAGCGGCATCGCGTTCGAGCCCAGCCGCCTGTTGCATGACGTTTACAGCGGTGAGCGGAGCCGGATAGTTCTTGCCCGCTTGGGCAGCGACCACACCTTTGGCGGACTCAAAGGCCAGACCCGCCTCTATGATGTTGAGCTTTAACGGTTGGGTTTTAGCGTCGCGCCGGGGCTGCACACTCAAGTGACCCGAGCGACACTGCGCCAAGGTATGCAGGCCAGCGGCGTGCAATTGATCAGAGGCTACGACGGCATCGACAACCCCTCGCTTCAGCGCGGTCTCGGCGTTGTACCAGCGGCCCGAGGCGATCCATTCCACGGCTGTGTCTGCGCCCGCTAAGCGTGGTAAACGCACCGTGCCGCCCCAGCCGGGAATAATGCCCAAAGTAGTTTCAGGCAGGCCGAGTCGTGCGCCAGGGGCGACGATTCGAAAGTCGCAGGCCAGGCACAGCTCCATGCCCCCGCCGAGCACGTGGCTATCCATCAGCGCCACCACAGGGACGGGCAAATCTTCGAGTCGATTAAAGTTTCGAATGTTTTGCTTCAGATAATGGGCGATGCTGTCTGGGCCGGCCGCAAACACCCCTTCAAACTCGCCGATATCGGCCCCGACCATAAAGGCCGGCTTGGCGCTGGTGATGAGCACGCCGCTCAATTCCTCGTGCTGCTCGAGCAGATCCAGGGCCTCATGCAGTTCGGTTACTGCGCGGGCGTTAAACTTGTTGACTGACTCTCCCTGAAGATCGAAGGTCAGCTCTACCACGCCATCGGCCAGGGCCGTGAGCTTCAATGTGTTTCCCTGATACATAACCGCGCCTCTCATTGCCTCTAGCCAGCCCATCTGAACACGGGTTCATTTTGTACACTAGCCTACCAGCTTTCGACCCGTCCGCAGAACTCAATCTTCGCTGGAACCGGTTACCGTCGAATTGGCGTTGACGGTGATCAGCAACGCATCGGTCTGTGCAATATTACGCACCCGGTAAAACTGGTTTTCAGGAAGATAAAACCCATCGCCCGCAGCCAAAGTACCCACTTGCGCACCCAGTGTCAGCTCCAGCGTTCCCTCCATGAGCCAGCCCACTATGCCGGTCCGCTCAACGCGGAGTTCAGCGCCGCTGTCTGTGCCCGGCCTCAAGCGATAACGACGCAGGTCCACTGGTGCTCCGTCCACTTTGGCGGACAGCAGGGTATAGTCGATGCCGCTGTTGGGGCACCTTAAAGAACGCAGCTCCCCGGCGCGATAAATAGCGCCTGAATCCCGTTCGGGGTCACAAGCGAAAAACTGCGCCAGGGAAAGAGGGATGACATCGAGCAGGCGAGTCAGAGAGTTCACTGTGGGGCTCACGGCGCCCTGCTCGATCATTGAAATATTGCTGTTCGTGACGCCAGCGCGGCGCGCCAATTCCCGCTGGGAAAGGCCGTTGCGCTCGCGTACCCACTTGAGCCTCTGCCCCAGGTCAAACTCAGCAGGCGGGGGATCGATCATAATTTTTTACCAGGGCAGCTGCTCGCCATTGGAGTGCCAGAAACCGCCGCTGGTTTTCAGGTTAAGCTCCTCAATGCGTTGCGCTAACCGTTCGGCGGAAACAGCCGGCGTAATATCGCCACTGCCCCCGACCATATCGGTTTGCACATACCCCGGATGCAGAATCGCCACTGAAACACCCCTGGGTTCTAAATCCCGGGCTAGGCTCATGCCTGCGGCGTTCAGGGCCGCCTTGCTCATTCGGTAGCCGTAGGAGCCGCCGGAAGTGTTATCCGCAATCGACCCCATGCGACTGGTAATCAGCGCCACCTTGGCGCCTTTACGCAAGTTCGGTAACAGCGCTTCCGTGATACGCAAAGGCCCAATCGCATTCACCACAAACTGGCGCTCTACATCGGCATAATCAATGGTGCCCAAACTTTGGCTTTTGAGAATGCCAGCGTTATTGATAAGAATATCAATGCTTTTTCCGTGCAGCGCTTGTGTAAGGGCCTCTATTCCATCAACCGCACTGACGTCGACACCTTCAATGACATGCGCGCCGCTATCAGTTAATCCTTTAGACGTTTGTCGACAGGCGCCGTAGACTTCGTGACCGGCTTTGACGTAAAGCTTGCACAACTCCAGACCAATACCCCGATTGGCTCCAGTAATCACAACACAACCCATAACTGAATCCTCGTCCGTTTTATTTTCCGCGCAACCGCTGCTGGTCAGCTTCCGGCAGGTTTTCTATCACCCGCTCGTAGGAATGGTCGATCAGCTCGCGCACCAACTCCTCGGGCACACTCCCGTCCAACATCACCGTATTCCAATGCACTTTATTCATGCGCCGACCCGGCTCTATGCCAGGGTAGGTGTCGCGCAATTCCTGCGCCCAATCCGGGTCGCATTTCAAGTTTACAAAGGGCGCCCCATCTTCCTCGCCTAAGGTCGCGAAGAGTTTGTGGCACACTTTAAAAACCGGCTGCTCAGCACCCGATGGATGAAGTTCTTTAGCCTCTGGTTTGGCCAAGATATATTCTTTGGCGCTCTCATAGTCCATTGGTTTACCTCTTAACTTGGTATTTATTCAGTAGATTCGAGACTGGCACCGCCGCCGTTACAAACGGCACATCTCATTAAAAAGACGTACGGCGATAATCGCGGTACGCAGGCTCCCAAAAATTTTCGGCAATTTTTGTATCGACCAGCTCTTCCGGTACGGGCACGGCCACGCCGTCATCCATGGCCTGCATGAACACCGCACGGGCAATTAACTTGCTGACATGACGAATATCTTCCAGATGTGGTAGTAGTGCTCCCTGCCCCGTTTTAACCATTGGCGATGCCTCAGCCAGCGCTCGGCTGGCGGCGATCATCATGCTATCCGTAATCCGGGTTGCCTGGGCGGCAATAACGCCGAGGCCAACCCCCGGAAAAATATAACTGTTGTTACATTGAGCAATTTCATATCGCTGCCCCGCCAGTTCCACCGGCGCAAAAGGACTGCCCGTTGCCACCATGGCCCGTCCCTCGGTCCAGCGTAGAATATCCGCCGGTACGGCCTCCGCCAGAGATGTGGGGTTAGACAGTGGCATGATCAGCGGCCTCTCGGAATGCTCAAGCATCGCGGTCACGACAGCCTCATCAAACAGGCCCGGTTGCCCCGAAACACCGATTAGCACAGTGGGCTTGGCGTTGGTCACCACATCCAATAAAGAAATGGTGTTCGGCGGCTCGCTGTGCCTTAACACCCAATCTTGCACCCGCGCGGGATCAGTGGCTAACCCCTTCTGAAAATCCAGCAACTCGGGATCATTGTCCAGCAACAAACCGCGCCGGTTGAGCATGAATAAACGCTCTGTGGCTTCGACCTTGGTGAGACCTTCCTGTTGCATCACCGCGATCATTTGCTCGGCAATACCGCACCCGGCAGAACCGGCCCCTGAAAAAACCACGCGCTGATCACTCAACCTCTCGCCTTTTGCGCGACACGCAGCCAATAACGTGCCGACGGCCACCGATGCAGTGCCTTGAATGTCGTCGTTGAAACAACAGATCTCGTCTCGGTAGCGTGCCAGCAACGGCGTAGCCGTGGCTTGTGCAAAATCTTCAAACTGCACCAGCGCATGGGGCCAGCGTATTTTTAGAGCCTGAATAACGTCGTCGACAAACTCATAATAGGCGTCCCCGCTGATGCGTTCGTGT
This sequence comes from Marinimicrobium sp., assembly GCA_027322215.1. Classification (GTDB taxonomy): domain Bacteria; phylum Pseudomonadota; class Gammaproteobacteria; order Pseudomonadales; family Cellvibrionaceae; genus JAVDDU01. The sequence goes on from DAHVRW010000012.1 coordinate 10,944, forward strand.
CGCCACCCCATGTACATAGGGTCGTTAATCAGCTGATCATTGTTGCAACCTACGTCCAACACCACCGGCAACGTATAGGCTGGGCTAATGCCACCACAGGCGGTATAAAGTGCCAGCTTGCCGATGGGAATACCCATGCCGCCGATGCCTTGGTCGCCCAATCCCAGAATGCGCTCCCCATCGGTGATCACGATCACTTTAACATTCTGCTTCGAGGCATTTTGCAGCATGTCATCAATGCGATCGCGATCGGGGTAACTGATAAAAAGCCCGCGCTTGCGTCGATAAATTTTTGAAAATTGCTGGCAAGCCTCCCCTACAGTCGGCGTGTAGATCAACGGCATCACTTCCGTCAGATGATCCACCACTAAGCGAAAATAGAGGGTTTCGTTGGTATCCTGAATATTGCGCAAATAAATGTGCTTGTCGATATCAGTCTGGAACGAACGCAGCTGATGATAAGCGCGCTCGGTCTGTTCCTCGATGCCTTCGATGCTGTAGGGCAATAGCCCTTCCAGATTAAACTGCTGACGCTCGTGCCGGCTAAAGGCGCTCCCTTTATTCAGAAGGGGCGCTTCTAGCAGAGCTGGTCCGGCGAAGGGAATGTAAATGGGGCGTTTTTGTACCATTCAATCCGTTACTCTACATCTGTCGGAGGCTTCCCGGCAGCCCGAGAATATCTCGGCCCGAATTTGTTATATGTTAGCACATTCGTGCAACATAGACAGACAGGGTAGCGCTACCATCGACGTATCGGCTTCGATACGAGGGTGTTGAGGCCTGGGCTTGAAAGACACCAATTCACACGGGCAGACTCCGTTCGCGTCGCCCCGGATACACAAAACAGCACACTCTAAGTGGGAGTAAAAAACAATGCAATGGTTATTGAGAATAGGCGCGCCGGTGGCGCTACTGGCGGGATGTGCGATGACTCCAGCTGAATCTACCCAGTCGCAAGACGTCGAAGCGTATCAGATTTGCCCGGAGCAGCGGCCGGATATCTGCACGCAAGAATATCGCCCTGTATGCGGCCTAACGTTCGATGAGGCCCAACACACTTATGGCAATGCCTGCACGGCCTGTGCCGATGAGCAAGTTTACGGATTTTTAACCGGTGAATGTGAATGATGGTTTGTGCGGAAAGCGGTTAGTCATTTGCGCGGATACACGCGACAACGGTTTTTACTTAACCGTTAGCGCCCGCTCGGCGACGCTCACCATGTTCTCGTTCGCGCTTTTTTGCGTTCGGGCGCAGGCGGCCTTCAAAGCGGACGTTTTCCATCGATTGATAAATCCTTTTACGTGGAATACATGCATCTGTGTACACACCTGAGTGCCGTTCCGATAAGCCTGCAACCTCATAGTGACGCGCGCCTTTTCCCAAGGCATAGGACTGACATCCGTGTCGCCGTTCTTGTGCCTATAGCGATACTCATACTCAATCAGTGTGGGCGCATCCAGGCGCAGCATGCAAACATGAGTTTCGTATTCGTGCGCCTCTTCCGTTGTACGGACAACGTACCGCTTGCCTGGCGCTACCGGCGTATCGTCGGTGCTTAATTGGGCCCCATGGAATTCAGGCAACTGATCGAAATAATGACGAAAATCAGACAGAAACCAGTACACGTCTTGCGGCGGTCGCGCAATAAAGTAGTCTGTTTTGAAAAACTGAATCACAGGGCGTCCAACAACAGATAATCCAGCAATAAGTAACCGATAAACAGCGCCCAGGAAAGCGCGAGCAATAGCCACGGCAACCGTGTTGCAGAGGCATTTGATACGGTGGTGACAGGCTCTGGCGCTGAATCGTCGGAGGTTTCAAACCGTTGCAGCTTTTTGGCTTTTTTATCCAGTTCCCGCGCCTTGGCGCTGTGCTGTCGTAAATGGTATTCGATCGCGCGCTGAACAGCCGCATGGAGTCGCTGAGTCTCGCCGCGGGTTTCGCCTTGAATATTTAACGCACGAATAATCTTGGCGGCTTCGTTTTTCAGCTCCCGGCTGGCTTTTTTATCTTTTGCCATACGGTCACTCGTCGGGCTCAACGCGTCGGGCGCTGATCAGTACCGCGCCGTGATCGTCCAACAAATGCAACATGTTGTTGTGCATTCGAACCTGCGACGCTTGACCCAGAAGCACAAAAACCTTGTCTTCCTGAGCCATGACGGACGGGCTACACATCATTTTGGTGCCGGCCAACTCAGAGGTCCTGAACAGGCCGTCGCTGTATTGGTAGGTGCCAAAAAAGCGATTGCAGCTGGCGTTTCCACTGAGCTCGTTCGCGCGGAAAACCACGTTCGCTTGACTGTCCGCCTGCACGGGCTGTCCGCCGACGGTTTCAATCTGCCACGCCCCTATGAGCCATTCGGCATTGTCTTGGGCTCCGCCCCCGGCCTGGCAAGCGGACAATAGCAAACCGAGGGTCAACGCGCAGCCGACACGCCAGGCGCTGGAACAGCGGCGCGGCCTCATTTTCGAGGGAACCCCGGCGGCAAGCCACCACCTGGGGGCATACCCCCGCCCCCACCCGGCAACATACCGCCCATGCCGCGCATCATCTTCTGGAGGCCACCCCCTTTCATTTTTTTCATCATCTTGGCCATTTGCTTGTATTGCTTGAGCAAGCGGTTCAGATCCTGAATCTGGGTGCCAGAGCCCTGGGTGATACGCCGCTTTCGGGAACCATTAAGGCTTTCGGGATTGCGCCGCTCAGCGGGCGTCATGGAGTTAATGATGGTCTCCATGACTTTAAATTGGTTACCCATATTGGCTTGCTGGACCATTTGGCCCATGTTGCCCATGCCCGGCAACTTTTCCATCATTGCCCCCAGGCCGCCCATATTTTGCATCTGTTGCAGCTGGTCGCGTAAATCTTCCAGATCAAAGCGCTGACCCTTGGTCATTTTCTTGACCAACCGATCGGCTTTGGTTCGGTCTATCTTCTGCTCTGCCTCTTCAATGAGCGACATGACGTCGCCCATACCCAGTATGCGCGAGACGATCCGGTCGGGGTGGAAGACCTCCAGAGCGTCAACTTTTTCGCCGACCCCGAGAAATTTAATGGGCTTACCGGTGACCTGCCGAACCGACAGAGCCGCACCGCCGCGGGCATCACCGTCCACTTTCGTGAGCACCACGCCGGTGAGCGGCAGCGCTTCATTAAACGCTTTCGCTGTGTTGACCGCGTCCTGCCCGATCATGGCGTCGATGACAAATAGAGTCTCCGCCGGATCCAGAGCACTATGCAGACCCTTGATCTCATCCATCAACGTGTCGTCAATATGCAAACGACCCGCGGTATCCACAATCACCACGTCGGCGAACTGTCTTCGGGCCTGAGCGATCGCTGCCTCAGCAATGGCTACCGGATTCTGGTCCGCGCTAGAGGGGAAGAAGTCGACCCCCACCTCACCGGCAAGGGTTTCAAGCTGTTCAATGGCGGCCNGACGGTAGACGTCCACACTGACCACCATGACCTTTTTCTTTTCCCGGTCCTTCAGGTAGCGCGCCAGCTTGGCGACTGAAGTGGTTTTCCCCGCCCCTTGCAAGCCCGCCATCAGTATCACCGCGGGCGGTTTGACGGCCAAATTTAAGCCGACGCTGGTGCTGCCCATGGTTTCCACCAGTTCGGCTTCCACCAACTTGAGAAACTGCTGGCCAGGATTGAGGGCTTTGCTGATCTGCTGACCCAGAGCCCGGCTGCGCACCTGATCGACAAAGCTCTTGACCACCGGCAATGCCACATCGGCCTCCAGCAGCGCCTTGCGCACTTCCCGCAAGGTGTCTTTGATGTTGTCTTCGGTCAGGCGTGCCTTACCGCTGACTTTGCGCAGCGAGTGGGACAACCGGTCACTTAAGGAATCAAACATGTAAATTCTCGCAGATTGGTATTACGGGAAAACGAGCAATATTCCAATTATACCCTCAACACCCTGGGCCCGGTCCAGCTGGCTTGAGATCCGGCTGTCTGACGCGGTGCGCTTCTCTTTAGTTCTTCCTTATGACAAACTGCGGGGTCTGTATCCCTGCTAATGCGTGAGGCTGCCCTAACCGCATGATCAGTACCACCGTTCACTTACTTACCCTATTTATTTACGCGGCGATCAGCGTTTACCTGTTTTATTGTCTGCTCCGCAAGACCCCCGTTAACCGTCGCTGGTTGCTTAGCGGTACCGCTTGCGCCCTGGTGGTTCACGGCGTAAGCATCTATGGCTTGACCGTAACTGAGCAGGGCATTCGAGTCGGTTTTTTTCCGGTTTCGACATTGATATTTTGGGTTATCAACGCCATCGTGCTGGCCAGCAGCCTGCGCAAGCCCCTGCATAACTTATTTATTCTTCTGGCTCCTTTGACGATTATCGGTATTTGCGCGTCAATGCTCGGCGGGAACAGCGGCCCCCAAGTGGACTTGGGGCTCAGCATGGCCAGCCATGCGTTATTGTCGATCCTTGCGTACAGCCTGCTTACCATCGCCACCTTACAAGCTTTGCTGTTGGCGTGGCAGCATCACCAGTTGCGCCACAAGCATCCCAGCGGCAGCGTAAGCCTGTTACCGCCGTTGCAAACCATGGAGACACTTCTCTTTGATATGCTCTGGGCGGGCGTGCTATTGCTGACGCTTTCCATATTGTCAGGCTTCGTGTTTCTGGACGATATGTTCGCTCAGCACGTGGCGCATAAAACCGTGTTTTCTCTTGCGGCCTGGGTGATTTATGTGGTCCTGCTCTGGGGTCGGCACCGTGTGGGCTGGCGCGGTTATACCGCCATCCGGTGGACTCTGGCGGGCTTCGTATTACTAATGCTCGCCTACTTTGGCAGTAAGCTGGTTTTGGAACTGATTCTGATACGCCGTTAACGCCGCATTAAACATATTGATTCGCGCCTAAAAGTACTTCAAGATACTCGACTTCGCGGCTAAAAGGGCACCTTTTTTCTTGAACAACCTACCCTTGGAAATACTTTTCGCGGCCCTGGTTGGGCTGCTTATAATATCTGCGTTCTTCTCCGGTTCAGAAACTGCGTTGATGTCCCTCAACCGCTACCGCTTGCGGCATCTGACGAAAAAGGGCCATCGGAGCGCACACAAGGTAACCGAGTTGCTGCGACGCCCGGATCGGCTCCTTGGGCTGGTCTTGATCGGCAATAACCTGGTCAATGTATACGCCACTACCATTACCACCATTATCGCTATGCGCCTGTATGGGGATGCGGGAATCGCCATCGGTAGTGCACTGCTCACGCTGGTAATACTGATTTTTGGTGAGGTGACACCAAAAACCGTAGCGGCTCAGCATCCCGAGCGCATTGCATTTTTTGCCAGTTGGATCCTCAAACCCATGGCAGTGATCATGCACCCACTGGTGATCATGATAAACGCCGTGTCCAATAGCTTGGTCCGCATTTTTGGGGTTCGCACACAGCACTCTACGCTAGAACATCTAGACCCTGAAGAGCTGCGAACCGTGGTGGATGAAGCCGGGGACCTCATTCCCGACCAGCACCAGGGGATGCTGCTGAATGTGCTGGATCTCGAAAAGTCCACTGTTGAAGATATTATGATTCCCCGCAATGAGGTAGAGGGACTGGATCTGGAGCGCCCGGTGGTCGACCTGCTTCAACAAATTCGCACCAGCGATTACACCCGCTTACCGTTATACGAAGGGGATATCAACAACGTAGTGGGCCTGCTGCACTTACGCGATGCGGCCCGGTTTATGGCCAAGGACGACAAGGACATCACGGTTGAGGAGATTCTGTCCTTTGCCAGCGAGCCGTATTTTGTTCCCGAGGCCACTCCCCTCACCACCCAGCTGTTAAATTTTCAGCAACAAAAGTGCCGCATGGCTCTGGTAGTGGATGAGTACGGGGAAGTACAAGGGATCGTCACCTTGGAGGACTTGCTGGAAGAAATTGTCGGTGAGTTCACCACGAACGTCGCCGAACAGGCGGACCAGGATATTGTTGCTACCGATGATGGGGGCTACCTGATTGACGGCGGTACCTTCGTCCGGGACATTAACCGCCATCTGGATTGGGAGCTACCCACAAGGGGACCGAAAACCCTTAACGGACTGGCCATGGAATATCTGGAGAGCATCCCGGACGGTAACGTCTGTTTTGAGCTGGATAGCTACCGCCTGGAAACCACCGAGATCACCGATAAAATGATCGCCTGGGTGAAGGTGCACCAAGCCGAGTCGGAAGAGGAGTGATCTCCGGCTCGACCAGAAGATGAGGCCTGAGCCGTGTAAAGTTTAGGGATCAGCGGCGATTGCGGATTTTATACATTAACCAACCCAGACCCGCCGCACCCACTAGCAAGAGCAGCAGCAGTGCGAATAGCAATATAAACCCAACAAAAAGCTCCCCGAAGTTAACACCCCAACCATATACTGCGAGAGCTAAAAACCCGGTACAAGCCATAAGGCTCACCGCCACCATACGATGGCGGCGGTACCACTTTTGAAACGACATAAACAATCCTGCTCAGTTGGCTCTGAAGATGGTCCCGACCGTTAACTTTGTCGGGTTAATTGTTCGCGACGCCACTGAGTCCCTGCCGACGAATCTTCCAGCACCACGCCCTGCTCCAACAAGCTGGTTCGAATTTCGTCCGCACGGGCGTAGTTCTTTTGGGCTTTCGCGTCGGCACGCTCCGCCACCAAACGCTCAATCTCTTCGGCGCTAATGGTATCGGCCGCACCGGCGTGCAAAAAGCTCTCTGGCTCGTCCTGCAAGATTCCCAGTATTCCCGCCATCGCTTTGAGCTCGCCAACAAGCTTGCGAGCTTGCTCAGGCCGCTCGGCTGAAATCGAGTTAATTTCGCGCACCAGATCGTACATACCCGCCAGCGCCTGACGGGTGTTGAAATCGTCATTCATGGCGCCAACGAATTGTTGATAGTGCTCGCTATCGCCCAATTCTTCCAAGCTCGTCGCCTCGACGCCGGGGTAATTGCGCAAGGTGGCATAAAAGCGCTCAAGACCAGCCCGCGCCTCCACTAAACTGTCTTCAGAGTAGTTAATCGGGCTGCGATAGTGGCTGCTGATCAGCAGATAGCGAATCACTTCAGGATGGTAGTGCTCAAGCACCTCGCGCAGCGTAAAAAAGTTGCCCAGGGATTTCGACATCTTTTCGCCATCTACGCGCAGCGCACCCGCATGCATCCAGTAATTCACATACTTGCACCCGTTGGCCGCTTCACTTTGAGCGATCTCATTCTCGTGGTGCGGAAAGCGCAGGTCAGGCCCGCCGCCATGAATATCAAATGTATCGCCGAGGGCGCCTTTGCTCATGGCAGAACATTCGATATGCCAGCCGGGACGCCCATGCCCCCACGGCGCATCCCAGCCCACCTCGTCCACTTTCGCGCCTTTCCAAAGTGCAAAATCGCGGGGATCTTCTTTCGCCTCGCCCACTTCCACGCGCGCGCCGGCTAACAGGTCGTCGAGATTGGTGTTGCTCAAGTGGCCGTAATTTTCAAAGCTGGTAACCCGGTAATAAACATCGCCATTGGGTGCCAGATACGCGTGTTCTTTATCCAGCAACTGCTGGATCATGGCGATAATTTCACTAATGTGCTCTGTGGCCCGTGGCTCGATATCGGGACGTTGTATGCCCAGTCGAGTCTCATCTTCCAACATGGCGTCAATAAAATACCGGGTAAGCGCCCGGTAGTCTTCGCCGCGTTCGACCGCGCGATGAAGAATTTTGTCGTCGATATCGGTGATGTTGCGCACATAGGTGAGGTCCCAACCCTGACTGCGCAGAAAACGGCTGACCACATCAAACACCGCCAGCAGACGTCCGTGACCTAAGTGGCAGTAGTCGTACACGGTTATGCCACACACATACATCGAGATTTTCCCCGGCTGCAGGGGCTTAAATACTTCCTTCTTACGACTGAGTGTGTTGTAAATTTGCAACGACATATTAGGATTCCGTTTACTGCGTCTGTTCGATTTTGGCCCAGGAGTCGCGCAGACCTATCGCGCGATTAAACACGGGCTGCTCCGCCGTACTGTATTTTCGGTCCAGACAGAAATACCCTTCCCGCTCGAATTGAAAATGTTCATCCAGCTTAGCGCTGCTCAAGCTGATCTCCGCCTTACAGTTTTTCAGCACTTCCAGACTGTGGGGATTCAGGCTTTGCATAAAGTCTTTGCCGCCGGCATCCGGTGCCGGGTCGGTAAACAGACGGTCATACAAGCGCACTTCACAGTTGAGGTTGTCTTTGGCGCAAACCCAGTGGATCACGCCCCGGGCCTTAACGCCATCGGCGGGATCTTGCCCTAAGGTGTCTTCAATAACGCGAGCCCGGACTTCAACAACGTTACCCTGCTCATCTTTAATCGCTTCGTCCGCCTCAATAATATAAGCGTTGCGCAGGCGCACACGTTTACCCAGCACCAAGCGCTTATACTTTTTGTTGGCTTCCTCACGGAAGTCATCCTGATCGATATACAGGCTGCTCGAAAACGGTAAAAGCCGCTCGCCCAGATCATCCCGAACCGGGTGACCCGGCGCGCGCATCGTCTCTACTTTATCCGCCGGATAGTTCGTCAGGGTCACTTTCAAAGGACGAAGAACGCACATGGCGCGAGGGGCATTTTTATCCAAAACGTCGCGCACCGCGTACTCCAGCATGCTCACATCCACCACGCTGTCGGCACGGGTCACACCGATTTGTGCACAAAAATTACGCAGCGCTTCGGGCGGGAAGCCCCGACGGCGCATGCCGGACAAAGTGGGCATGCGCGGATCGTCCCAGCCGTCCACCTGATTCTCATCTACCAGCTGTTTGAGCTTTCGCTTACTGGTAATGGTGTAGTTAATATTGAGGCGCGCAAACTCATACTGACGCGGTCTTGCCGGCACGGGCAAATGATCGAGAAGCCAGTCGTATAAAGGGCGATGGTCCTCAAACTCCAAAGTACAGATGGAGTGAGTAATGCCCTCTATTGCATCGCTCTGCCCGTGCGCAAAATCGTAAGACGGGTATATTTTCCACGTATCGCCGGTATTGTGATGAGCCGCATATTTGATGCGGTAGATGATCGGGTCACGCATATTGATGTTGGGCGATGCCATATCGATTTTCGCCCGCAACACACAATGCCCTTCCGCAAATTTGCCTTCACGCATCTGCGTAAACAGTTCCAGGTTTTCCGCCACGGAACGGTCCCGATACGGGCTGTTGACCCCCGGTTCGGTTAAGGTGCCGCGATATTCTCTGGCTTCATCAGGGCTCAAGTGACACACATAGGCATTGCCCTGCTCAATCAAATGCACAGCCCACTGATAGAGCTGCTCGAAGTAATCGGAAGTGAAACGAACCTCGCCGTGCCACTGGTAACCCAACCACTGAACATCTTCTTTGATGGAGTTGACGTACTCCTCGTTCTCTTTTTCAGGGTTGGTGTCGTCAAAACGCAGATTGCAAACGCCACCAAACTCCTCTGCCATACTGAAGTTCAGGCAGATCGATTTCGCGTGTCCGATGTGCAAGTAGCCATTGGGCTCGGGTGGAAATCGGGTGACCACCTGTTTGACCACTCCCTGCTCCAGATCTTTGCGAATAATATTTTGAATAAAATGCGCGGGTTTGACAGGGGTTTTTTCGTTCGCGTTATTATCGCTCATACTGCTGAGATTCCAGTTGATCAAACAGAGGTTCATCGGTTCGGGCAAGGCCCGGGGCAACCGCTTATTGTAAACTTTCGCCGGCTATTTTCCTACTGAGCGCCCTATTCCAGGGGCTGGGCAGGTTCCGGTGGCTGGGCAGGCGGCGTCGATCGGTAATCGGCCCGGCGCTGTAATTGATATTCACGCACCGCGCGATTGTGCTCTTCCAGGGTTTCGGAAAACACATGAGTACCATCGCCCCGAGCCACAAAAAACAGGCTCTCGCCCGGCAGCGGATTCAAGCTGGCCCGCAAGGCGTCTTTTCCTGGCAAGGCAATGGGTGTGGGCGGCAAACCGTGGTTGGTGTAGGTGTTGTAGGGCGTCGGTGTGCGCAGATCCTGGCGCGTAATACGGCCTTGGTACCGCTCCCCCATTCCGTAGATGACGGTGGGATCCGTTTGCAGACGCATCCCTTTTTGTAATCGACGGACAAATACGCCGGCAATCTCATCACGCTCCCAGGGCGCACCGGTTTCCCGCTCTACGATCGAGGCCATAATCAGCGCCTCGTAGGGCGAATCGTAAGGCAGCCCAACGTCGCGCTGCTCCCAAAGTTCGGCAAGCAAATCAACCATGCGTCGGTGCGCCTTGCGCAACAACTCCACATCCGTGGTACCGCGGCTGTAGCGATAGCTGTCGGGAAAGAACCACCCCTCCGGATGTTCAATGTCTAACTCCAGACGCTGTAACTGCTCCTCGAATGACAACCCTTTAAGTGATGGCACTATGGTGGCTTCGGAGTGCAATGCTTCCAGAGCCTGCTTAAAGGTCCAGCCTTCAACCAATGTCACCTGGTGCAGGACTGTGTCGCCCCGATTCAGCATACGCAGCATTTCAAGGGGAGAAGTGTTCGACTGCAGGCGGTATTCGCCCGCTTGCGCATGGGTGCGATCGGTCAACCGGGCGTATAGCCGCAGTAACCGGGGGTGCTTCAGAACACCCTCACTGTGCAGGCGCGCGCTCAGGTGCCCGAGCGATTGTCCGGCCGGCAAATCGTATACGCGCCCTTCCGGCGGCAGGGGCATGGGACTGTGCAGCCAGTGGTAGCCGTAACCAAGACCGGCCGCGCTCACTAACAATGTCAGCAACACACAAAACCCAGCCCAGCGAAGCCAGTGTCGGCGGCGTCGGTGTGGAAGTCTTTTTTTACTGCTCAATCGAACTCACACTCCATCTGGCGATTAAACGCCGTTTGCAGTTTCTGGGTAATGGGTCCACGTGGCAAACTGACTGTCTCATTCAACTCCAGGGTTGTGACCGGCCAAATTCCCCTGACGCTATTACAGAGAAACACTTCCTGGGCATCTTTTAAAACAGACACAGACAGTGGCATGACTGTCGCGTCCATGCCCATAGCCGGCGCCAAACGGTCAATAATCAGGCGCCGCGCCACGCCGGCCACTCCCGCGCGAGTCAGATCCGGTGTGATCAACCGACCATCGCTTATGCAAAATAGATTGCTGGACGTGGCCTCGACCACCATCCCTTCTGGGTCCAATAAGAGACCTTCCCGGTCTGTGCGCGCCCCCAACTCTTGGCGAGCCAGGACTTGCTCCAGACGATTGAGATGTTTGATCCCCGCCAGGGCAGAGCTGTGCGCCAACCACTGTCCACACAACGTGACCGTCAAACCCGGACTCTCGGCTTCACCCAGAGGCGCCGAGCCTGGGTAGAACATCAAGCATAAAGTTGGCCGCACGCTCTGGGGGCGCGAGTAACCGCGCCCACCCTCGCCGGCGCTCAATATGAGCTTCAGTACGCCCTGTGGCGTTTCATGCCGCCCTGCTTCCGCCAGCAATTGGTCCCGAAAGCGTCGCACCTTAGAGAGGTCAACAGGGATTTTCAGCCGGTCTGCCCCCGCCAATAAACGCTGCTCATGCAACGGCCACAAGGGCATGGAGCCGTTGTGTACACGCACGGTTTCGAAGACCCCATCGCCGTAGGCAAAACCACGGTCCAGGGGCGAGACCATTGCTCCTAGAACCCCGTTTACGGACACCAGTGGTTGTTTTTCTACAGTCATGGCAGAAGTCTATACAAAAACGCCGGTGAGCAGAACTCCCGGCGTTGTTGGCGGCAAGTGCGCAAGTGCGCTTAATCGAAGCGCTTGAAGATCAACGACCCGTTAGTACCGCCAAAGCCGAAGGAGTTGGACAACACCGCATTGATTTTTCGCTCCTGAGCCGTGTGCGGCACCAGATTCAAGTCGCACTCCTCATCCGGATTATCCAGGTTGATGGTGGGCGGTGCCACCTGGTCGCGAATAGCCAGCACACTGAAAATCGCCTCCACGGCCCCCGCCGCGCCTAGCAAATGTCCGATCATCGACTTGGTGGAGCTAACCGCCACCTGATCGACCGCTGAACCCATCACCGATTTCACAGCAAAACACTCGGCACGATCACCTGCCTGAGTGGAGGTACCATGGGCGTTGATGTAGTTGATGTCTTCGGCATTGATCCCAGCGTCGGCAATGGCGTTGCGCATGGACAGCGCGGCGCCGGCGCCGTCCGCTGGCGGCGAGGTCATATGGTAGGCATCGCCGCTCATACCAAAACCGACCAGCTCGGCGTAGATACGTGCGCCTCGCGCCTTAGCATGTTCGTACTCTTCTAAAACCAGCACACCGGCGCCATCACCGAGCACAAAGCCATCGCGGTCGCGATCCCACGGGCGGCTCGCCGCCTGGGGGTCGTCATTACGGGTAGAAAGCGCCCTCGCCGCGGCAAAGCCGCCCAGGCCCACTGGCGTAGTGGCCATTTCTGCACCGCCCGCCAACATCACGTCCGCATCCCCGTGCATGATATTGCGCGCTGCAAAGCCAATGCTGTGGGTGCCGGTGGTGCATGCTGTGGTCATGGCGATATTCGGGCCGCGCATGCCGTACATGATGGACAGATTACCAGCGATCATATTGATGATGGCCCCCGGTACGAAAAACGGGGACATACGACGTGGACCCCGATGCTCAATGAGCAGGGCGCCGTCTTCAATGGCACCAATACCGCCGATTCCAGAACCGATAGACACGCCGATACGCGTTGCGTTAGCCTCGGTAACCTCGAGCCCCGAATCGCGCATGGCCTGAATGCCAGCCACCATCCCAAACTGGATAAACGGATCCATTTTGCGGGCATCTTTAGCGGGGTAATACCCCTCCACCGAGAAATCCTTTACCGACGCGCTAAAGCGGGTGGTAAAAGCGGAGGTGTCAAACTTGGTTATCTCAGCGGCACCGCTGACGCCATTGACTATCCCTCGCCATGTGGATTCGACAGTGTTGCCCACCGGGCTCACCATGCCGAGACCGGTGACTACTACTCGTTTACGGGACACGATAATTCTCCGACAAAAGAGACCCGGACGTTGAAACCCGGGTGCAGGCACTGCCCCGCTGGATATCCAATCCTTCGAGATCGAGCGTTAACTCCCGAAAGCAATGGAGACTGCGGGCACCAAAGAAAAAGCCGTACTATTGGTAATAATACGGCTTCGGAAAGACGGTATTCAGCTAAAAAGAAGATTACGCCAGGTTGGCGTTAATGTAATCAATCGCCAGTTGAACGGTAGTGATCTTTTCCGCTTCTTCATCCGGGATCTCGGTTTCGAACTCTTCTTCCAGAGCCATAACCAGCTCCACGGTATCAAGGGAGTCGGCACCCAGGTCTTCTACGAAGGAAGCTTCGTTCTTCACTTCTTCTTCTTTTACACCCAGTTGCTCGGCAACGATCTTCTTAACCCGCTCTTCAATGCTGCTCATGATAATGTATAACTCCTACATGGTGGTATCGACGAAGCCTGCCCGAGGATGAGCCCGGAGCGACTTCCTGTAATTATGCTACAAGCGAAATCGACGCGCATTTTACATCGAATCGGGCCCGCTTGTAATGCATCTCTCTAAAATTTTTATATTCTCTTAAAAATCAATGGCTTATGATTTGTTTTAGGCCATATACATGCCGCCATTGACGTGAATCGTCTCACCGCTCACGTAGGAGCCGGCCTCACTGGCGAGAAATACTACCACAGCGGCAATCTCTTCTGGGCGGCCCAGACGACCTAATGGAATCTTTTCCTGGAGCACCTTGCGCTGATCCTCCGCCAACGCCTGAGTCATATCGGTGTCGATAAACCCTGGCGCCACGGTATTAACGGTAATGCCCCTGGAGCCCACTTCTGCAGCCAAAGAACGGGCAAATCCAGCCATACCGGCCTTGCTTGCCGCGTAGTTCGTCTGCCCCGGGTTACCCATGGCACCCACCACTGAACTAATATTAATGATGCGTCCCCAGCGTGCTTTCATCATGCCGCGCAGCACGGCTTTGCTGAGACGAAATACAGAGCTCAAGTTGGTATCGATCACCTGAGACCATTCTGCATCGCTCATGCGCATCAACAAGTTATCTTGGGTGATCCCAGCATTGTTCACCACGATTGCCGGCTCACCAAACTGAGCTTTGATCTGTGCCAACACCTCGGCCACGGAATCCGCCGAGGTGACATCAAGTACCATACCGGCGCCGGCGAGCCCCTGCTCTTTAAGGCGGGCGGATATCCGCTCTGCGCCTGCCTCGCTTGTGGCAGTACCGATAACGATCGCTCCCGCAGCGCCCAGTTGGTCGGCAATAGCGGCACCGATACCTCGACTGGCGCCTGAGACCAGGGCCACCTTATCCTTTATTGTCATAGCATTCTCTCGCAGTTAATTAATCAGGACTGGACCGATTCAAGCGCAGTCGTCAACTCATCCGGAGTTTCCATAGCCAGAGTCGCCAAGCTTTTATCTATACGCTTGTTCAACCCGGACAGCACCTTACCTGGCCCACATTCCAGAGTGGTCTCTACCCCCTGGGCGCGCAATGTTTGAATGCACTCTACCCAGCGTACCGGGCTGTAAATCTGCTCCACCATCAGCGCCTTGATGACCTCGGGATCGCTCTCGGCCCGTGCGGTAACGTTGTGTACCACTGGAATTTCAGGGGCCTGAAAAACCGTGGCCTGAATCTGTGCTTCCAGACGCTCCGCTGCAGGACGCATTAATGAAGTATGAAACGGTGCGCTCACCGGAAGCGACAAGGCCCGTTTGGCCCCGGCCTCCTTACAAGCGGTCATCGCACGTTCCACCGCTGCGCTATGGCCAGCAATGACTACCTGTCCCGGCGAGTTGTAGTTCACTGGCGCTACCACCTCCCCTTGGGCCGCGCCGGTACAGGCTTGAACAATCGCCTCATCCGCCAAGCCTATAATCGCCGCCATGGCGCCCTGCCCCGCTGGCACCGCCTCCTGCATGAACTTGCCGCGCTGCTGCACCAGCTTAACCGCGGCTGCAAAATCCACCACACCGGCGCACACCAATGCGGACCATTCCCCCAGGCTATGGCCGGCAAGGTAGGCAGGCGCAGCGCCGTTTTGAGCACACCAAACCCGCCACACCGCCACACTGGCGGTCAACAGTAGGGGTTGGGTACGCTCGGTCAGGTTTATGTCTTCTTGTGAGCCGTTTTGTCCCAGGTCCCACAGGTCGTACCCGAGCACATCGGAAGCTTCGGCGAAGGTGCTCTGTACCGTATCAAAGGATTCCGCCAGTTCGGCGAGAAGCCCAATTTTCTGAGAGCCCTGCCCTGGAAACACCATGGCGAGATTGGATTGCGTCATAAATTATCCTTTCGATTCGATCTTAATTGTCTAAGCTACTATACTGCTCGATATGAGTGCCTAGCCAGCATTGACCCCGGAGAGCAACGCTCTCTCGATGGTTGCCGACACAGGTGTGCGAACTTGTTCCATAGCCACTTCTATGGCTTGATAAAACGCAATCTGATCCGCACTGCCGTGGCTTTTGATTACTGTCTTGTTCAAGCCCACGAATAAAGCACCGTTATAGGTGCCGGGGTTAAGTTCGCGACGCCAACGCGCCACCAGTGGGCGCACCAGGGACGCCAAAAACCGATAGCTCCAATGCTCCGCCAAGCTAAGTTCAATTTTATGGTTAATGAGCCGCGCTGCGCCTTCACTCGCTTTTAACGCGATATTACCGCTGAATCCGTCGCATACGATCACGTGGGCCGAGCCGCTGTAAATAGCGTCCGCCTCAATAAAGCCCACATAATTTAGCCGGCCATCAGCCTCGAAAACCTCGTGCGCATGGATCACCAGTTCGGACCCCTTGCCCCGCTCCACACCGATATTGAGTAGCGCCACTTTTGGGTTATCGATACCATCCGCCCGCGCCAGTGCCTGCCCCATCAGGGCAAACTGATGCAGCTGTTGCACCGTGCATTGATGATTGGCGCCAAGATCCAGCATATAAGTCTGCCCGGAAATCACCGGCATGGCTTTACAGATGGCGGGTCGCTCTATACCTGGAAGGGTTTTCAGTAAAAATCGACTCATGGCCATCAGTGCGCCTGTGTTACCAGCACTGACACAGGCATCCGCCGCTCGCTGCTGAACTAACTCCAGGGCCAGCCACATTGATGACTCGCGCTTGCGCCGCAATGCGGTGCGCGGATCGTCGGTCATGGCAACCACATCGGCCGCATGATGAATTTTGATCGTGGAGGGATATTGAGAGGGCAACAGAGCCTCAAGCTGCGCTCGATCTCCCACCAGGATAAGTTCAAGCTCGGCGTGTACTCTTGCCAACTGAAGCGCTGCCAAAATAGCAACGCGGGGACCTAAGTCCCCGCTCATAGCATCTACCGCTATCCGAATCATTGCCAATCAAGCGGCTCGAATTGATGACGGAACGCGTTAATCGTCGCTATTGACGTCTACCACCTTACGGCCGCGGTAAAAACCGTCGGCGGTCACATGGTGACGCAGGTGTTTTTCACCCGTAGTGGGATCCGTGGACAGCGTCGGCCCAGTCAGCGCATCGTGTGCACGACGCATACCGCGCTTAGAGCGGGTCTTACGGTTTTTTTGAACGGCCATGGTGTTCTCCTATTTACATAACAACTGAAGCCGGGGCGCCTCGTTCAATGCACGGGCTGTGCATTTATTTCTTCGGCGTGCCCTTTAGTTGCTCCAGAACCTGAAACGGGTTTGCTTTGTCCTGCGATGCTGTTTCGGGTTTGCCGATACTCAGGGTCTCTGGATCGATGCAAAGCTCCGAATGGTAAGCCACCGCCGGCAAATTTAATAACAGCTCGTCCTCCACCATTGCATAGAGGTCGGCATTAATTTCTTCTTCTGCTACCAGCCACGGGTCCAGCTCGCTAGGCAGATTCTTGGCTGTCGCCTCGTCGGGCACAATCGCCAACGCGATGTCGGCGTCAATGGGCACAGTAACCGGGCCCAGACAACGCTGACAGGTAAGCACCAATTCGGCACCGACCCGACCCCGAACAACCAGCTTGCGCTCCTCGCTAATGCCAAAGGCCAGCGCCACTTCGGCCTGACCTTCGTTCGTCACGAGGGCCTCTCCGAGGCGCTCAAGCGCTGAGAGCGGTACCTGACCACTCAGGCGAACCCCTTGCTGCGCAAATTTACGCGGGTTACCTAAGCGCGGTAAAGGCTGATCTGAAGGCGCTGCAAACATAGGCGCGCAATAATAGGGATATGGTCTGCTTCTGTCAAAGGAAAAAACCAGTTACAGCGCCGGTTGACGCACGCTGGCGCCGGATTCGGGTAAAATCCCCGGATTTCGCCCACATTTTAGGAGCTCCTAGCCATGCAGCCTCTTGTTCTCGCGTCCAGCTCGCCCTATCGGCGCCAGATTCTCGAACGCCTGGGGCTGCCGTTCCGCTGGCAAGCTCCTGGGATTGACGAGAGCCTGAAGCCGAACGAAGCGCCGGAAACACTGGTACAGCGGCTCGCTTTGGCAAAAGCTAAGGCTCTGGCTCCGCAGTACCCCGACGCATTGATCATCGGCTCCGACCAAGTGGCGGTGCTGGATGGTGAAATATTGGGAAAACCCGGAAGCTTCGAGCCCGCCCAAAAGCAACTGCTGGCCGCCAGCGGGCGAAGTGTGGAATTTTTCACGGGTCTCTGTCTGCTCAACAGCGGCACCGGCTCCGCGCAGGTGCACTGCGAGCCCTTTCGGGTTCATTTTCGAACCCTCTCTCAGAGCCAGGTGAGCGCTTATTTAAAGAAGGAACAACCCTACGACTGCGCGGGCAGCTTTAAAGCGGAAGGCTTGGGTATCTGTTTATTTGAGCGCCTGGAAGGCGAAGATCCGAACGCGCTGATCGGCCTGCCGCTCATCGCGTTGACCGATCTGCTCCACCGTGAAGGAGTGGATCCCCTGGATCCGTCTATCCAGCCCTGCCAGCCCTAAGAACCGCGGAACGAGACCTCTACCGCCGGCTCTATAATCGGTGCCACGTCAACAGTTCGCTAAAATTGTCCATGCACAGCTCCGGCTCAAAAGGTTTCAGCCGGTCAATGTGATGAGCGCCGTAACTGACCGCGATGCGAGGCATTTCAACTCTGAGCCCCATATCCATATCGTACTCCGTGTCACCAATCATCACCGCCTCCTGCGCGCCAGTGCGGAAGTGCTCCAACAGCTCCCGCAGCATCCGTGGGTGGGGCTTCGAGGCAGTCTCATCAGCGCACCGGGAGGCATGAAAAAACCCCTCAAGCTTCATTGCCTTGAGCACCCGATCCAGCCCCAAGCGACTCTTGCCCGTGGCAATGGCCAGCCGATACCCCTGATCGCGCAGATGGGTGAGCGTTTCCATTACCTGGGGAAACAGTTGTGGGAGTCCCAATTGCTCTGCCGCCAGGTAGCGTACCGCATAGCGCTCCCGCATCGCCTGGTGCGCCTCTGTGCTGCGTTCGGGAAACAAGCGAGCCAGCGCTTCGGGCATGCCCAAGCCGATAATATCGTGTATCTGATCATCTTCTGGCGGCTGCCAGCCTAAATCTTGGGCTGCCTGCTGCATCGCTCGGGTAATAAGGCCTGTGGAGTCGCTCAGCGTGCCGTCCCAATCAAATATAAACAACAAAACGTTTTTAAACCTCTTTCTAACTCGTTCAACAGCTCCGACAGATCAGCGCAATAGCGCGAGAGCTGCGGTTAAATCCTCACTCAGCGGCGCCCGCACCACGGTAAGCTCGGACTCGTCTGGCAAATAAAACCCCAATTCAGCCGCGTGCAGAAACAGCCGGCGCATACCGAGCTTTCGCAGGCGCTCATTGGCCTGATCATCGCCGTATCGCTCATCCCCCGCCAAACTGTGTCCGGCGTACTGGGCATGCACGCGTATTTGGTGGGTGCGCCCCGTCAACGGCCGCGCCTCCATCAGCGTGTAATCGGTATAAGCCTGCAAAACGCGGAACTCCGTCAGGCTCGGTTTCCCCTCTGGGTGAACTTTCACAATGCGCTCTTTGCCGTTATTGCTCTCGAGCTTCAACAAAGGAGCATCAATCCGCTGACGCTCGGCCGGCCATTGGCCCAGCACCAGCGCTTGGTACACTTTGCGCACGCCCCGCTTATGCCGTAGAGCGGCCTGTAGGTGACGCAGATAACTCCGTTTTTTTGCCACCATAATGCAGCCCGACGTGCCGCGGTCCAGCCGGTGTACCAGCTCCAAATAACGGGCCTCCGGGCGCATCAAGCGCAACACCTCAATCAATCCTAGACTGACCCCACTGCCGCCATGCACCGCCAAGCCCGGCGGCTTGTTAATCACCAATAATCCGTCATTTTCGAACAGCACGCTGTTTTCCAGCGTACGGATCAATTGATTACTGGGCTTACCTGGCGCTGGGCGCTGGGCCACCCGCACGGGAGGAATTCGTAACAGATCACCAGGCTGGAGCCGGTAATCCGGTTTGATGCGCCCTTTATTTACCCGCACCTCGCCCTTGCGCAAAATGTTGTAGACCCGGGCTTTGGGCACGCCTTTCAGTCGCGCCATAAGAAAGTTATCTATCCGTTGCCCGGCCTGTTCATCACTGATGGTCAGCCATTGAACCTGCTGGGTACTGGGCGGCGGGACTAAAGATGGGGACTGTTCACTCATGGCAGATATAATAACGTAAATACGTCCCCGCCGGTGGCTTTCGTGCCGCGAGGGCCCGGCTGGCGCTGGATTGGCGATTGCAGGAGGGTGTAAATGCTGGTACATTGCGATTTGCTGGATAAAACCGGTTTCCGGACAGCGCATTTACAGGCGTGTCACCAGGACAATACCGCTGCCAGCAAGAACAAGCCGCCAGGAGCTGCGTAAACTAAGTCGCACCGGCGTAACTTACTGAAACTGATAAATGGTGCTACCGCAAGAGTGATCAGAACCTGCGGGCACCGGTGACCATTGCGCAAAGTGTGCAATAGCCATTGTTAAAACTGTACGTGTTTTTGTAGAACTCTGAATTCTACGTTGTTGGATGGATTCTGAATTGGGCCACCGTCCCTACCTGACTGAACAGGCAAGACGGTTAAACCGACATTACTATCGATGCGAAAGACTTGCCCCAGGCAAATTACTCGGTAGCGATAAAGTCGGTAGTGAAAATAAGCCCACGAAATCAATGAGCCCCGACACCGAACCAATGGATGTCCCGCTCTTGACTCGCCACAGACCCCAGCCACCAGCCAATAGAACCGACCGGAATAGGCAGAAGCTGATTTGTTCAGCCCAACCCCAACAGAGAGTTTAATGGAGCAGATGAGTCCCGCTTTCACACCCAGGCCCGGCACGGCGCTTCGCACCACATCGCGAGCCCGCCGCATTCCCCCGGGGATTGATTCATCTACCCTCAACCACGCGCCTGACGAACGGTTCGTTACGGCGCTTTTTTTGGTTGCCTAAAACACGACAGCGTTGACCTTGGTTATTCGTTCGCCCTGCGCCCGACTAACAAAATTTAGGTAACGCATGAAAAGAATGCTCATCAATGCAACTCAACCCGAAGAGTTGCGCGTCGCTCTGGTCGACGGCCAATGGCTGTACGACCTGGATATTGAAAATCGCAATCGCGAGCAGAAAAAAGCCAACATCTACAAAGGTCGCATTACCCGTGTAGAGCCGAGTCTCGAAGCAGCATTCGTCGACTACGGCGCTGAGCGACATGGCTTCCTTCCCCTAAAAGAAATCTCCCGCGAGTACTTTGCCAAACAACCCAATGAGATTGAGGGCCGCGTCAAAATTAGAGATGTGGTCAAAGAAGGGACCGAAGTCATCGTACAGGTGGATAAAGAAGAGCGCGGCAACAAAGGCGCTGCCCTTACCACCTTCATCAGCCTGGCCGGCCGCTACCTGGTGCTGATGCCCAACAATCCCCGGGCCGGGGGCATTTCCCGCCGTATCGAGGGCGAGGACCGGGCGGAGCTAAAAGAGGCGCTGGCGGGTGTCGAAGTCCCCTCTGGCATGGGTATCATTATTCGCACCGCTGGTGTTGGACGCAGCACCGAAGAGCTGCAATGGGATCTCAACTACCTCATGCAGCTGTGGGAGTCCATTGACCAGGCTGCACAAAGTTCCAAAGCACCTAATTTTCTGTTCCAGGAAAGTAACGTTATTATCCGTGCGATTCGCGATTATTTGCGCGAAGATGTCGGCGAAGTAATCGTGGACAACCAAGAGGCTTACGACTTGGCCTCGGGCTTCATCCAACAGGTCATGCCCAACTTCGGCAGCAAAGTTAAGCTGTATCAGGACGACATCCCGCTGTTCAATCGTTACCAGATCGAAAGCCAAATCGAAACCGCCTTCCAGCGTGAAGTTAAACTTCCCTCTGGTGGTTCCATCGTCATGGATGTCACCGAGGCGCTGGTGTCCATCGACATTAACTCCTCCCGCGCCACCAAAGGCAGCGACATCGAAGAAACCGCCCTGCAAACCAACCTGGAAGCGGCCGATGAAATTGCCCGTCAGCTGCGCTTGCGGGATATGGGTGGTCTGATCGTCATCGACTTTATCGACATGCAGCCGGTGCGTAACCAGCGCGAAGTTGAAAACCGCATGCGCGACGCCCTCAGCATGGACCGCGCCCGTGTGCAGGTGGGCCGCATTTCCCGGTTCGGGCTGCTGGAAATGTCTCGCCAGCGCTTGCGTCCCTCACTGGGGGAAACCCACTCGAAAATTTGCCC